>CAVFWY010000010.1:0-22181 GCA_963626175.1 Gemmiger sp.
ACGCCGCTCGTGGAAATCTCGGACAAGCTGAACAAGGGCGGTGCGCGGGTGCTGGCCAAGGTTGAGTTCTTCAACCCAGGCGGCAGCGTGAAGGATCGCATCGCGCTTGCCATGGTCGAGCAGGCGGAGAAGGATGGCATCCTGAAGCCGGGCGCGACGATCATCGAGCCGACTTCCGGCAACACGGGCGTGGGGCTGGCCCTCGTGAGCGCGATTCGCGGCTACCACCTCATCCTGACGATGCCCGAAACGATGTCCATCGAGCGGCGCAAGCTCGCGGCGGCCTATGGCGCGGAAATCGTGCTGACCCCCGGCAGCGACGGCATGAAGGGTGCGATTGCAAAGGCGAACGAGTTGCGCGACGCGAAGGACGGCGTGATTCTGCAGCAGTTCGAGAATCCGGCGAATCCGGCCTACCACCGCATCACGACGGGGCCCGAGATCTGGGCGGATACGGACGGGCAGGTGGATGCGTTCGTGGCGGGCGTCGGCACGGGCGGCACGCTGACCGGCACGGGGCGGTTCCTGCGCGAGAAGAATCCGAACGTCGGCATCTACGCGGTCGAGCCGGATACGAGTCCCGTGCTTTCGGGCGGCAAGCCGGGTCCGCACAAGATCCAGGGCATCGGCGCGGGATTCGTGCCCAAGGTTTTGGATACGAGCCTCATCACGAAGGTGATTACGGTTACGGCGGACGATGCGGGGCGGACGGCGCGTGCGGCGGCGGCGCGCGAGGGTCTGCTCGTCGGCATCTCGTCCGGCGCGGCGCTTTGGGCGGCGCTCGACCTTGCGAAGGACCCGGCGTTCGCCGGCAAGACGATTGTCGCGCTTCTGCCGGATACGGGCGAGCGCTATCTCTCGACGTGGCTCTTCGCGTGAGTGCGGCGGAGCGACAGCGGAAACAGGAAGATAACAGACAGACAGGAGGACAACACATGAGCAATGCAACGAAACAGCATGCCGAGACGCTCGCCGTGCACGCGGGATGGAACGGCGATCCGGCGACGGACGCGACGGCGGTGCCCGTCTACCGCACGACGGCCTACAACTTCAAGAACGCGCAGGATGGCGCGGATCGCTTCGCGCTCAGGAAGGCGGCGAACATCTACGCCCGTCTGATGAATCCGACCGAGGACGTGCTTGAGAAGCGGCTTGCCGCGCTCGAGGGCGGTGCGGCGGCGATTACCCTGAGTTCGGGCACGGCGGCAATCTACTTCACGATCACGAACATCGTCCCGTCGGGCGAGGAGTTCGTCGCGGCCTCGAACCTCTACGGCGGAACCTACACGCAGTTCGACGTGATTCTGCCGCAGTCGAACAACATCCATGCGAAGTTCGTGAAGGTGAACGACATCGCGGCGGCCGAAGCCGCCATCAACGAGAAGACGCGCCTCATCTTCATCGAGACGATCGGCAACCCGGGGCTTGACGTCTCGGACATCGAGGCCTACTCGAAACTCGCGAAGAAGCACAACCTGCCGCTCGTGGTGGACGCGACCTTCTCGACCCCGGTGCTCGAACATCCGATCGAGTTCGGCGCGGACGTCGTCATCCACTCGCTCTCGAAGTGGATCGGCGGACACGGCGCGGGCATCGGCGGCGTCGTGATTGACGCGGGCAAGTTCGACTGGTCAGACCCGAAGTTCTCGCTCTACAACGAACCCGACCGCGGCTATCACGGTGCGGTGTGGTCGAAGCTCGCGGGTCCGCTCGCATTCATTACGCGACTGAGGACGGTCGGTCTCCGCAACCAGGGTCCGACGCTCTCGCCGGACGCGAACTGGATTTTCCTTCAGGGTGTGGAGTCGCTTCCTCTCCGCATCGAGAGGCACTCATCCAACGCGCTTGCGGTGGCGAAGTTCCTCAAGAACCACCCGAAGGTGGCGTGGGTTCGCTATCCGGGACTGGAGGGCGACCCCTCGTATGAACTCGCGAAGAAATACCTTCCGAACGGACAGGGCGGCATGGTCGTGTTCGGCGTGAAGGGCGGCGTTCAGGAGGGCATCAAGGTCGTGGACGGGCTCAAGCTCTTCACGCAGCTCGCGAACGTGGGCGACGCGCGGTCGCTGTCGGTTCACCCGGCCTCGTCGACGCACTCCCAGCTCACCGAGGAACAGCAGCGGGCGGCGGGTCTCGCCCCCGAACTGATTCGTCTCTCGATTGGCATCGAGCACATCGACGACATCATCGCCGACCTCGACCAGGCTCTCGCACTCATCTGACAATCATAACCAAAATCGGGTCGTTTCCGCATGGAAGCGACCCATACTCTGCCCGCGTTCTGAGCCTTTGCGCTTGAATGTGCGGCAGATTGGGGCGGGGCGCCGTCAGCCCCGCCCGCAGAAGATGAAAAAGACCGCCGCGAGGATGCAGACGGACGCGGCGAGATAGTTCCACGAGACGCTTTCGTGCATGACGACCACGGAGAATGGCATGAAGACGAGCAATGTGACGGCCTCCTGCGTAATCTTCAGCTGTTCGAGCGTCATCGTCCGCGAGCCAATCCGGTTGGCGGGGACGGCCACGCAATACTCGGCGAGCGCAATCAGCCACGAGACGAGAATCGCAACCCAGACCGGCGCACCCGACAGACTGCGCAAATGCCCGTACCAGGCATAGAGCATCACGAAGTTCGAGACGCAGAGAAGTCCGACGGTTACCCAGTTGATATGAGACAGAACCATATGTTTTCCAATAGTTATCGCGAATTAATGGCGTGAATTATACCAAATCGGCATCGTGATTTCCATATGTCGGCATTGCAATTGGAGACGATAAATGGTATCATATTCGGCGTTTTACGGTAAAAAAGGCAAAACGAATGGCGAAAGAAGAAGATCAGGCAATTGAGGTGACGGGAATCGTCACCAAGGTTCTCCCTGCCACGATGTACAAGGTTCGGCTCGAAAACGGGCACGAGGTGCTTGCGCACATCTCGGGCAAGATGAGGAAGTTCTTCATCAAGATTGCAATCGGCGACACGGTCACCGTTGAAATCTCCCCGTACGACTTGGGCAAGGGGCGGATTACCTACCGCCACAAGGCCTAACTTCCGTCGGGTGCGTCCGCCGCGCATGCGAATCGACGCGGGGGCGCACACCTATCAGTTTCTGGATTTTTAACTACCAAAGGAGCAAAACATGTCAGGTCATAGCCACTGGGCGACAATCAAGCGCGCGAAAGGCGCGGCGGACGCGAAGAAGGGTAAAATCTTCTCGAAACTCGGCAAGGAAATCACCATCGTCGTGAAGGCGAAGGGCGGGGATCCGGATAACAATCCGACCCTCCGTACGCTGATTGCGAAGGCGAAGGCGGCGCAGATGCCGAACGACAACATCGAACGCGCCATCAAGAAGGGGACGGGCGAACTCGAGTCCGCCGAAATGGTGGACGCTCAGTACGAGGGCATCAAGGGCGGCACGGCCGTCGTGGTGCGCGTGCTGACGGACAACAAGAACCGTGCGGCGGCGGAAGTCTCGAACGTGTTCAAGAAGAACGGTCTTGAACTTGCGAAGCCGGGCAGCGCGAGCCGTCTCTTCGACCGTCTCGGTCAGGTGATGATTCCGGCGGCGGACGGCGTGACGGAAGACCGCGTGATGGAAGTCGCGCTCGAGGCGGGTGCGGAGGACGTCGTGTCGGAGGACGGCGGCTTCACCGTGAAGTGCCAGCCGAACGACTTCGTGGCGGTTTCCGACGCGATCAAGGCGGCGGGCATTGCGATTGACGAGGAAGAGTCGTCCATCGGCCTTGTGCCGAACATGATGAATCCCGTGAACGACGTCGTGACGGCGAAGGCGATTAACAAGTTCGTCGACATGCTGGAAGACCTTGAGGACGTTCAGGACGTTTACACGAACATGGAGACGACCGACGAGGTCGATGCCGCCCTCGAAGCCGAGGGTTGAGTTCTCTCTCCTCATCTGTGCGGAGGCTGGAAATGCCGTTTGACACGGTTGAAGAATGCCTCGAGTCGTTGCGCGGCGGCGGCATCGTCCTTGTGACGGACGATGCCGACCGCGAAAACGAGGGCGACTGCATTTGCGCGGCCCGTTTCGCGACGCTTGAGAACGTCAACTTCATGGCGACACACGCCAAGGGACTCATCTGCATGCCGATGAGCGCCGCGTGGTGTCGCAAGCTTGACTTGCCGCAGATGGTGCGGCAGAATACGGATAATCACCAAACGGCGTTCACGGTTTCGATTGACGCGGTTGAGACGACGACCGGCATTTCGGCGGCGGAACGCGCGATGACGGCACAGGCGTGTGTGAGGCCGGGCGTGAAGCCGGGCGACTTCCGCCGTCCGGGGCATATGTTCCCGCTCGAGGCGCGCGAAGGCGGCGTCCTCAAGCGGGCGGGTCATACTGAGGCGACGGTCGATCTCTGCCGACTGGCGGGATTGGAGGAAGTCGGTCTTTGCTGCGAAGTGATGAAGGATGACGGCACGATGGCCCGTATGCCCGATCACATCGCGTTCGCGAAGAAGTTCGGGCTGAAGTTCCTCTCGATTGCCGACCTGATTGCCTATCGTCGCCGCACGGACAAACTCGTCGAGGCGATTGAGGAAGTTGATTTGCCGACCGACCACGGGCATTTTAGGCTGAAGATGTATCGTTCGCGCATTTCGGGGCTGGAGCATCTCGCGCTCATCAAGGGCGACGTCTCGACCGGCGAACCCGTGCTGACGCGCGTCCATTCGGAGTGTTTCACGGGCGACGTGCTGGGGAGCGAACGGTGCGACTGCGGACATCAGCTTCACGCGGCAATGGAGACGATTGAGCACGAGGGGCGCGGCGTTATCCTCTATATGCGTCAGGAGGGACGCGGCATTGGGCTGGCGAACAAGCTCCACGCCTACCGCAAGCAGGAGGAGGGTCTCGACACCGTCGAGGCGAACGTCGCCCTTGGCTTTGCGCCCGACTTGCGTGACTACGGCGAAGGGGCGCAGATTCTCGTGGATCTCGGCATCCGCAAGGTTCGGCTGATGACGAACAACCCGTGCAAGATCAAGGGGCTTGACGGCTACGGCATCGAAATCACCGAGCGCGTGCCGATTGTGATTCCGGCGAACGCGCACGACCGCCGGTATCTGCAGACGAAGAAGGAGAAGATGGGGCATCTCATCTGATGGGGCTATGAAGATTGCGGTCATAGGCGATGGCGGATGGGGAACGGCGAACGCCCTGCTGTTGGCGGGATATGGTCACGACGTCACCCTTTGGGGGGCGTTCCCCGACTACATCGAGGAGATGAGGCGGACACGGAAGAACGCGAAGTTCCTTCCGGGTGTTGATTTGCCCGCGAACCTCGCCTTGACGAGCGACCGTGCCGAAGCCGTGAAGGGTGCGGATGTCGTCGTGCTCGCGCCGCCGTCGAAGTTCTTCGCGTCCGTCATCGAGGGCTTCAAGGGACTGGTTACCGACGAGATGACCGTCGTTTCACTGACGAAAGGGCTTTGCGAGCGGACGAATCGCCGCATGACGGAACTGGCGGAGGAGATTCTCGGACTGAAGAATGTCGTCGCGCTCGCCGGTCCGACCCATGCGGAAGAGGTGAGCCGCGGCATTCCGACGGCGATTGTCGCCGCCTGTCGCGACCTCGAACGGGCGAAGACGGTGCAGAAGATCTGGTCTGGCCCTCGCTTCCGCGTCTACACGTCGGACGACCCGGTGGGGGTCGAGATCGGCGGCGCGGTGAAGAACGTGATTGCCATTGCCGTCGGGTGTTCGGACGGCATGGGCTTCGGCGACAACACGCGCGCCGCGCTGATTACGCGCGGGCTTGCGGAGCTGAAGCGGTTCGTGCTCGCCTATGGCGGCAAGCCGGAGACGCTTTCGGGGCTGGCGGGCATCGGCGACCTGATCGTCACCTGCACCTCGCGGCATTCGCGGAACCATTCGGTGGGCGAGCGACTCGGTCGCGGCGAAAAGATTGCCGACATCCTCGCATCGATGCAGATGGTGGCGGAAGGCGTGTGGAACTCAAAGGTCGTACACGACCTCGCGGCGGAAATGAAGGTTGAGATGCCGATTTCGGAACTTGTCTACGCCGTCTGCTACGAGAACTTCGACGCGAAGAACGCGGCGGAAGCGATTATGAGCCGAACGCTCAAGAGCGAATGACGGGCGGGGAACGGCATGGAATCGGGCGTGTATGAGATTTTGACTTTCTTCAGTTTCTGGCTCGGTGCCTGCATCGCGTCCTTCCTGAACGTCGTCATCTGGCGCGTGCCACGCGGCGAATCGATTGTCCGACCGCCTTCGCATTGCCCGAAGTGCGGCGCGGCAATCCGGTGGTATCAGAACCTGCCGATTCTCTCGTGGCTGGCGTTGCGCGGCAAGTGCGCGAACTGCCGCGCACCGATTTCGCCGCGCTACGTGATTGTCGAGGCTTTGGGCGGCGGACTCTTCCTCGCGGCTTTTCTCGCGTTCGGTCCGCTCGCCCCTGCCCTTTGGGTGTGGCTCTCGCTGATGATTGTCGGCACGTTCATCGACTTCGACCACCAGCTCTTGCCCGACTTCGTGACGGTCGGCGGGATGGGCTACGGTCTTCTGCTCGCGGCGGCATCGACCTTCCTCCCATTCCCGATTGTGAAGGACGCCTTTCCTCTCTATCCGGGGCTTCAGCCGTTCGCAACGCCCGTCTTCAATTCGCTTTTCGGGCTTGTCTTCGGCTTCGGACTTCTCTGGCTCGTGCGATTCTTCGGCTCGAAGGCGTTCGGACGCGAGGCGATGGGTCTCGGGGACGTGTTCCTGATGGGGGCGGTCGGGGCGCTATTCGGTCCGCTTGCGGTGCTCGTGACGCTGGTCCTTTCGTCGGTCTTCGGGTCGATCGTCGGGCTTGGGCTTGTCATTGCCGCGAAGGCGCGGCTGGGGAAGTTCGTGGCGATTCCGTATGGCCCTTACATCTGTCTCGGGTGTCTCGCGTGGATGTTCTACGCGCCCGAACTTGTTGGCTGGTACTTGAACTTGATGAAGTGAGGAGGTTGCGATGAAGAAAACGTATCTTTCGGCAGACGAGTATCTACAGGACGAGTGGCGGCTTGCGGCGGCGGTGAAGAAGTCCGGCTGGAAGCCCGACATTCTGATTGCCCTCTGGCGCGGCGGGGCTCCGGTCGGCGTGTCGCTTCACGAGTTCTTCAAGTGCGCGGGCTGGTCGGTGCAGCACATGCCGCTCAAGTGCGCGAGTTACACGGGCATCGGCGAGAACAAGGGCGGCGTCGCCTTCACTCACGGCGACGTGATCTTCAGCATGCTCCGCAAGGGCGACCGCGTCCTCGTCGTGGACGACGTGTTCGACACGGGCAAGACGGCCGAGGCGGTCTACGAGCGCATCAGCCAGACGGGGGCGGAGATGCGGATGGCCTGCGTCTACTGGAAGCCCGCGAAGAACCTGACGGCGATGAAGCCCGACTACTACGTCAAGGATGTTGGCAACGACTGGATTGTCTTTCCCCATGAAATCGAGGGGCTGACGGACGATGAAGTGGCGGAGAAGGATCCGATGCTGGCGAAGACGCTGGCGGAAGTGAAGGGCTTGTAAATGAAGTGTGAGATTTGCCACAACAACGAGGCGGAGACGGCCATCCACGTCGTGAAGGACGGTTCGGACGAGGAACTCTACGTCTGCCGCGCCTGCGCCAAGGGCGAACGCGTGCGCCGTCAGAAGAAGAGCCAGCGGACGCATCGCGAGAAGGCTTCGCCGCCGAGCGTTTCCGTCTCGATTTCGGGCGTCACCTCGAATGGTGAGCCGCCGCCCATCCTGGAGGCGTTCATGAACGCGATGCATGGCGTCGTGAATGACCTTGAGCGGCTTGAACAGTCGGCGAACGCGGCGGAGGAAGAACCCGGCGAAACGCTTTCGCTGAAGAACGTTCGCCCGGAGTTCCGCGTAGGCGAACTCCTTCATCTCGAGGGGCTTCACCTGATTGGCGAACTCGAGGCCGTCCACCGTGCGGTGCAGGCCCTGAAGATGAAGCTCGTCGGCGTGGATGCGGACGGCGTCGGCAGTTCGGGACACGCCTTCAGGTTGCAGTATCTGAAGAAGAACGGCAATCAGGCCAAGCGCGTGCTGAGCGACATCATTTCGCAGGAGCGAAACGCCCGCGTTCGGCTGATTGAGGAAATGCCGCGTGTCTTCGGCGACTCGATCTGCCGCGCGCTTGCGGTTCTGAAGAACTGTCGGCTTCTTGCGCCGGGGGAGCTCTTCGATTTGCTTTCGCCGCTTCGTCTCGCGGCGATTGAGGACTTGCTTGACGGCGTGACGCTCGGTTCGATTGAGAAGTGGCTTGCGGAAATCGACCTTGCGTCGAACGAGGATGGATTGGACCAGGATGAGCGCGATCGCGTGGACGGCGAACGGGCGGACGAGATGAACCGCCGCTTCGAGGATGTCGTCTTGAACGAACGAGCGGAAGGGTTGTTCCTGTGAATCTGAAACTGACGAAACACGCGTGTGACGCCTTGAATGCGTCGGGGGACTGTGCGCGGCAGCTCGGCCACGACCATATCGGGTCCGAACACATCTTCCTTTGTCTGCTCGCGATTCCGTCCTGTCAGGCCTGCCAGCGGTTGGTGCGGCTCGACCTGGCGCTGGACGACCTTTCCGAGTCGATGCGCAACATGATTTCGGGCACGTCCAATGCGACGCTTCAGCGCGGACCGCTCCCCCTGTCGGCGCGGACGAAGAAAGTGCTTGAGATTGCGAAGATCGAAGCGGGGAACGACAATGTCGTCGATACCGTCCATCTCCTGACGGCCATGCTGCGCGAGGGCGAGAACGTGGCGGCACAACTCCTCTTCAATGCGGGCGTGACGGTCGAGAAGTTCCTCGCGGCGGGGACGCAGGGCGGTTCTTCCGGGGATAACGAGGCGAAGGACGGCGAGGACGATGGAGACGAGGCTTCGGAGGACGCGGACGGGAAGAAGGATGCGACGGGAGCGAACGGCAAGCAGCAGAAGACCCCGACGATTAACGTCTACGGACGCGACCTCACGGATCTTGCGCGGCAGGGCGTCCTCGATCCCGTCATCGGGCGCGAGAAGGAACTTCGCCGCGTCATTCAGATTCTGAGCCGTCGCACGAAGAACAACGCGGTGCTGATTGGCGAGGCGGGCGTGGGCAAGACGGCGGTGGCGGAAGGTCTCGCGCAGGCGATTCACCGCGGCACCGTGCCGGAGAAGATGCAGTCGAAGCGCGTGATTGCGCTCGACATGGCGCGGATGGTCGCGGGGACCCAGTATCGCGGGCAGTTCGAGGAGCGCCTGAAGAAGGTCATCGACGAGACGAAGCGGGCGGGGAACATCATCCTCTTCCTTGACGAGATCCACACCTTGGTCGGTGCGGGCGGCGCCGAGGGGGCGATGGACGCGGCGAACATCCTGAAGCCCGCCCTCGCGCGCGGCGAACTGCAGGTCATCGGCGCGACGACGCTGAAAGAATACCACAAGTCCATCGAGAAGGATGCCGCGCTTGAGCGCCGTTTCCAGTCGGTGCAGGTGGACGAGCCGTCCGTCGCGGATGCCGTGCGCATTCTCGAGGGGCTTGCGCCGAAATACGAGGAACATCATTCGGTGAAGTTCACTCCCGAATCCCTTCGTGCCGCCGTCGAACTGACGGTGCGTTATCTGCCGTCGCGACAGTTGCCCGACAAGGCGATTGACGCGATGGACGAGACGGGGGCTCGGCTTCGGATGGGTGCGAGTGCGCGGCCGAAGGACTTGGTTGACCGTCAGACGCAAATCGACGTGCTGAAGGGGCGGAAGGACGAGGCCGTCAAGCATGGCGACTTTGATTCCGCCGCGACGCTTCGCGACGAAATCAAGCGGGCGACGAGTGAGTTCGCCGAAGCCCTGAAGAAGTGGAAGGAAACCCACGCGGAGGAAGTCCTGCCCGTTTCCGAGACGGACGTCGCCGAGACGGTGAGCCTGATGAGCGGCGTGCCGGTCGAGCGGATGAACGCGACGACGGCGGAGAAACTGCTCGGCATGGAAAAGTCGCTCGCAGCGGTTGTCGTCGGGCAGGAAGAGGCCATCGGGGCGATTTCCCGCGCCCTGCGGCGGAGTCGTGCGTTTCTCGCCGACCCGAAGCGTCCGATCGGCAGTTTCCTCTTCCTCGGACCGACGGGAGTCGGAAAGACGCACCTTGCGAAGATGCTGGCCGAGAAGGTGTATGGCGACGAAAAGGCCCTTATCACGCTCGACATGTCGGAGTTTCAGGAGAAGTATTCCTCCAGCCGTCTCGTCGGTGCGCCGCCCGGCTACGTCGGCTACGATGAGGGCGGGCAACTGACGGAGAAAGTCCGCCGCCGCCCCTATTCGGTCATCCTCTTCGACGAGTTCGAGAAGGCGAACTCCGACGTGATGAACATGCTCCTGCAGATTCTCGACGACGGACGGCTGACGGACGGGCAGGGGCGGCAGATCGACTTCCGCAACACGATTATCATCTGCACGGCGAATCTCGGCTTTGACTTCGCCCGCGAGGGGCACACGCTCGGCTTCGCGTCCGACACGGCCGAGACGAGCCACGAGGTGCTGAAGGAGAAACTGCTCGCCGAGGCGAAGCGAACCTTCCGTCCCGAACTGCTGAACCGCTTTGACGAGATGGTGGTCTTCCACAAGTTGGATCGCTCGGCGATGAAGCGCATTCTGCAACTGGAGATCGACCGCCTCGCGCCGCGTCTCGGCAAGGCCGGCATTTCGCTTTCGCTCGACCCGAAGGCGGCGGACTTCCTCGTGGAGAAGGGGACGGATTCGGCCCTCGGAGCGCGTCCGCTCCGCCGCGTCGTCCAGACATACGTCGAGGATCCGATAGCCGATCTGCTCCTTGCCGGAAAGACGAAGCCGAAGATTCGCGTCCATCTGGCAAAGGACGGGAAGTCCCTGAAGTTTTAGGAGAAGGCAAACGCCATGCGACTTGAGAACATCCGCAATTTCTGCATCATTGCCCATGTTGACCATGGCAAGACGACGCTTTCAGACCGCATCCTCGAACTGACCCACGCGATTTCGGCGCGTGAACTCAAGGAGCAGACGCTGGACGCGATGGATCTCGAGCGCGAGCGCGGCATTACGATCAAGTCGCACCCCGTCTCGATGGAGTATCACGCGAAGGACGGGAAGAAGTATCTCTTCAATCTGCTCGATACGCCCGGACACGTGGACTTCGCCTACGAAGTCTCGCGCTCGATGGGGGCGTGCGAAGGCGCGTTGCTCGTCGTGGACGCCGCGCAGGGGGTCGAGGCGCAGACGGTCGCGAACACCTACTTCGCCCAGGACGCGAAACTCGAGATCGTCCCCGTGCTGAACAAGGTTGATCTGCCGGGCGCGGACGTGAAGGAGGTGAGTCGCGAGATTGAGGACATTCTCGCGATTCCGATGGATGACCCGCTTCTCGTCTCGGCGAAGACGGGCATGGGATGCGCGGACGTGCTGGAGGCGATCGTGAAGCGCATTCCGCCGCCCGAGACACGCGGCGTCGATGCGCCGCTTCGTGCCCTCGTCTTTGACTCCGTCTTCGACGAGTTTCGCGGGGTCATCACCTACGTGCGCGTCGTGGACGGCTCAATCAAGGCGGGGCAGGGCGTCACCTTCATGGCGAGCGGCGTTTCGACGACGATTCACGAAGTCGGCATCTTCTCGCCCGGCAAGAAGCCCGTCGATCACCTTGAGGCGGGTCAGGTCGGCTACCTCGTCGGCACGGTGAAGGATCCGAGCGAGATCAAGATCGGCGACACGGTGACGACGACCAAACTTGGCGCGACCGAACCTCTCCCCGGCTTTCACGACATTCACCCGACCGTCTTCTGCGGCATCTACCCGATGTCAACGGACGAGTTCCCGAAGGTGGCGCAGGGTTTGGAGAAACTTCACCTGAACGACTCCGCCTTTACGTTCCATCACGAGAGTTCGCTCGCGCTCGGCTTTGGCTTCCGCTGCGGCTTTCTCGGTCTTCTGCACATGGAAATCGTGCAGGAGCGCCTGCGTCGCGAATTCGGCTTGGACATCATCTCAACCGCCCCCGGCGTCGTCTACAAGATCAAGATGAAGAACGGCGAGGTGAAGGATCTCGACAACCCCCTCCAGATGCCCGACCCTTCCGCCTACGAATCCATCTCCGAGCCGATCCTGAAGGCGCGCATCATCACGCCGACGGAGTCCATCGGCGACGTGATGCGCATCGTGATGGATCGCCGCGGCGCGGTGGAGGGCACGGAGACGATGGACTCGAAGCGCGTGATGCTGCACTGCATGCTGCCGCTGAACGAGATCCTGATTGACTTCCACGACACGCTGAAGAGCATTTCGCACGGCTACGCCTCGATGGACTACGAGCCGGCGGGCTATCGCGAGGCGGACATCGTGCGGATGGATATCCTGCTCAACTCCGAGACGGTGGACGCCTTCGCGACGATGGTTCACCGCGACAAGGCGCGTTCGCGCGGTCTTCAGATGTGCAAGGCCCTCGCCGAGACGATTCCGCCGCACCAGTTCAAGATCCCCGTGCAGGCGGCGATTGGCAAGGAGATCATCGCCCGCGAGGACATCCGCCCGTTCCGCAAGGACGTGCTGGCGAAACTCTACGGCGGCGACGTCACGCGCAAGATGAAGGTTCTTGAGAAGCAGAAGCGCGGCAAGGCGCGCATGAAGGAATTCGGTCACGTGAACGTGCCGCAATCCGCGTTCGTCGCCGTGCTGAAGGGGACGCTATGATTGCGAAGCTGCTTGTCATTGCCGGGAGCGGGGCCTATCCGCGTCTCATCGTCGAGGGTGCGAAGATGGCGGGCGTCGGTCAGGTGGATGTCGTGGCGATTGCCGGTTCGACCAGCCGCGCCACGCGCAAGGCCGCCGACCACGTGATTCCGATTACGATCGGGACGATTGCCGAGAACATCCGCCGCGTCGGGAAGATGGGCTACGACGGCGCGGTTCTCGCGGGGCAGGTGAACCCGCTTTCGCTCTTCAGCGGACGCTTCGACCGCGAGGTTCAGGCGTGGCTCGACGAACTGCCCGTCAAGACCGCGCACTCCGTCTTCTCGAAACTCGTGGAGAAGTTCGCCGAAAACGGCCTCACGATTCTCCCTGCGAGCCTCTACATGGATGACAACCTGCCGGGCGTCGGGGCGCTGACGGCGCGGGGCTTCACGTCCGAGGAGCAGAGCGACGTCGCCCACGCGGTGGAAGTCGCCCGCGACATGGGCGTTCACGACGTCGGCCAGACCGTGATGGTGAAGAAGGGGATGGTGCTCGCCGTCGAGGCGTTCGAGGGCACGAACCGCGCCATCCGTCGCGGCGGTCGGCTCGGCGGCAAGGGTTCCGTCCTCTTCAAGGCGGCTCGCGAGGGTCATGACATGCGTTTCGACATTCCCGTCATCGGGCTGAAGACGCTGAAGGTGATGCGTCGGGCGGGCGTGACGGCGCTCGGCTTTCAGGCGGGGCGGCTGATTGTGCTCGACCGCGAAGCCGTGGTCGATTTCGCGAATCGGCATTCGATTGCCATCGTCGGCGTAGATTCGGGACTTCCGCCCGCGCCGCTTCGTCCGTGACCGAATGGGGGCGCAGCCATGAAGATACTGCTGTTGGCGGGCGAGGAATCGGGCCTCATCTATGCGCGGGGCATCCGCAGCCGTCTGGTCGGTCACGAGGTGCGCGGCTATCAGGACTACGGGTTCGCGACCGCCGACCTTGCGGTAATGGGCTTCGGCGCGGTGATTCGCCGCCTGCCGTTCTTCATCGGGGTGAAGCGTACGATGGAGCGGGCGATTGACGAGTGGAAGCCCGATGTCGTCTGCACGATTGACTATCCGGGGCTGAATCTCAAACTCGCGGCATATGCGAAGGCGCGGGGCATTCGCGCCATTCACGTCGTCTGTCCGCAGGTCTGGGCGTGGAAGCAGGGGCGCATCCCGAAGATTGAGGCTGCGCTCGACCGCCTCTGCTGTTTCTTCCCCTTTGAACCGGCGCTTTTTTCTCCCGGCTTCGCGACATTCGTCGGGCATCCGCTCGTGAACGACTTTGCGGCGGACGCGGCGAGCCATCCGGTCGAGCCTCGTTCGTCCGAAGAGAGGCTCGTCGCGCTTCTGCCCGGCAGTCGGCGCGGCGAAATCGAACGCATCCTCCCGACGCTGCTTGCGTCCGTGCCGCTGATGAAGGGGGCGCGTTTCGTCATCCCCGCCGCCAACGAAAAGGCGTTTGACTTGATCAGGTCCATCGTCGGGAGCGCGGGGTGCGCGACGGCGGTCGAGATTCGCCTCGGCGGAGCGCGGCAACTCCTGCGCACGGCGGATTGCGCGGCGGTGGCGAGTGGCACGGCGACGCTGGAGGCGGCTCTCGCCGGTTGTCCGACCGTGCTCGTCTATCGCGTGAGCGTGGCACTCGCCGCCTTCGCGCGGCGCGTCATTCGCGGCACGCGATACATCGGACTTGCCAACGTCATCTGGGATCGGTGTGTCCGCCGCGACGACGGTGCGGCGGATGCGGATGAGCCGCCCATGCCCGAACTCCTTCAGGAGGCGTTTACGCCCGAAGCCGTGGCGGAACGCCTGAATCGCTGGCTGACCGATGCGAACGAGCGGAACGCGGCGGTTCGGCGGCTGGGGGCGACCGTCGCCGCGCTGAAGGCGCAGGACGACCCGCTTTCCGCCATCGTCCGTATGATCGGTGACTGCCAAGACCAGCACCCCTTGCAATCCAACTCGGATTCTACTATAATTTGACCCGTTGTGAGCGACTTCGTACATCTGCACCTCCATACGACTTATTCACTGCTTGACGGGCAGTGTCAGATCAAGCCGTTGGTCGCAAAGGCGAAGGAACTCGGGATGTCCGCGCTGGCGGTGACCGACCACGGAAACCTGTTCGCGCTGAAGGCGTTCTACGACGAGTGCCGCAAGCAGGGGGTGAAGCCGATTCTCGGCGTGGAGGCTTACGTGACCTCGACGGGCGACTACACGACCCGCGACAAGTCGGAACGCCGCTATCACCTCTGCCTTCACGCGAAGAACCTGACGGGTTACCACAATCTCGTGCGCCTCATCTCGCTCGCGCACGTCAACGGCTTCTATCACAACGCCCGAATCGACCATTCCCTCCTCGAGAAGTATCACGAGGGGCTGCACTGCTCGTCGGCGTGCATCGCCGGCGAGGTCGCCCACGCGATTGACATCGGGCGGATGGACGAGGCGGAGCGCGTGGCGCGGTGGTATCAGAACCTGTTTGGCGACGGCTATTCGCTCGAGGTGATGCTGCATCCGCCGGGAAAGGGAGAGCGCGGCGACGAGAAGTCCCCGATTCCCGGCAAGGCGATTCAGGAGTTCCACGAACTCTATGCGCGGCAGTCGCGGGTCGTGACCGGGATGATTGAACTCGGCAGGAAACTCGGCATCCGCATCGTCGCGACGAACGACGTCCACTTCCTGAACGCGGCGGACGACGATTCGCACGACGTGCTGCTGGCGCTCTCGACGGGCGTGAAGATGGCTGACGAGAAGCGCATGATCTACACGGGGCAGGAATACTTCAAGACCGAGGAGGAGATGCGCGAACTCTTCCCCGACCATCCCGAGTTCATCGCCGCGTCGAAGGAAATCGCGGACGGAATCGAGGAATACGAACTTGATTCGCCGCCGATCATGCCGAAGTTCCCGATCCCCGAGTCGTTCGGCACGGAGGAGGCGTATGCGGAGAAGTTCGACGAGGAGGCGCTGCGCGGGGAGTTCAAGAACTTCGACAAGCTGGGCGGACTTGAGAAGGTGCGCCGCATCAAGTTCGAGGCGGACTATCTCGAACACCTGACGCGGGAGGGCGCGAAGCGGCGGTGGGGCGAGCCTCTGACGAAGGAGACGGAGGAGCGCATCGCGTTCGAGTTGAACACCATCAAGCAGATGGGCTTCCCCGGCTACTTCCTCATCGTGCACGACTACATCAACAGTGCGCGGAAGATGGGCGTGTGGGTCGGGCCGGGGCGCGGTTCGGCGGCGGGCGCGGCGGTTGCGTATGCGCTGGGGATTACGAACGTCGATCCCCTGAAGTTCGACCTCCTGTTCGAGCGATTCCTGAACCCCGACCGAATCTCCATGCCGGATATCGACGTGGACTTCGACGACGCGGGGCGCGGCCGCGTGCTCGAATACGTGACGCGGAAATACGGCCAGGATCACGTGGCGCACATCGTCACCTTCGGTCAGATGGCGGCGAAGAGCGTCATCAAGGATGTCGGGCGCGTGATGGATTATCCCCTCGCCGACACGAACAAACTCGCCTCGTTTGTCCCCGACACGCCGAAAATCACCTTCAAGAAGGCGATGGAGGCATCCCCCGATCTCAAGGCGGCGTTCGAGTCGAAGGACCCGACGGTGCACCTTCTGATGGAGCGCGCCGGACGGCTCGAGGGCGGTATGCGCCAGCCGGGCGTTCACGCCTGCGGCGTCATCATCTCGCGCGATCCGCTGATCGAAACGCTGCCCGTGATGCCGACGGAGGGCGAATCGCTCCTCACGACCCAATATGACGGACACTTCGTCGAACCGGTCGGACTGCTGAAGATGGACTTCCTCGGTCTGAAGACGCTGACGGTCGAGAAGGAGTGCGTCAATCTTCTCGGCCCGAACAATCCGCGTGTGCCCGAAGCCCTGCGCGGCGAGGACGGATGCCTCGACCCCGACAGGATTCCGGACGACGACCGCGAGACTTACGAACTCTTCGGGCGCGGCGAAACGACGGGGCTTTTCCAGTTCGAATCGGACGGCATGAAGAAGTGGCTGATTGCCCTTCAGCCGGAGAAACTCACCGACCTCGTCGCCATGAACGCGCTCTATCGGCCGGGCCCGATGGAGTATATCCCCCAGTTCGTTCGCCGCAAGCAGGGCGAGGAGGCCGTCACCTACGACCATCCCCTGATGGAGAAATACCTGAAGGATACGTACGGAATCTGCGTCTACCAGGAACAGGTGATGCTTCTGTCGCGTCTGCTCGGCGGGTTCACGCGCGGAATGTCCGACAAACTCCGCAAGGCGATGGGCAAGAAGCAACTCGCCGTGATGGAGGAACTGAAGGTCAAGTTCGAGGAAGGCTGCCTTGCGAATCCCGCGTTTCGCATCGACAAGTGGAAGGACGAAGCCGAGGCGAAGAAGCTGATCGACAAGATCTGGGAGGACTGGCGGGCGTTCGCGTCGTATGCGTTCAACAAGTCCCACGCGGTGTGCTATGCCTGGGTTGCCTATCAGACGGGCTACCTGAAGGCGCACTATCCGGCGGAGTTCATGTGTGCCCAGATTTCCTCCGAAATCGGCAACTTCGACAAGTTGCCGGGGTTTGTCGCCGAGGCGCAGGAGATTGGGCTTGACCTGCGTCTGCCGGACGTGAACGAGTCGGGTTCGCGCTTCGTGCCCACGCCGGACGCGAAGGGTATCCGCTACGGACTTTCGGGCATCAAGGGCGTGGGCGCGGCGGGCGACTTGATCGTAGAGGAGCGCAAGAAGAACGGACCGTATGCGGGCTTCCTCGACTTCTGCGTCCGCCTGGCGGGAACGGCCGCGTGCAACAAGCGCGTGTTGGAGAACCTGACGCGCACGGGTGCGTTCTCGACGCTCGAGCCGAATCGCGCCAGACTCTTCAACAACATCGAGTTCGCCCTCAAGAAGGCGCAGCAGAAGGTGAAGGAGAAGGCGAGTTCACAAGGCAACTTCTTCGACCTGATGGCGGGCGGCGAGGAACGAACGACTGACGCGGAACTGGTGGATTCGCCCCCGTTCGCCCCGGTGGAAGACCTCAAGAACGAACGCGACCTCCTCGGTGTCTACATTTCCGGCAATCCGCTCCAGCCGTGCCGCCGCGTCATCGCCGAAGCGGGGACGGTGAAGACGAGCCAGCTCCTGAACGCGGAAGAGATTGACGAACGGCTCAAGTCCCAGCCCGTCGACAACTGGAAGAAGAAGGGGAATCCCAACCTGAAGGACGAGCGCGGGCTGAAGCATCTCGACGTGCGTCTCGTCGGCATCCTCTCGGCGTGTACGGTGAAGGCCCCGAAGCCCCGCCCCGACGGCACGGTCGGACAGAAGTGGGCGATCCTGCAACTGGATGACGGAAACGGATCGATTGATGCGTTCTGCTTCGCCAAGGCGTGGGAGAAATGCTCTGCGCTCGAGACGAAGGTCGATCAGCTCGTCATGCTGTGCGGCGAAGTCTCGCGGCGCATCAACTATGAGAAGGATGACAAGTTCGCGAAGAAAAACCCCGAACTCGGCGACTACAACTTCACCGTGCGCGAGGCCTACCCGCTTGAGGATGCGCTGCCCCAGCTTTCGAAGGGACTGGGCATTCGCCTCAGGCACGACGACCCCGAACTGAAGGAACGGGCGAAGAAGATTCAGTCGGTCATCGCGAAGAATCCGGGGAATTATCCGGTGCATCTCGACCTCGTCTGGTCGGATAACGCGACCGTCACCGTCAATCTCGGCGCGAACTGCCGCGTCGCGCCGACGCTCGCCTTCTTTTCGGAACTCGCCAAGGTCGTTTCCCAGTCGGATACCGCCTTCGGGTGCAGTGACAAGGTTTATCTCGCTCCACCGGAGCGGAAGTGGGAGGGCTGAGCGATGGCGCGTGAGACACTCAATCTGAAACAGGCGGCGGAACACGTTCACGTGGATGCGAACGAGTTGCGCCACGTCGCGCAGCGCGGCGAAATCGAGGCGACCGAACACGGCGGCGACTGGTGGTTCGAGCATCGGGCGTTGGACGAGTGGGCGCAGCGCAACCTGCTGGCGGCGGGAGAGAAGGAGCAGATGCGTCAGCACCGTGCGATTCTGGAGGAAAACCGCCGCGCCCATCACGAGAATTGGAAGATTTCAGACCTCTTTCGCGTCGAGGGAATGGCGCTCGACCTGCCGGGCAAGGCGAAAGCGGGCATCGTGCGCGACATGAGCGACCTCGCGGCGAAAACGGGACTCGTCTACGATGCGGAAGGGCTCTTCGGTGAACTGATGGAACGCGAGGAAATCGCCTCGACGGCGGTTGGCAACGGCGCGGCGTTTCTGCACCCGCGCTTCCACGACCCCTACCTCTTCGAGGAGACGTTCATTGCCTACGGACGCAGTGCGCGACCGATTTTCTTCGGCGCTCCGGACGGCGAGGCGACGCGGCACTTCTTTCTCATCTGCTCGACCGACCATCAGCTTCACCTGAGCATTCTCGCCCGTCTTGCCGTGATGACCCACGCGACGGAGTTTCTCGAACTGCTCGGCGAAGCGGAAAGCATCGAACAGGCGCGGACGATCATCCGTGCGGCGGAGGAGGGATTGCTCAAATGACGCGCTTCTGGTTCTTCGATCTGGACGGCACGCTGGCGGATACGGACTTCGACATCCGCCTGGCGTGGAAGGAGTCGCTGAAGGATCTCGGAATCGAATGCGCCGATTTCAATAAGAAGTTCGTCGCGGGTCCGCCTATCGAGGAGATGGTGAGGACGCTTTTCCCCGAACGCTATTCCGCCGCGTTCGCGCAGGACTTGCGGATGCGCTTCGGCGAACACTACGACAACGACGGCTTCCCGAACACGCGGGAATATCCGGGCGTGCTCAACCGCGTGCGGCGGATTCGCGCCGAAGGCGGGCGCGTCTTCATCGTCACAAACAAGCGTTGGGAAGGGGCGACCGCGATGGCGCGGCACTTCGGCTGGATGGACGTCTTCGAGGGGCTTTACACGGGTGATATGCACAAGGACGACCCCGCCGTCGGCAAGCTCCGAAAGCCCGAACTTCTCGCTCGCGTCATGAAAGAAGTCGGTGCAACCCCCGAAACGGGCGTGATGGTCGGCGACACGGGCAACGACTTCGAGGCGGCGCGGAAGAACGGCGTCGCGTCCGTCGGGGTCGCCTGGGGCTACGGAACTGACGCGGAACTCGCCGCCGCCGACCGCATCGCCCGCACGCCGGACGAGATTTGAATATGGTATAATGCACTTCCCCATGAAAACGAACCCTTTGTTCATTGTGATGTCCGCACCGAGCGGGTGCGGCAAGACGACGCTGATTGACATGATCTTGCAGGAATACGGCGACATCGTCTATTCCATCAGTTGCACGACCCGCCCGCCGCGCGAAGGCGAGGAGGACGGTCTCGACTATCACTTCCTGACACGCGACCGCTTTGAGGAACTTCTCAAGGAAAACGCTTTCCTCGAATACGCCAAGGTGCACGACAACTACTACGGCACGCTGAAGGCCCCGATTGTCGAGGTGCTCAACGAGGGCAACTCGATGATCCTCGACATTGACGTCCAGGGCGCGGCGAAGGTGCGCGACTACGTGCGCAATCTGCCGAACACCGACCCGCTCAAGGTCGGTTATGTGGACATCTTCATCTCGCCGCCGTCGATGGAAGCCCTGCGCGAACGGCTCGAGGGGCGCGGCACGGATGCGCAGGACGTGATCGAGAAGCGTCTGCACAATGCCGAGGGCGAGATTGCCCGTGCGGGCGAATACATGTTCCAGGTCACGAACGACGACCTGTCGCACTGCTACAAGCGGCTCTGCGACCTGATTGACGCGCTGAGCGGACGGATGTGAAGGGGGTCGCATGGCGAAGCGCTTGAAATATGCGATGGTCGGCGGTGCGCGTGGTTCTTTCATCGGGCCGATTCACCGCATGGCCCTGAGGATGGACAATCTCGCCGACTTGGTGGCGGGGTGCTTCTCGCGCCGAAGCGAGGCGAACGCGAAGATGGCGCAGTCGCTCGGCATCGCGGCGGAGCGCACCTATCCCGACTGGGAGAAACTCATTGCGGCGGAACGCGGCAAAATCGACTTCCTTTCAATCTGTACGCCGAACGATTCGCACTACGCGATTGCGAAGGCGGCGCTTTCGGCGGGAATGGACGTAATGTGCGAAAAGCCGCTCTCGCTCACCCTGAAGGAAGCGACGGAACTCGGGCGGCTCGCCCGACGCAAGGGGCGTATTCTCGGCATTCCATTCACCTACACGGGCTATCCGATGGTCAAGGCGGCGCGAGACCTCATCCGCAAGGGTGAACTCGGCGAGGTTTGCAAGATTGTCCTTGAATACAGTCAGGGCAGTTTCCGGAAGATTGACTTCACGAAACCGCTTGCCGGGCGCAACATCTGGAAGATGGACCCGAAGATCGCGGGCAAGAGTTGCGTTGTCGCGGATATTGGCGTTCATGCGTTCAGCCTGATTGAGTATGTCACGGGACTTGAGACAAGCGCGGTTCTTGCTGACCTTTCCAGCTTCGCGCCCGGCAACGGACTGGACGACGATGCGTCCGTCCTGATGCACTTCAAGGGCGGGGCGAAAGCCTCGGTCGTCATCTCGAAGATTGCGACGGGCGAGGAGAACGGAGTTCGCCTTCGGGTCTACGGCGACAAGGCGGGTCTCTTCTGGAATCAGGAAACGCCAAACTACCTGAGCGTGAAATATCCGCTCAAGCCGGAGCGCATCTACAAACGGAACGCACCCTATATGGGAGAGGAATCCGCCGCGAGCGTCCGTGCCTCGCGCATCCCCGCTGGACACCACGAGGGGTTCATCGAGGCGTTCGCGAACATCTATGATGAGTTCTGCAAGGCGGTTCAGACGCGGGCGGAGCGCGATTATCCGGGCATCCGTGAAGGTGTAAGGACGATGAAGTTCGTCGAATACGTCCTCGCCTCGAACGAACACGGCAACCGCTGGGTGTCGTTCCGCTGAACGTGAAAGGGTGCGGACGATGCCCCTGAACCTTCTCCCGGCTCTTCTGCTTTCCATCCTTCTGGTCGGCTATACGCCGGGTCCGGCAAACATCTTCGCGTTCGCAATGGTCTTGCGATACGGTCGACGCGAGGCGTTGCGGATGTGGCTGGGGCTGTTGGCGGGCTTCAGTTGCGCGGCGACGCTTTGCGTGCTGGCGATGCACTTCTTCGGACTGGCGTTCGGTGCGTTCGTCGTCTACCTGAAGTATGTCGGTGCGGCGTATCTCTTTTGGCTTGCCGTGCGGATTTACCTTTCGCGTGGTGCGGAGAATCAGGAACGCCGCGCTTGCACGTTCTGGAACGGGTTTGTCGTGCAGTTCACGAATGCGAAAATTATCCTCTACGAACTCACCGTTTTCGCAACTTTTGTTCTTCCGCATTCGGATCGGCTGTCGGATCTTCTCGTGGTCGCGGCACTTCTGTCGCTGGCGGGCCCGGG
>CAVFWY010000011.1:0-21801 GCA_963626175.1 Gemmiger sp.
GGACGGAACTCGTCTTCTGCGTCACCACGCCCTGCGTGTAGATGAAGTCGCTCTGACTGTTGTAATACGGCGTCTCGAGGTCCGGGGCCTGCCACTGGGTCTGGATGATGTCGTCCACGACGACGTCCACCGCAGAGTCGTCGCCCGTCTTGAGCCGCAGGTCGAACGTGCCCGTGCGGTGAATCGGCACCGTCTGCACGTTCGAGAAGGCGAAGCCCGAAACGGAAACCGCACCCTGCCGCGTCCACTGGTTCGCGCCCTTCGGACCGAGCCAGACTTCCAGGTTCTGCACGAGGTTGGTCGGCGTGCGCAGACCCTGAAGGTTGGTCAGCCCGCTCACGACGTTCGTGAAGACTTCCGTCCGTCCCGGAATCTTCGCCCAGTGCCGCTTCTCCAGATAGGGCTGGTCGAGGCTGTAGTCGTTCAGTCCGAGGTTGACGTTCGTCTTGAAGACGCCGCCGCTCGCCGCCGACCGAATGTTCCCCGCGTCCGCCAGCACGTTCCCCGTCTCGGTGTGCGACGGCAGAACGAACTGCGCGGGACAATCCTTCGCCCCCACGCCGAACGCGCCGTAGAGATACGGCGAATCCGTATCCGTGTAAATCAGCCCCGAATGTTCCTTCCCGGAGAACTGCGTGACGGGCTTCGTGGAGGTCAAAACTTGCGGCGAGGTCGAAAGGCCGCAGATGATTTCCGTCCCGCCGTCACCGTCGCCGCAGGAGATGAACGCACCGTAATACTTGCCCGCGACTTCGCTATCCGTGCCGTCCTTCACCCACGCCGAGGAATTCACGTAGGTGTAGGCGAGCCGCGTGCTCGTCGAGTTGCCGCTTTCGGCGAATTTCCACTTGTAGAGTTCGAACAGAAGCCACTTGTACTTATACGGACGCGAAATGCGGAACTCGTAGCACCCGACGCCCTGGGAGTAGTAGGCGACGAGCGAGACGGAAGCCCCGACCGCCATGCCGCCGATCTCCGAGCCGTCCATCTTGCACTCGCGCCCCATGACGAGCGGCGCGTGGAAGACGTAGTTGTCGTTCAGCATCGCATCCAGGCGGCAGCTGAACGAGTCGAACGACATCGACTGGCCGATGCGCGTCTTGAACTGCACCTCGCCAAGCCCCGACGGCGTATTCGCCGACGTGAACTCAAGCACGCCGCTGCCATTGCCGCGCAACTTCGCCGCGAGACCGCCCGAATTGTACACCGCGTTGGATTCGACGAGGTTCTCGCCGGCCCACGAGATGTTCTGCGCCGCCCAGCCGTTCGGCGTCGTCGTGCGCTGATAGACCACGTCCTTCGGATAGCCCGGGTCGGTGTAGTCCTGAAGATAGAAGGTTTCGTTCCAGTTGGCGTTCGTGCTGACGTAGGTCGCCCACGGCGTGAAGTCGCTCGTGTAGGTCTGCATCGCCGCATAGTCGACGGAGTTCGTCTCGGCGTAGTTGATCTTGAACTTCTCGCCGGCGGCGGCGTCGTTCCAGTGGTTGAAGTCCTGGTATTCCGCACGGGTGATGGCATAGGTCTCGTAGCGGTCGTTCAGCTTGAACTCGAGGTAGTTCGCCACGTTGTCGGGCGTCACCCAGCCGTCGAGCGTGCCGCCCCGCACGATCTTGCCCGTGGCGGGCACGTCGTTCGTCGCCGCCGTGGCGACGCCCCACGCAATCGCCTCGGGGTCGGACGGAATCTCCGTCGCGCCGGCGGCGAGTTCGTTGAAGCCCTCGAAGTGGAAGCGCACCGTCTCGGACGTGTTCGTCGGCACGAGCACGAGCGCCCGCCAGGTGTTATCCGCAATCAGCTCCATGTCGTAGTCGCCGGCAATGCCGCCTGCCGTGCCGCCCTCGAGCACGACCCGCATCGACGCCCAGTTGCTCGCGCCGCGCCTGAGGCGCACGAACCAGTCCGTGCCGCCGCTCGCGAGCCGCTGGTTCTCCAGCCCCGTCAAGTCCATGCGGTTCGTCACCGCCCGCAGTTCCTCCGTGTAGTCGCCCGTCGGCTTCGCCGCACCGCACCCCGAATAGTCCTGGTAGGTGTAGAACGGCGCCTGCAGCGTGAGGTCGTAGAAGAACTCGATGTCGCCTTCCGCCGCCGGGAATGCGAGCGGCTCGATCGACCGAAAGCCGTTATCCGGATCGAGGAACACCGTCTTCCAGTTGTCCGTGCCGTCCGACCCCTTCGCCGGACTGAACCGCTGATTCAGGTAGCGCCACCGGTAGTTGAGCCGGGCGGACGCGATGAAGTTCGTATCCGCAATCGCCACGCCCGGCGTCACCACGTTCGTCGCCGTCGCCCGCGCATACACCTCGGTATCGGACGCGGACGGGAACGGAATCGAGAACGCGCACTCCTGACCGAGCGTCTGCTTGCCCATCTTCGTTTCGTCGTAGTAGCCAATCGGACTCAAATCCGCGGACATCGCCGGCGGCGACGCAATGATGTTGTCGAGAAGAAGAAGCGCACGATAATCATCCGCGCCATAGGAAGTGTTTCTGCTTGTCCGCCGAATCCTGAACCGAACGGGCCCGCGGACGTTCACCGCCGCGATGCCACGCACGAACTTATCCGTCTTGCCGCCGCCCGAAAAGCCGAGCAGGTCGAGTTCATCGCGTTTTTCCTCTGCCGTGAATTCATCCGTCCCGTCCTTAACGAGCGGCAGAATGGCAACCGCCCGCCACTGATTGCGCACCTTCCAGTAGAAATCTTCCTCGCCCGTCGTCGTATCCACGCCGGCGCAATTCTCGTCCGTCGGCGACAAGCCCTCCTCCGTCTCGGTGGCGATTTCCACTACCAGCTTGTAATTTTGGGCATTGCCTCTATATCCATTCACCGCATCGAAATAAATTGTTCCGATGCCATTCGTATAAAAGGGCGAGTAAACCGCCGCCTCCGTCGTATTCCGCAGAACGATATTGCCGACTTCCTCATTCGCATCCGTCCCCGTCGGAAATGCCTTGGTTTCGGATGAAATCGACTTGGATGTGCTTGACCACGGGAGGTAGTTCGAACCACTGTAAATTCTGGGACCACTAAGGAAAATGTTGCCGATCAGCCCATTGGCAATATGCCACAACCGATTTGTCCTATCCCCATCCGTAGAATACAAAGTATGATAAATGCCGTCAAGAAGATACACATAATTTCTTACGGCATGCGTTCCCTCGTGCGTCCAGAAAATGGAATGTCCCGTATCGGCGGTCTGCCAGTAGCCCTGGTCGGTGACGGGGTCGCGCCCGTCGCCGCCCGTGTCGTCGTTGACGAGCAGAATGCGCCCTTCCGCCGTCGTCCCGACCGTCGAAACGGGCGAATGACCGAGAATCTCGAACGCCAGCCGGCGCTCGCCCCCGAGAAGCGCGTAGTCCGCGCCCATCCCCGCCATCGTCAGCACCGCCCGATAGGAGCCCCGCACCGTCGGCATCGCGTCCAGTTCCGTCCCGCTCGGCAACTTCTGGTAAGTCACCTTGACCGACCCGACCTTCAGTTCGCCCTCCGAGATTACGCCCGCCGTCTCGCCCTCGTCCCAGATTGTCTTCGTGATGGAAGGCTCGGCCGTCCAGTAGTTGATCCACACGCCGTTGCTGCAGACAAGCCCGTAGCCAGTCGCGGCAGTTCCGGCGGAAAGACGGCTCACCGCACCCGCATCGTTCACGCTCGTCGGCTCGTCCACGCCCGCGTGCCAATACATCCGAATCGGACTCGCCTTCGCCACCCCGCTCGGCAGGAGGACGCGCATCGTCGATTCGCCCGACACGTTCCACGTCAGGTTCGAATACGGCAGAAGCAGGTCGTCGAGCGGGTCTGTCGTCGGCGAATAGACGAATCGGAAGGCGTTGTTCTTCAGCCCGTCCGTCCGGTCATAGAAAAAGCCCGGCAAACTCGATTCCGAAACCGTAATGTCGACCGCCCCCGACGTCGCGGCGTTCGTCACGTCGATGTAGTCGGTGTATTCCGCCGACGGATTCCGCCACACGCGGAATGTCGCCGTCGCGCTCGCCTCCTCCCAGTTATCCGCCTCCGCCAGCGTGGCGCGAATGGTGTAGCGTCCCGCCGCCGTCGGCTGCGCCCGCGTCCAGTCGGTGGAGGATTCGGCGCAATACTCGTAGTAGACGTCGTCGGTTGAGCCGTAGGCGACGGAAGAAACGGACGGCTCGGCGGCGGGCGTCCCCATCTGCCAGTCATCAATCGCTAGCCCCGTAATCGAGTTCGCCGCCTTCGCGATCGTCCAGTCGCAAGAAATCGGATCGGTCGTCCCGTCATCCGCCCACACGCGGTTGGTGATGCCCGCGTCATTCCCCTTCAGAACCGCCGCGCATTCGTAATCGCCCGCGTTCGTCGCCTCGGGCGTTCCCGTGCGTTCGTAGTCGTCCGACTCGGCGAGAGCGACGCGCACCACCCCCGTCTCGTAGGTGAACTCCGTCGCGAAAGTCGGGCGAGTGACAGTCTTCCGAGCAATCGACCAGGTATAGGATTTCGGTTCGGTCGTTCCGTCCGTCCATTCACCCTCGTTCAGCGTCACGGTGAACGAGTAGTCGCCCGTATCCGTCGCCGTATCCGAACCCGCCGTCACCGTGTAGAACGCGCGGTTCGGGTCGTTCGGGTCAAACGCAGACTGCTCTTCGCCGTTATAGACAAGACCCGTGTAGATGGTCGGAGGCGTCACGCCCGAATCGAGATAGGCGGTAATGCGGACAATCACGACCCCGCTACCGCCCTTGCCGGCGACGGCTGTAGTATATGAACCGCCGCCACCGCCGCCACCACCGAGACCATCAGTGCCGTTCACGTTCGCAATGTCATCCGCAGAGACATTTCCGGCATTACGACCGCCAAGACCTTTGCCGCCGCCGCCCTTACCGCCAGAACTCTTACCGGTCATCGTGGCGTAGAAATTACCACCGCCGCCGCCGCCACCATAGAACACGCTTTCACCGGTGATGTCACTCTCAACGCCATCGCCGCCATTGGCTCCGCTGTTGTTGCTCGTTGGCGCGGCACCCGCAGCCCCCGCGCCGCCGCCGCCGCCGCCGCCACGACCAAATGCTCCGTCACCACCTTTATTTCCTTGACCAGTTGTTCCGGATCCTCCACTCTGTGCAACAGAGTCAAGCATCGAACCGCCGCCGCCGCTACCGCCGTCCAAGCCCGCGCATTCAGCACCGCCGCCGCCACCGCCCTTGGCAACGGCAATCACCGTCGAATCATCCCGAATGAAAGACGTGTCACCACCCGAAGTTCCCGGATTGCTGACATTCGTGCCGCCTTCGCCGGCAACACCGCCCGCGCCAACCGAAATCGTATACGTGCCGCGCAGGGACACGTTGTCCGCAATGACGACACCGCCACCGCCACCGCCACCGCCACCGCCGGGACCGTTCATCACCTTCGTGACGCGCCCGCCGCCGCCGCCGCCGCCGACCGCGAGAATCCGCGCCGACGCCGTCTTCGGCAGCGTCAGCGTGCCGACCGTCGTCGGGTCAGAATAGGTGATGACGAGATCGCCTTCCACCCAGTTCGTCGTGCCGCCCTCGACCACCACGTCTTCCGCCAGCCCGCCGGACGCGACAAGTGAAAACCCGACCGCAAACGCCGCGAACAGCGTCTGCCGGATTTTCGACGGGGCGAAAGGTTTGAAGAACTTTTTAATCTTTTAACTCCTTGTAGGTCTGCCCGTCAAAGGCAACGTCCTTGCCCTCGCAGAGCAGCGCCGTCAACTGGGCGGCGGATAGCCCGCCGCTCTCCACCCAGGTGATCTTCGCCGCGTGCCCGTCGGCATAGGCGACGTGACCGACGAAGTTGCGCTTGCCGAGCCGATGGTTGAAGCCGATCGATTCGGGCGTTCCGCCCCAGCTCGAGCCGTAGGTTCCGCTATCCACCGTGGCGCGGTATTGCAGGGTGCAGTCCGCCGCCGCGCCGTCGCCGTCCTCCACCGGAGTCGTCGTCTGGCCCTCAATCTTCCACATCGGCAGTTCCGCAAACATCAGCGTGCGGTCGGCGCGGGAGAGATCGCCGTAGCGGATGCCGCCGCCCACCGCGCGCGAGCCCTGCGAATAGTCGTAGCCGAACTTCGCGTTCATCACGTAACTCCAGTAGGGGGCCGTCATCTTCCGATCCTTGCGATACCGCACGTGCGTCGGACACGTGTAGATCGAGCGGTTCTTGCCCGTCGATGCCCAGATCGCCCCGTTCGTGATGGCGAACGTCGTGTCGTCTTCCGTCGCCGCACCGTAGAACGGACACACGTCAACCGACTGATGGCTCGTCGCATAGCCTTCGCCCGACTGCTTGCGATAGGCGTCGCCGCGATTCGAGAGCCAGTTGATCCACCCCCGCGCCTCGAAGTAGCCCGACTTCGTGCCGACGATGTCGACGTATTCGTAAGACCCTCCCGCCGGATACCACCCGCCGCTCATCGCGGTGGCGTTCGCGGCCTGCGCGAGGCTCTTCATGTTCGAGAGGCACTGCGCGGCGCGCGCGGTCTCCGTCGCACCGCCGAACGCGACCGCCATCACGCCGGCGAGAACGGCGATGATGCCGATCACCACGAGAAGCTCGATCAGCGTGAACGCCGCGCGCGAACAACGGCACAATCTCGCCGTCCGGTCGAAATTATTCAAGGGCATAGTCATCCTTATCTTCATTATCATTGCGAATTATAGCACAACCCGCCCGTCCGTTGCAAGCACGGAAACGCTCCGGCGGCACGGGCGGGTGTCGCCCGACCCGTCGCTGCGCGGCATTTTCAGATTGACAGAATTCTGGGGTCGGTTATTTTTGACGCAAAGGTCGCAAAGGATGTTGACGCTAAGAGCGCAAAGCCTTTGCGTCCCCTTTGCGTCAAAACCTTTGCGCTCTTTGCGTTGAAAACCAGATACGCTCCTCTCGTGCAACCCCCGCCCTCACCGCCTACGCTTGAAAACTGGTAGACCGAAACACAAGCAATTCCCAGCGCTGACAAGCATAATTCTCTCCCGCTTCTCCCGATCTCCACGGCAAAGCCTCCCCCCTCCCCCAATCCGTGAAAATCCGTGAGATCCGTGGTGATAACCCTCCACCCCCAAAAAATAGTACTTCAACACCTGAAAATGCGCATTTACCTTGAATTTTCCTTACATTTCACCCGCCAACCTTGCAATCTCACCTTCATTCGTGATAAAATACGCATGTCTAAAAAATAGTAAATACGCAACCGTGAAACCACGCCGCTCATCTGAACTTGCAATTGCGCTCCGAGCACTGAAGAACCAGCAGGACTTCGGTGTCGGCAATGTCTTTCACGGATGCGACGCCCTCGGCGCGGTCAATACCAGGGTTCTTCTTCAGAACGGTTTTCTCGAACACGTCATCAAGGGTTGGTACATCGCCTCATCGCCGGCACATGCGGGAACGACCGTCTCCTGGTTCGCCTCCTATTGGTCGTTCGTCGCCGCCTACTGCAACAGCCGCTTTGGCGAGAACTGGTGTCTAACACCCGAAGAGTCCATTTCTGTCATGTGTGGAGCGACCGTCATTCCGCGTCAAGTCATCGTGCGAGTACGAAAAGGCTCAAATTCCATCCAGAAACTCCTGCACGAGACCTCGATTCTCAACATCACGGCACGCCTTCCCGTCCGTATGGAGAAAGACCCGACCTACGGTCTCAACGTCTATCCAATTCCCGAAGCCCTGTTGCACTGTTCAGCAGACTTCTATCTGAACCACCCGAAGGAAACGCGAGCCTGCCTCGCCGCGCTCGCCGACAATGACGCGCTGGAGACGTCCGTGCAAAGCGTCAGCGAAGCCGCAGTCGGCCGCCTGATCGGCGCATTCAGAGCCATTGGACGAACCGATGTCGCAGAGACGATTCTCGCCCGGATGAAGACGGCCGGTCGCCGCATTGTCGTGTCCAATCCATTTGAACGGACGCTTGAACCCCTACGCCCGCTCGAACGCTCGCCCATTGCCGCACGCCTTCGCCTCCTCTGGGCGGATATGCGCACACGCATATTGCCACACCTCGCGCACGACGCTCCTTCGCCCGCCTTGCGTCCCCTTCGGGAAATCCTGAAGGACATCGATGACGGTTATGTCGCCGACTCCTATCACTCGCTCTCCATCGAGGGTTATCGCGTTTCCGAAGACCTCATCCGACGCATCGCCGGGGGCGACTGGCATCCTGACAGTCCGACAGACCAAGGCCACAGGGATGCGCTCGCCGCCTCCGGCTACTACCGCGCCTATCGCAAAGTCAGGGCATCCATCGAAGCCATCGTCAAAGGCGCAGACCCAGCCGAAACAATCGCAGCGGATATCGTCAACTGGCATCGCGAACTCTTCCAGCCCTGCGTCGAGGCCGGGCTCCTTCGGGAATCCGACCTCCTCGGCTACCGCCGCGGACAAGTCTACATCGCCGGCTCGCGCTACACGCCGCCCCCGGCCTCCGCCCTTCCCGATGCCATGGCGGCGTTTTTCGACCTCCTCCTATCCGAACGAGATTACCGCGTCCGCGCCCTGCTCGGACACTTCTTCTTCGTCCACATCCACCCCTATGCCGACGGGAACGGACGCACGGCGCGTTTCATCATGAATGCCACGCTCGTCTCCGGCGGCGGACGATGGATTGTCATCCCGGTCGAGATGCGCAACCGCTATATGCAAAGCCTTGAGACCGCGAGCGTCAGCGGCAACATCGAAGACTTCGCCGCATTCATCAAATCTCTCTGACGCCCAACCGTTTCCTCTCCCTCTTTCTCCCACCTCTCCCGATCTCCACGGCAAAGCCCCCCCCTCCCCCCTCCCACAATCCGTGAAAATCCGTGAAATCCGTGGCGATAGCCCCCTCCTCCCCCGCCATCCCAAAAAACACGAAGGTCTGCGGCGTGTGCCGCAGACCCCGCGTTTCGCCTTTCAGCGTCCGCTTATTCAGCCGCCGTCGTCGGCTTGACCGCCGTGACGCCGATCTTGTAGAAGCACTGCGTCGCGTCGCCCTTCGTCGGAAGCGTCAGCGAGAGCGTGTCGCCTGTCGCCTGCGCCCAGCCGACCACCGTGTATTCGGTCGCGGTCAGCGTCTCGGACTGGAGCACCGTGTAGTAGATGCCCGGCGTCGCCGTAATCGAAACCGTGCTGTCGCCATCAAGCACACCGTTCAGCGTCAGCGCAAGCGCGTCGTTCGCCTCACCCGTCAGGGTTTCTTCCGCCTCTTGCGTCAGCGTCCACGTCGCCGTGTAGGTGCCATCTTCAGCCAGCGTCGCCGTCGCCTCGAACAACGCCGCATAGGCGTTCTTCTGCTCGTCCGTTATACCGTCGAACGGATCCTTGATACCCGCATTGTTAAGCGCGGTCGTCGCGGCTTCCGCCGTCGAGCCTGTCACCGTCTCGCCCGGCGCAACAGGGGTAGCCGTAACTTCATACTTGACATAGATGGTCGTCGCCTGCATGATGGTCGTGCCACCCTCGCCAAACACGAATTCGGTCGTGCACTCGCTGTTGCTATACCAGCCGACAAGCGTGTAGCCAGAAACCGTCGGAGCCTCCTGCTCGGCAACCGTGCCGCCGCTCGTGACCGAGAGTTCCGTCATCGACCACGTCGTGCCCTCGGCAAGCCCGACCGCCTGGAAGGAGACGGTGTAGGAAGTCGGCGCAGACCAAGCCGTGAACGAAGGCGCCTCGGAATCCGACGACGCGACAATCATCAGGTCATCAATCGCGCCCGTGCCCTCAAAACCAACGGAGGTAAGAGCACTACCGATTTCGGTTTCTTCCGAGTTTACCGCAGACCCTGTCATCAAGCATGGCAGAAGCTTCCGTTCAGAACGAAACGCCTTCGCTTCTGCGTTATAGTCGGTCGATACGTCCTCATACAACGCAGAATATGCTTCTTCGTCCACATCAACGGCAACACCATCCACATAGACAACAAAACCAAGGACACTGTCACCACTGCCAGTCGCAATCGCCTTTACGGTGACTCGCGCCCACTGATCCGCGCTAACGGTAGCATTAAGCGCAACATTGGTCGACACAGCATTATCATCCACGTCCGTTTTGATGCCGCCCATTTCATCAATGACACCGCAGGTTGCCATCAGGCTGTAGGTCGTGCCCGAGTCGCCCTCGGTCGACTGGAGCCAGAGGATGAACTTGTCGCCGTTGGCCGTATCGACGGTCGGGGCATCTTCCGTTGCCGTGAACTTCACGAGCGTATCGACGACATAGGAATTATCCGCGTTAACCGTGACCGCTCCTGTGTTCTCCGCGAAGTTGCGGCGAAGCATCTTGCCGGAATCCGTCTCAAGGTTGAGATAATACGAGCCAGGACCGCCAAACGCGGCAACATTACCCCCCGACGTCGCGTAGGTATACGCCGCGCCATCCTCGTATGTCTTGACCTCGACGGTGCTGCTCACACCCTCATCCGCACTCCAAAACCCGTCAGAGATATCGAATGTACTCGTCCCGGCCGCGTCATACTCAAACCCCTGCTGCGTTTTCGTATATGTTGCCGCATCCGCCGCCCAAGCACCAGCCGTGAGCGCCGCCACCATAGATGCTATCAGTAGTTTTTTCATAGTGTTGTCTCCTGTTTCGCCACCGACACCTCTATCGGCGACAAGTGAATCATAGCAAAAACGACTTCAGGTTGCAAGGGGGTGAATGAAGTTTTTTTCGCGGGGGTTTGGCGGCTTCCGCCCGAACCCCCGCATTTGCGCGGTTTTGCCAGTCCCGCAAGGGGTTTGCGCGTCTCGCCGCCCCGCTGCAAAAAATTTTCGGACGCCTTTGCGTCCCCTCCGCCCGCGCCCTTTTTCCCCCTTCCGCCAATTTTTCAGACAGACAGGATTAACAAGATTGCAGGATTACAGGAGAGGTTTTCTACAATTCTCCACGGCTATCCCCTCTCCCGATTCTCCCGATCACCACGGCTATTCTCCTCCTCTCCCCCTCCCCCCCTCAATCCGTGAGAATCCGTGAAATCCGTGGCGATAACAGCATCCCGCGACAATAATGTCGCCCATCTGATGGCAGCGTTGGTAGAGCTCGGCATTTGTCGGCTCGCATGCCATCGCCGGCCAGAGCGAGAGAAAGAGCATGCGCCCCTCGGCGCAAAAGCGCTCGTATTGCCGTCCCGGATGCCACCGCTCGCCAAAGCCTTCGGGCGAAAGCACGATCCAGCGTCCGCCCGCAAGCCCGAGCGCATGGCCGCAGGCCTTTTCGCAAGGGCTCATGAAGGTTCCGATGCCCGCGCCGCCCGGACCGATGCGCGAGGCGCGGGCGACTGCCGCGTTCCATTCCGCGTCGCCTTCCGCCAGCTTACGCGAATAGCGCATCGGCTCCAAGACGGGCAGCTTCAAAAGCGCGGCGTTGCCATAGCCATACCATTTGCGCCCCAGGAAGTCGATTTCGCTGACGCGCTGAAAATAGCGGCCATTCGCCCTGCGCAGCCAACTGCGCGCCGGGTTTTCGCGAATGTAGCGCGTAAACTCGGCGAGTTGGCCTTCGCATTTCACAATCCAATCATGCCAATCGGACGAGAAGACCGGGGCAAAACGCCTATTCTCGCCCGCCGCCCCCGCCCGCGCCGCCAAAACTAGGCGTTTTGCCCGCTCGTCGTCTTCTTTCGCGCAAACTTCCCAATAGGCCCGCGACAGCGCCGCCGAAAGCCCCTCGACATAAAAGCCGAGCGTTTTACCCGCGCTTCTGAAATTAAGCGTTTTGCTTTCGGTTTCGCCCGCGATTCTGATCAGAAGATGAATATGGTCGGGCATCACCGAAAAGCACTCGATCGGGCAAAGCCCCGTGACTCGCAAATGATACCCGCGAATAACATGGACAAACGCCCGCGTAATCGCGCTCATCTGACAACGCCCTGGCGAGACAATCGACGAAAGCGGCAAAAGCCCCTTCTGCCGCTTCAGCGTAACCATGTAGTAGTAGGGCCGCGAATAGTCGAAGCCCGGCAAGCGCCAGCAGCGCGGCGCGACGGCAAGACGCCCATCCTCGCCCGCCATTACGCGCCCTCCCCCAAACCAACCGCCGCGCCGCCGCACCGCCCGCGTCGGATAATGATCGCGAGAATCGAAACGTCGGCGGGGTTGACGCCCGGTATCCGCGCGGCCTGCGCCAGCGTCTCGGGGCGATATTTCTTCAGCTTTTCGCGGCTCTCGTAGCGCACCGCCGTGCACGAATCATAGTCCAGCCAGCGCGGAATCGCCAGTTTCTCGTCCGTTTTCGCCCGTTCCGCCGCCTTGCGCTCCTGCTCGACATAGGGCGCATAATGCTCCATAATCTCTTTCTCGCGCAGGATTAGCCCCGCCGGGCAAGTTTTGAAAGATGGAATCTCCTCCGTCCTTTGCGCGGCGAGATAGGCGCTAATCTCCCGCGTTTCGCGGCGAAACTCCGCCGAATGAAGCCCCGTGCGGTCTGCCGCGTCCGCGAGGCGATAGCGGGCGTTATCCTGCCGCAGGAGAAGCCGCCGCTCGGCGCGGCTCGTAAACATGCGGTAAGGCTCGTCCGTGCCCTTCGTCACGAGATCGTCAATCATCACGCCGATGTAGGCATCCTGACGACTCAAAACCAGGGGCGACTCGCCCCTCGCGAGAAACGCCGCGTTGATTCCAGCGACAATGCCCTGTCCCGCCGCCTCCTCATAACCCGTCGTGCCGTTCACCTGTCCCGCGAAGAAAAGCCCGCGTATGCGCTTTGACTCGAGGGAATGCTTGAGTTCGCGGGCATCGATTCCGTCGTATTCGATTGCGTAGGCATAGGCGAGAAACTCCGCGTTTTCAAGGCCAGGCACGGAGCGCACCATTTCCTCCTGCACGGCACGCGGCAAACAGCAGCTTAGTCCGTTCGGGTAAATGACCTTTCCCTCGGAATCCTCTGGTTCGAGCATCACGTGGTGCTGATTCGCCGAGGCGAAACGGACGATCTTATCCTCGATCGAAGGACAATACCGCACGCCCGTTCCCGTGATCGCGCCGCCGTAAAGGGCGGAGTTTTGGAGGTTTCGGCGTATGATTTCGTGCGTTTTCGGGGTCGTATGGGTGAGCCAGCACGGGAATTCAGAGAGCGGACAGGGTGTTTTTTGTTCCACGTGGAACAATGGGCGCGGCGTTTCGCCGTCCTGCCGCACGCACGCGGCGAAATCGCAGGAGGACGCCTTGAGGCGCGGCGGTGTGCCGGTCTTGAGCCGGATGAGGCCGAATCCGAGGTCGGAAAGCGCTCGGGAGAGCTGATTGACCGCCCGCCGTCCGTCTCCGCCGCTTTCCTCGCAGGTCTTGCCGATCCACGTGCGTCCGCGAAGGCTCGTGCCCGCCGTAATCACGACGGCGGAGGCAGTGACGGTGCCGCTCGATTCCGTAATGACCCCCGAACAGACGAGCGAACCGTCCGCGGCGGAATGGGTCAGCAGTCCGACGGCGGCATCTTCGAGGACGGTCAGATTTGGTTGCGCGGCGATGACGGACTGCATCCGTGCGGCATATTCGCGCTTGGCGCACTGCGTGCGCGTCGCCCAGACGGCAGGTCCGCGGCTGAGGTTCAGGGTCTTCGCCTGAAGCGCGGTTGCGTCCGCATTCCGTCCCATCTCGCCGCCGAGGGCGTCGATTTCGTAGACGATGTGGCTTTTGGCGAGACCCCCGATTGCCGGGTTGCAGGGCATGCGGGCGATGGCATCCCGCCGTGTGGTGACGAGAAGGGTGGCGCAGCCCATTCGGGCGGACGCGAGGGCGGCTTCCGCCCCGGCGTGTCCGCCGCCAATGACGATGATTTCGAACTCTGACTGGGGTTTCATTGCCCCTAGATTATACCAAAATTATAGACCGCCTTGTGAACAAGTTTGTTTATTCTGTTATTTGCCACGCGCAATTGAGATATGTGAAGGAAAAGGGCGGTTAGTTGGCGAATATGTTCGCTTATTGCGTTTCAGGGTGAGGAACACGGCAAAAGATGTTTACAATTATCAAAGGGTTATCAACAGGTAATGGAGTTATCAGGGGTTATCGCCACGGATTTCACGGATTTTCACGGATTGGGGGGAAGGGGAAGGGCAGGGAAGGGATAGCCGTTGAGATCGGGAGAGAAGGTGAAGATGGGGTTGGGGGATAGCCGTGCAGATCGGGAGAAGCGGGAGAGGGATTTTGTTATCACCACGGATTTCACGAATTGAGAGGAGGAGAGGGAGGGGGGAGGTAACCGTGGTGTGAGAAGGTTGAGATGGAGTTGGGGTTGGCCGTGGTGATCGGGAGAAGCGGGAGAGGGTGGGGGAGAGAAAGTTGAAGTGGGAGTTGAAGTTGAAGTTGAAGAATAGAGTGATGCGCATCAAAGGGGGGTGGTGATGCGCATCAAAGGGGGGTGGTGATGCGCATCAAGAGGGGTGGTTGATGCGCATCAAAGGGGGGTGGTGATGCGCATCAAAGGGGGTGATTGATGCGCATCAAAGGGGGGTGGTGATGCGCATCAAACCTTCGCGTGACTGTTATCACCACGGATTTCACGGATTTTCACGGATTGGGGGGGGGGGGGATAGCCGTGGAATCCGTGGTGATAACAAACCACAACCCCTGTCCGTGAGATCCGTGGGGAATTTGCCGGTCGAAGTACCGGCCGAGAGGAACAGGCGTTTGTTTTGGTATAATATGCACACACAAATCGCCTTGCCAAAGATGATCTGACATGAAAAAAAGCGAGTTCAACGATTGCGACGCTTATGCAGCGCGAATTGCCGCGTTAAGGCCGTTTCCACAAGAGACGCTGACTTCCCTGCGCGACTATTACCGCGTGGGACTCACCTACACGAGCAATGCGTTGGAGGGCAATTCGCTCACGGAAAGCGAGACAAAGGTCGTCATCGAGGATGGACTCACCATCGGCGGCAAACCCCTGAGGGATGTCTATGAGGCGACGGGACACGCGAAAGCATACGACTTTCTGTGCAATCTGACGAAGAGCGAACCAATCACCGAGGAGACCATCCTCATGTTGCACCGTCTCTTCTATGGCGAGATTGACAAGTCCAATGCCGGCGCATGGCGAAAGGTGCGGGTGTTTATCTCAGGATCGCGGCGCATTCTGCCCGCACCGGAGAAACTGCCAGGCCTGATGGCGGCCTTCGTCACGTGGATGGCACAGAACGAGGGCAAACGGCATCCCGTGGAATTCGCCGCACTCGTACATCAGAAATTCGTGTATATCCACCCCTTTGTCGATGGCAACGGCCGCGTGGCAAGACTGCTCATGAACCTTACGCTGATGCGGGCGGGATGGACGCTTGCGATTATCCCGCCAATCTGCCGCCACGAATACATCGCCACGCTTGACGGAGCCGGACGGCAACCCGCACCTTTCGTGCGATTCATCCGCGACCGCGTGTGCGAAACACAGAAGGAGCTTCTTCGCCTGATGGGAGAATCCATTTCCCTCGGTGATGAGGGAGTAAAATCCGCAAATGATGAGGGAGTAAATGAGGGAGTAAAAGTTCTGCTTGCCGCCATCCGCTCCAATCCCGGCAAGCGGGCGAATGAACTCGCGATGCTCATCGGGAAGAGCGTGCAGTCCGTGGAACGATACGTCAAGGCACTGAAAGACGGCGGACTGGTCGAGTTTCGCGGCGCACCCAAGAACGGCGGCTACTACGCCGTGGAGGGGTAGAGAAAAGTCGAAGTCGAGAATCGAAGTCGAACAGCGGCGATAGCAAACTCCCGCCAAAACGGCTATCGGACGCAATGAATTGCGTCCCTCCCGCCGACGCCCTTCCTCTCCCGATTCTCCCGATCTCCACGGCTATCACTTCCTCTTCCCCACCCTCTCCCGATCTCCACGGCTATTCCCCTCCCCCTGCCTCCCTCCTCCATCCGTAAAATCCGTGGCTAAAAACAAAAAAAGAACTCTTCCGCGTGTGCGGAAGAGCCGAAAAAACAACCAGGAGTGTTTGCCGCCGGCGGATTGTGCCCCGAGAGGCGACGCGATGAGGTGGTTCGCGCAATCCGCCAGCAGCCGGTTTTCACCGTCTTCAACCACTTATACAGGCGCACACCGAAAATGGTTGAAACTTTTTTCAAGTAAAGTGAGTTATCTACAAAATATGTTGATAACCTGAATACATAAGAATATTTCTTCTTTCCCACCTGCCGCGCCGAATATGGTATATTACTGCCTGAATTGAAGAAAGAAGAGCAATTGAGAAAAAAATAACGAGATGAACGAAGAACCTATTTCAAACACGCTGTGGGAACGGGCGAAGACCGTCTACCTTCTCACTCTTCGCACCCCCGAGGAAAAGCGTCAGGCCGAGCACCACTTTGACATGATCACGTCCGTCGCCCAGGACGATTCGACCGGCTCGCTCAAACTGTATGTCGGCAATGCGTTTGCGGCGGAAATGCTCACCTCCCGCTACCACGACAATCTCCTCAATTCGCTCGGTCTGGTGGGTGCGCCGAAGGGAATCGAACTGTCGTTTCTCGTCGATGAGAACGAAAGCACGAAGCACATCGTCATTCCGACGGTTCGGAACGCGAAAGCGGGGCGCGAATCAGTCGCCGCGTCCGCGAAGGCGACCACGTTCGTCTCGACGATGCCGCTGAACGAGGAATACACGTTCGAGGAGTTCGTGACGGGACCCTCGAACAGCTGGGCGTATGCCGCCGCGAAGGGTGTGGCGGAGCATCCGGGCAAGAAGGGCTACAATCCGCTCTTCATCCACGGCGGCACGGGGCTTGGCAAAACCCACCTGATGCAATCCATCGGCAATGCCATCCTCAAGAAGGATCCGTCGAAGGCCATCTGCTACCTGACAGCCGAAGAATTCCTGAACGAATACGTTTCGTCCCTCCAAAGTGGTGAAATCCACCAGTTTCGCGAGAAATATCGCAAGATAGACGTTCTTCTAGTGGATGACGTGCAGTTCTTCCAGAAGGGCAAGCAGTGTCAGGAGGAGTTCTTCAACACCTTCAACGCGCTGACGAGCAAGGAAAAGCAGATTGTGATGACCTCCGACGTTGCGCCGAAGAACCTGCCCTCCATCGAAGAGCGGCTGATTTCGCGCTTCGAGGGCGGAATGGTGCAGGAAATCGAATTGCCGAGTTATGAGACGCGCCTCGCCATTCTCCGGAAGAAGGCGGAATCCATCACCCCGCAGATCCCCGAATCCACGCTGAAGTTCATTTCGCAGAACATCAAGAGCCACGTAAGGGCGATGGAAGGTGCGCTTGCGAAGGTGAGCGTGATGATGAAACTCGACTCATCGATCACCCTGACCGAAGAGGTGCTTTCGCATCTTCTGCGGGACTTCATCGAAAAGGAAAAGGCGCAGAAAAACATCACGATTGAGGAAATACAGAAGGCGGTTGCGCTCCATTACGACGTTTCGGTTGCCCAGATCCTCTCGCCGGAGCGCACGGCCTCGCTCGTCACGCCACGTCAGCTCGCCATGTATATCGCGCGAAAACTCTCCGCGAAGAGCCTCGGCGAGATTGCGGACAAGTTCGAGAAGAAGCACGCGACGATTCTGCACGGCGTGAAGACGATTTCAAAGCGACTGGACGTCGAACCCGAACTGAAGGAGAATCTCGAGAAGATCATCGCCGAATTCGGCTACACGCTCTCCGATATAAAAGTTGACGATAACCTGTGAACAAGAGCGCGACTTATCGACAGACGTCTTCATTCAAAGCGACTAGTCAAACCGTGTCATTTTTCAATGAACAATTTCATCAACGAAAAAACGCCGCGCTTCCCAAGTGAAAAAAGGGGATGCGCGAGTTATCGACACTATCTACAACACTACTGATAATAAAAAGATATACTTTATATTACATCCAGTATTTGGTACAATCTACAACCGACAACCCGAAAAAGAAATTTGAACAAAGAGGAGCAACGCAAAAATGAAATTCAGCATCGTCAGGTCGACCTTCATCGAGGGATTGAAAGCCGTTCAGAACATCGTCGGCGGGAAGGGGAGTTCGCCCGTTCTGCAGAATGTCCTTCTCGTGGCGAAGGACGGGGAGCTGGAACTGACGACGACCGACCTTGACATCTCGATCCGCTGCAAGGTTCCGTGCGACGTGAAGGAGGAGGGCGAGACGACCCTTCCCGTGAAGCTTCTCGCGACATCCATTCTGAAGGCGGCTGAGGGCGTCGTCGACATTGAGATCGACGAGAACGAGTGCGCGAAGATCTGCGCCGGAAGTTCGCTCTTCAAACTCGTCGGCATTTCCGCGAAGACGTTTCCCCGCTTTTCGATCGGGGAGGAGTCGTTCGACTACGTTCTGCCGCGTCAGACGCTTCACGAGATGCTGCGCAAGACGGCGTATGCCGCATCGCAGGACGACACGCGGCGGACGCTGAAGGGCATTCTGCTGAGCTTCAAGGATGAGAAGCTGACGGTTGTGGCGACGGACGGGCGGCGGCTCGCGCTCGTGGAGAGCGAAGTGGAGTTTCCGAAGAGTGACGAGAAGGAGATCATTCTTCCGGCGAAGACGGTTCAGGAGCTGATGCGCTCGCTTTCGGGTGAGGGGAACGTGACGATCAAGGTTCAGGAATCGAAGGCGTGTTTCGAGATCGAGGGCGTTCAGGTCTACTCGAAGCTGATTGACGACGCCTATCCGAACTACCGTCAGGTGATTCCGAGCGAGTGTGCGGAAAAGATTGTCGTCGACCGCCAGCTTCTGCTGAATGCGCTTGACCGCGCGAGCGTGATGACGATGGACGAGGCCCATTCGACGAAACTCATCTTCGAGGCGAACAGGCTGACCGTGACTTCCGCCGCGAGCGACATCGGCGAGGCGAAGGACGAAGTGCCGATCAAGTATGCGGGCGAACGCATTGAAATCATGTTCAATCCGAACTACGTGATGGATCCGCTGAAGGCGATTGACGACGACGAGGTGACGATTGGGCTGAACAACGGACATTCCCCGGCGGTCATCCGGTGCTCGATTCCGTTCCTCTACGTTCTCATGCCGCTTCGCATCAGCCAGATTGGCGAGTGAGCGTCAGGCGCGTCATTGACAAAGTAAAAGGGTAGGCTGATGAAAATCTGGACGGACAAGAATTATCCAATCATCATTTCGTGCGCGAAGGAACTTTCGCGCTGGACGGAGAAGGAGGTCGTCGATCTCGGCTACCGTCCGATCGAGGTGACCGAGAACACCGTCGTCGTGCGCGGCGAAATGAGGGACGTGATGAAACTCAATCTCTCGCTCCGCACGGCTCACCGCGTTCTCGTTCCGCTTCTGCGCACCGTGTGTCGCAACATTCGCGACCTCTATCAGGCGGCGCTTTCGATCGACTGGGAAAACCTGCTTGAGGCGGACGGGTATTTTTCCGTCTCCTCGATCGTGCACAATTACACGATTCGCGATACGCGCCTTCCTTCGCTCTACACGAAGGACGCGATTGCCGATCGGATGCGCGAGAAGTGCCAGCGTCGTCCCGATTCGGGCGGCGAGAACATCGGCGCGGCGGTTTTCGTCTATTGGGAGCGCGACGAGGTGATCATCTACCTCGATACGTCGGGCGAACCGCTTTCAAAGCGCGGCTATCGGAAGATTCCCGGTTCGGCGCCGATGCAGGAAACGCTCGCGGCGGCGTGTCTGATGGCGATGGGATGGGATCGGAAGAGTCCGTTTCTCTTTCCCATGTGTGGCAGCGGAACGCCGGCGATTGAGGCGGCGATGATGGCGATGAACCGTCTGCCGGGTTCGCTGAAGGGGCATTTCGCGTTTCAGTCCATCAGGGGCTACACGCAGATCATTCCCGGCGAAAAGGCCCCGATTGTCGCGCCGCGTCAGCACATTGGCGCTTCTCCCGACCAGATTTGGAAGGAAATGCTCCTGGACGCGAAGAAAAACGAAAAGACCGACAATCTTCCGCGCCTGATTGCGACGGACATTTCGCCCGAGGCCGTTGAAAACGCCCACAGCAATGCGATTTGCGCGGGCGTTGCCCCCTACATCGAGTTCAAGGCCTGCGACTTCGCCGATTCGCCGATTCCGGACGGCAAGGGCTTCGTGTTCTTCAATCCCGAATACGGCATTCGTCTCGGCACTTTTGAGGAATTGTCGCCGATTTACGAGCGAATTGGAACTTTCATGAACGAGAAGTGCCACGGTTGGACGGGTGGACTCATCACGGGCAACCCCGACCTCGCACGGCTCGTCAATCTCTACTACAAGATGCGCATTCCGTTTTTCAACGGTCCGATTGACTGTCGGCTCTTCATCTATCCGGGATGCGAACTCAAAGGACAGGATATTCAGTCATGAATTACGAAGAGTTTCTGCATCCGCGAACGATGCCGAATGAAGAAGTGGTGAAGGAAGAGACAATCGAAGAGACTTTTACCGCCGAGCCGGAAGAGTTGGACATTCAGAAGGTTGTCGTCGAGGAACTCGCCGCCGACAAGGCGAAGCAAGATGAGGAAATCGCGCTTCTGAAAAAGCGCGTTGCCGAACTGCAGGGCGAACTTGCCGCGAAAAATAATGAAGTTTCCGCGCTAAAAGGCGAAATTGACGCGGCAAATGCCGCCGCCGCCGCGCTGAAGGTCGCGTGTGAGAAGGTAAAGGGCGAACTTGCCGCGCAGATGGCGAAGGAAATGGACTTGCAGGAACGCAATCCGAACGCCCTTGCGCTACTCGACCGCGATATCGACCTGCCGGACCGCTTTCCGGGCGAAACACGCGACCATGTGCTGGAAGCCGTCCGCGAGGCGCGTGAACGGGCGGAGGCGGAAGGGCGGATTCGCCGCGCACAGGTGTTGGAAGGGGTGCTGGTCGCGAACGAACCGAACGGCAATCTCGCTCAAAAACGCGCCGCGCTTGAGAAGTTCTTCAACGACAAGGGCAACATTCTCTCGGGAGAAGTGATTGCCGAGCTCGAACGGTGCGGAATCTCCCACAAGAAGGGTGAAGAGTATCTTCTGCCGTCCGAAATCCTCCTCAGAACCTACTGAGGAGATCAGGGGGGCAGAAGTTGTTGATAAAAGTGTTTATATAATTATCAACAGAGTAGTGAACATAGGTTGATAAGTTGATAAACCTGTTGATTTGTTGATAACTCCCCCCTTGTCGGGACGGCAAAAAAAGTCCATAATATCCCCCGTGACAAATCTGAGTTCAGAGTTCTGCCTGAAGATAAGGGAAGCGCGCCGCGAGGCGGGGCTTTCCCAGAGTGTGCTTGCCGCCGAAGTCGGTTGCAAGCAGTCGGCTTTGTCGATGTTCGAGCAGGGCGACGGAACGAAGTTGAACGACGAGGTCATCCACGCGCTTTCGGAGAAGTTTGGCATTCCGCTCGAACTCCCGAAGGGGACGGATGGGGAAGAAGCGTCTTCTTCGCGGCGGTTTGCGGTGCATTCGGAGGAGAAGGGGTTTTGCCCGAATCCGCATTGCCCGTCGAATCACGGGTATGAGGTGGAAGGGCGGGTTTTCTACCGTCCCGACCGTTCGGCGGCGGATCCGGTGGGTGGAACGTATTGCGCGGTTTGCGGCGAGGTTTTGGAGAAGAGATGTCCGAATTGCGGTGCGCCGCTTCACGAAGGCGCGGTCTGTTCATTCTGCGGCAAGCCTTACGTCACCGGCAGATAATGCCGCGAATATTGTTCGCGAATATTGTTTTCGTTGTTTTCGTCTGATTGATGGCGAAATGGAGGAACAGTCACAAATCGTGACCTGTTCACGGGGCTGAAACATTCGAGCGTTCCCACATCGGCAAAAATGGGCGTCGTTTTTAGGCGTTTTTAGGTAAACACCAGGCAGGATTCTCAGGCAGAATTCTCACAGGGCAGAATTCTCACTTTTAATTAAAACCGAGATTTGGTATAATGTGCGGCATGAC
>CAVFWY010000012.1:0-21641 GCA_963626175.1 Gemmiger sp.
TTGATGACGCGCACAAGTTCATGAAGCGCGAAATCCGCCGCGACCGCCGCTATGATGCCATCATACTCGACCCGCCGACGTTCGGACGCGGGGCGGGTGGCGAAATGTATAAGATTGAGCGCGACCTTAAGGAAACGCTCGGACTGGTGAAGGACTTGCTCTCGGACAGCCCGCTCTTTGTCCTTTTCTCGTCCCACACGCCGGGACTTTCCCCGATTGTTGCGGAGAACGTCCTCGGACAGCTCTGGTCGTCTGCCGCGCTCGAATCGGGCGAAATGCTGCTCGAGGGGTCGTCGCTTCCCTGCCCGAGCGGCATCTTCTGCCGCGCACGATTCCACTGAACGCCCTTCGCCTCTGCCCACAATGGAGGCAATCCCTCATGGGCAATGCACACGAGAAAGGCCGGCGTAAAAATCTTACGGGACCCCTATTGCAACGCACGGCGAGAAATGCTATACTATGCGGCGTTCCCGTGAATGGGGAAGTAGCTCAGTTGGTAGAGCATCACGTTCGCAACGTGGGGGTCGAGAGTTCGAATCTCTTCTTCTCCACCATTCAGCCGGGAGCGCGGCAAGCGGCTTTCGCCCACCTTCGGGCGCGCCGCATTTTTTTGTCCCCTGAAGCAGTTCGACACTTTTTTTTGGAGAAAGGCATGAAGACGATTCCCAGTTGAAGATTGGGCGGAAAAATGGTATACTTTCCCCCGTTCGCTTGGAGAAGCGGGCGTAGCTCAATGGCAGAGCTCCAGCCTTCCAAGCTGGCTACGAGGGTTCGATTCCCTTCGCCCGCTCCAATCGCCAGAGTGGCGTAATGGCAGCCGCAGCAGACTCAAAATCTGCCGTACGAAAGTACGTGAGGGTTCGAGTCCCTCCTCTGGCACCAGTCCGAGCGGACGGAAACGACTGGAGGGGTGTCCGAGTGGTCGATGGTGCAACCTTGGAAAGGTTGTGTGGGCGCAAGTCCACCGGGGGTTCGAATCCCCCCCCCTCCGCCAAAAGTCGTTTGGTGTTTAATCGAAGCAGAGGATTGCGTTCAGGCGGTCGCGGAGCGCGTCGATGTCGGCCTCCGTCACCTCGCGCGTCTCAATCGGACCGTTTGCCTCAATCTGCACCGGGCGGACAAGTCCGACCAGGTTCTTCACGAAGACAGGGCGGTAGTCATCCCAGCCGAGTTCCTTGTTCTCGTCGGGATTCGCCTTCTCCATCGTCTGCGCCTCGCGGGCAAGGCATTCGAGGAGGTCGGTCTTCGCGTCGTGGTCGGCGACCGCGAGCGTCACCGGCGCCGCGTCCTTCGCGGCACCGACGTCCGGCTTCTCGAAGAGGCCGCGATCCGCCTGGAAGTCGACCGTCTCCATCGTCTGGGCCTCGACGCAGATCGCGTTCGTGTTGAAGACCTGCCGGGCGAGGTCGCGGCCGACCTTCGTGCCGAGCGTGTCGTAGAACATGTCGACCGAGGCCTTGACGAAGGTCTGGAGCTGCGAATGGATGTAGGTCCTCGCCAGTTCGAGGAAGTTCGCCTCGCGCTCCGAGTCCTGGGGGACGCGGTTCATCGCCGTCGCCTTGACGTTGTCGAGATGCAGAATGAAGTTGCCGTTCACGTCGTCCGCGTATTTCTTTTGGATGAAGAGCCCGAGTTCGTCCTTATTCTTCAGGGGCACAAGCGTGTCGCCCTTGTGGAACACGTAGGGGTAGCAGCGCATCTCGTCGTGCCGGGGGTCGTAGTTCGGGTCGTTGTCGGGGTCGTAGTTCGGGTCGTAGAAGTCATTCTCCTCGATGAGTGCGTCCAAACCGCCGTTCTTGAAGAATTCGAGAACCTTGTTGAGGCGGAGAACGCGCCGGTGAATGGCCTTGAACTCGTCGGCGGGAACTTTCGCCTTCGCGGCCGTGCGCTCCATTGCATCGACCTTCTTCTGGTAGGCGTTGAGGTCGAACGGTCCCTTGCCAACGACGAGGGCGCGGATGACGATCGCCGAGATGCGGCGCTCGGTGAGGGGCTTGCCGGACGTGACAACGCCGTCCCTGCCAACGCCGAAGTCGGAACGCTTGAAGTCCGCGCCGAGCAGCTTCTCGAGCTGATCCATGAAAGAATTGGAGAAGCGCGTCTTGCCGTCGTTGCCGACCGTCATGCCCTCGATGCCGAAGGCCTCGCCGAGACTGCGGAGGAGCGCGGTGCGCACCTCGTTGTTGGCGGCCTTCGTCTCCGAGGACCGCATCCAGCGGAAGATGTTCGCGGAGGAGAAGGTCTTCCTGTTCGCGACGAGTCCGCCGTCGCCGTTCACGTTCACGATGGTGTTCTCGTTGCCCGTCTTGAAGGCCATCGGCGCTGCCAGTTTCGATACGTCAATGCTCATGTTCGTCTTTCCTTTCGTTCTCTGTCCGGGCGCACGATTCCGCGCCGCTCAACATTTGGTATGCGCGGGAAACGCGCTCAGGTTACAGGATTCCTTATTCAAAGAAGAGGATTGCGTTCAGGCGGTCGCGGAGCGCGTCAATGTCGGCTTCCGTCACCTCGCGCACCTCGACGGGACCGTCCGCTTCGATCTGCACGGGGCGGACGAGGCCGACCAGGTTCTCCACGAAGACGGGACGGTAGTCGTCCCAGCCGAGGTCTTTGTTCTTGTCCTTGTTCGCCCGCTCCATCGTCTGGACTTCGCGGGCGAGGCATTCGAGGAGGTCGGTCTTCTCGGTGTGGTCGGCAACCGCCAGCTTCACGGGCGCAGCCGCCTTCGCACCGTTCGCGCCCTCCGCCTCCGTCTTGTCGGCAAGGTCGTTGTCGCCCTGGAAGTTGATCAGTTCCGTGGTCTGGCCCTCGATGCACGCTGTGGTGTCGAACGCCTCCTTGATCAGCCTGCGGTTGAGCTTCGTGCCGAGCGTGTCGTAGAACATGTCGACCGAGAGCTTCACGTAGGTCTCGAGGGCCGAGTGGACGTACGTCCTGATCGCGTCGTGGAAGTTCACGCGGCGCGAGTCGTCCAGGGGGTGGCGGTTCATCGCCGTCGCCTCCACGTACTCGAAGTGCAGGTAGATGCCGCCGACCTTGTCGTCGGAATACTTCGAGAAGAGATACTCCCGGAGCTCGTCCTTCTTCTTCAGCGGCACGAGGTCGTAGCCCTTGTGGAGAAGGTAGGGGCAGGTGCGCACGTCGTCGTTGCGGGGATTGTAGTTCGGGTCGTTGTCGGGGTCGTAGTCCGGCTCGTAGGCGTCGTTCTCCTCGATGAGCCCGTCGATGCCGCCGTCGTCGAAGAAGTCCAGGATGTGCCCGAGGACGGCGACGCGCTCCTTCAGGACGTCCATCAAATCTTCCGGCACCTTCGTCGCGGCGGCCATCTTCAGCATCTGGTCGACCTTCGCCCGGTAGGCGGCCGCGTCGAACGGGCCCTTGCCGACGGCGAGGGCGCGCGTCACGATCGCCGATATGCGGCGCTCGGTGAGCGGCTTGCCGGACGAGACGACCCCGTCCTTGTCCAGTCCGAAGTCGGAACGCTTGAAGTCCGCCCCGAGCAGCTTCTCAAGACTGTCCATGAAGGACTTTGAGAAGCGCGTCTTGCCGTCGGCGCCGACCGTCGCGCCCTCGATGCCGAACGCCTCGCCGAGACTGCGGAGAAACGCCGCGCGCACCCTGTTGTTGGCCGCCTTCGTCGCCGAAGACCGCATCCAGCGGAAGATGTTCGCGGACGAGAACGTCTTTCTGTTCGCGACGAGACTTCCGTCGTCGTTCACGTTGACAATGGTGTTGCTGTTGCCGGTCTTGAAGGCGATCGGCTTTTCCAGTTTTGAAACGTCAATGCTCATGGGTGAACCTCCCTTTCATTCCAATTCAATCATTCGAAGAAGAGAATCGCGTTCAGGCGGTCGCGGAGCGCGTCGATGTCGGACTCCGTCACCTCGCGCACCTCGACCGGGCCGTTCGCCTCGATCTGCACCGGGCGGATAAGCCCGACCAGGTTCTCCACGAAGGCGGGGCGGTAGTCTTCCCACGCGAGGTCGTGCTCGTTGTCGTGGTTCATCTGCTCCAGCGCCTGCGCCTCGCGGGCGAGACATTCGAAAAGGTCGGTATTCTTGTTGTGGTCGGCGACCACCAGGTTCACCGTGCCGTCCGCCGACTCGACGAGCCCGTGGCTGGCCTGGAACTGGATCAGCTCCGCCGTCTGCCCCTCGATGCAGGCCGTGCAGTTGAAGACCTTCCTGGCGAGCCGCTCGCCGAGTTTCGTGCCGATGGTGTCGTAGAACATATCGACCGAAAGCTTGATGTAGGCCTTGAGCGAATCGTGGATGTAGCTCTTGATCGCCGCGTGGAAGTCCACGTATTCGTCGGTTTCGGTGGAGCGGTTCTTCGTCGTCACCTTGAGGTTGTCGACGTGCAGCAACACGCCGCCGTGATTCCCAGTGGAATACTTCGCGAAAATGGCCTCGCCGAGGGGGATCTTCGCCTTCAGGGGAACGCGCCCGTTCTCCGTCTTGAGGAAGTAGGGATACTCGCCGTCCTCGTCGGAGTTGCGAATGACGTGATAGCCGCGTCCTTCCGACTCCTCGTCCGCTTCGACGTAGTAGGGGTTCTCCTCGATGAACGCATCCACACCGCCGTCCGCGAGGAAGTCGAGGGCCTTGGTCATCCGGACGATCTGGGCGCGGAGATTGGTGAGCGCCTTGCCCTCCAGTTTCGCGTCAAGCCCCATCTTCAGCATCTCGCCGACCTTCGCGCGGTAGGCGTCGACGTCGAACGGCGTCTTGCCGACGACGAGGGCGCGGGTGACGATCGCCGTGATGCGGCGCTCGGTGAGCGGCTTGCCGGACGCGACCACGCCGTCCTTGTTGATGCCGAAGTCGCCGCGCTTGAAGTCCGCGCCGAAGATTTCCTCCAGACGATCCATGAACTCCTTCGAGAAGCGCGTCTTGCCGTCGTTGCCGACCGTCGCGCCCTCGATGCCGAACGCCTCGCCGAGGCTGCGGAGGAACTCGGTGCGCACCTGGTTGTTGGCGGCCTTCGTCGAGGAGAGGCGCATCCAGCGGAAGATGTTCTTGTCGGAGAAAGTGCCGTTCTGGACCATCCCGTTGCCATTCAGGTTGGCGATGGCGTTCTCATTGCCGGTCTTGAAGGCGATCGGGGCCGCGAGTTTCGTGACGTCGATGTTCATGGTTCTGTTCCTTTCTTTCTTTTCTCTTCCGTTCTTCCGGCACGTTCTGACGCACCGCGTGACATTTACACTTGGTATTCGCGAGAGACGGTAGGATGTTACATCACTACGGTGAATTTCTGACGAAAATCTTGTAGAATCCGCTTCCCTCGCTCTTCGGCGCGCGCAGCGGTTCGGGCAATGATCCGTCCGCCCCCGCCTGCACCCACGTTCCTTCCGCAACCGCGAACGGCACCGCGAAATCGGTCGTGTGGCCGAGACCATACCAAAGCCCCGCACGAAGCCCTGACGGATTCGCCGTGACCGCCGCGGAACCGTCCGGCATCGTCGATGAACCGCTCATGTCAATGGCATAATTCCCCGTTGCGGGCAAGGCGAGCGCGTCAATCGCGATGGCAAATTCACCGTTCGCGTATCGGATGGCGTGAAGTCGGTCGCTCGCGCGCCACACGTCGTCCGGGAAGTCGAAGCCGTCGATGACGACGGTGTTATCCTCGAATGCGCACCCGGAATAGGTCAGCGAAGCATCCTTGGAGGCGCCGATCGCGCCGCCGATGGAGACGAAGACCGAGACGTCGGACGCGGCACGGTTGCCCGTGAACGTGCAGCCGTCAATCGTCACCACGCCGCCGTCATAGGTGTAGATCGCCCCGCCGCGCGCGGCGCGGCATCCCTCGAATGTCGAGGCGAAGGCGGCGAGCGTCGCCCGATTCGTGCTGGTCCCGTTGCAGATCGCTCCGCCGAAGCCGGCCGACTTGTCGAACGAGGGGCCCCCCGCGCACGCCTTGAACGTGCAGTTCGAGACCGTCAGCGTCCCCTCGTTCATCACCGCACCGCCGTGGAAGAGAGTCGCATAGCCGTCGCCGCTCGTCGCCGCCCCGATGCAGTTGACGAACGTCAGATTCTTGAGCGTCAGCGACGAGTCCTTGCGGACGGCGAACGCACGGAACACGCCGTTGCCGTCGATGGTAATCTCGCGGTCGCCGCCGTCCACCACGATGTTCACGCTGTCGTTCGCTGTCGCGCCGTGCACGTCGAGATGTCCGCCCTCGACCATCCTGAACGTTCCGCCGCGCAACCGCTCGTCGAAGGTAATCGTGTAAACGCCGTCCACGCGGTTCGACACCCAACTCGCCTCATTCCCGACGATGCCGCGCACGATTTCGCGCAGCGTGAGAAGCCCGTCGTAGTCATCGCTCCCGTCCTCGATCTTCGTCACAATCGTGCCGTTCTCCGGACGGTCGTGGACATACCAGTAGGAGCCGCCTTGCGAAATCGTGCACGTGAGGGAGAGGTCTCGCGCCGAGATGTCCTCAAGGAGCAGTTCCGTAGCCTTTGCCGCGTTGCCGCGAATCGCGCCCTTCGCACCGCCCCAGCTCGTCGCAAGCGCGACGTTCTCCCAGTCCGCGTCGTGGTAGACGGCGTAGCCGATGTCGCCGGACGTATCAACCGTCATCAGGTAGTCGTGCGTCACGCCGCCCTTCGTCAGCTTGCGATACTCAAACGTCCGCTCGCCGTACTCGAAGAAGTCCCGTTCCTTCTTGCCGAGCTGGACGTTGCGCCCCGCGTTCGCGACAATCTGCGTATGCGCGACGCCGAACATCGAGGCGTAGACGTTCAGCGTCGCGGCGTTCGTGCCGAACTGCACGTCGGGACACGCCAGTTTCTCTGGGCGGTTGCCGACGAAGAACGAGTTCACGAGGTCGATTTGCGTCGTGCCGCCGCCCTGCGCGTAAAGTCCGCCGCCGCCGTCGAAGTCCGCGTTCGCGTTCTCCTGGCAGTTGGCGATGTTGCCCTCGAACGTGCAGTTGACGAGCGTGACATGGTCGTTCGCGCCGCCCGACCAGACGCCGCCGCCCGTCTGCCACGCGGCATTCCCGAAGAAGGACGAATTGACGACGACGGTCGAATCGCCGGACTTGATTGCGCCGCCGTATGCCCCCTCGTTCTTCCAGAAACTGCAGTTGACGACGACAAGCCGCTTGCCCCCGGCAATCGCCCCGCCGCCCCCGGTCTTCGCGGAGGTCGCGTTGGCCTCGAAGCGGCAGTTTTCGACGCGCACGAAATCCGACGCGCCCGCATTGATTGCACCGCCACTCCCGCTCGCCGAGTTGTCGACGAAGTCGCAGTTGCGCACGTCGAGCGTTCCGCCGCGCACCCAAATCGCCCCGCCGTCCGTCGCGCTCGTTCCGTTGCACAGTTTATAGCCCTCGAGTTCGACCGCATTCCCGGCGCCGATGTCGAGAAGGCGATTGCCGGACGCTCCGTTGAGGACGACTGCGCAGTTCGTCAGCCCCGGTCCGCGCAAGACGAGCGAATGGTCGGTAAAGCGATAGGCGCCCACGCGAATCACGCCCGACGTGAGGGCGACCTCGATGGACGCATTCGTCGAGACGAGCGAATCGGCGAACACGATCTTGCTCTTCGTGCCGTCCGGGGCCGTCAGGTCGGGGAACATCATCGCCCAGGTGACGGCGGCGCGGAAGGTGATGTCGCTGGAATAGGGGTCGAACGGCTCGTCGTCGAGCCGCGTGACGACGAGCGCATCTTGCGGCGGGTCGAGTTCCTCCCAGCAGGCATAAAGGCGCGGACTCGTCCCGTCGAGCGTCCAGATGTCGTCGAGCGGGTCGCCCGTGTCGGTGTAGAACTGCTCGCCCGTGCCGTTCTTGCCCGTGTAGTAGCCGCGGAAGATGTGCCCCGAGCGGTCGGGAATCGGCACTTCCGGCATCGTCAGGTAGAGATAGGCGGCGACATTCGTCGTGGCAGCGCCGAACGACGTTCCGCCGTCGAAGTCTATGACGATGTCGCGGCGCAGGAACTCGTGCGTCTCGACGGTGTTCGTCTCCGCCATGCCATAGGGGACGTTCGCCAATTCGGAGAGGTAGATCTTGCCGTCGCCACCGACCGCACCGCCCGTGCCGCCGCCGCCGCCCGTGCCGCCGTAGATCAATTTGGTATTGTAACTCCAGGCCGAACTGCGCGTTCCTTCACCGTCGTCACCGTCATCGCCGTTGTCTTTATAGACACCCTGGCCGGCTTTGCCGCCCGTGCCGCCGGCACCATCGCCATACGAATCCGTCTTGCTGCCGCGCAGAATGAGAGACCCGCCGCCGCCGCCGCCACCGCCGCCGCCGCCGCCGCCGCCGCCGCCGATTTCCGCCGCCGCGCCGCCGCCAGCACCGCCACCGCCGCCGGCACTCGCGCCGCCATACACGTTCCAGAGTCCCGAGACCTTGCTGCCATGGTCACGATTGGACTTCGCGCCGCCCATTCCGCCCAACTTGCATTCGCCACCCGTAGCCTCGATTGCAACGGCGTCAAGCACGTAGAGCGTTCCCATCGTGCCGCCCGCCGCGCCAGCCGAGCCGTTGGAACCGTTGTAGCCAGCAAGACCGTCCTTATGGTCGGAATCGGTGTTGTCGATGTCCACTCTGCGAATGGCGCAGTCGCCACCGGAGCCGCCCGCGCCGCCCGCGCCGCCGATGCCCGCACCGGCTCCGCCACCGCCGACCGCGCCGCGGCCACCATAGACCTTGCACTTGTCGTAGTCGTCCCAGACTTCCGTGGATGCGCCGTTCTGCCGCGTGTCGTCCCAGTTCCTGTCCTCCACGCTGTCCGCCGCGTTGCTTCCTTCCGCCGCGTCGCCGCCTTCCGCCTCGACATTTCCCTTGCCCACAAGGATGAGCGTGGAGGTCGAGGGAATCTTAAACCCGGGCTGACCGGCAATCGCACCGACGCCATCCGAGCCGTAAAGCGAAAGCGTCACGCCCTCGGGCAGGTAAATCGCGATCGTCGCGTTCTCGGCGACGGCAAGGCCGGGTTGCCCGATTCCGCCGGAGAAGACGTGAGATGAGTTGAGGTAGTAGACGCCCTGGGAAAGTGTCGCGCCGCCGCTGACCGACGCGAGGTCGCTCGCGGCGAACAGACCCTGTGCCGCGACCGCCAGTGCGCCACAGACGCACCGGCGCACGGCCGCAAGGCGAAAATCTGGACGCCGACCTAACATTCGCCGAAACGCTACGCGAGTGTGAGGATGCCGCTCATTCCCGTGATGTCGAGCACTTCCTTCACGGCGGGCTGGATGCCGACAATCGTCATCGCGCCGCCGCCCGCCATCAGGGTCTTCTGCGCCGCAAGCAGACAGCGCAAGCCCGCCGAACTCATGTAGGGCACGCCCGAGAGATCGAGCGTCAGCGTCTCGTTCCCGTCAAGCTTGAGCCCCGCCTCCAGTTCGGGGGCCGTCGTCGTATCCACGCGCCCGGTCACCGAAATGACCGTCTTTGCGTCCTCTGTCGTCTTCTTTATTTCCATTGGTGTGCAACTTTCTTACCGCTTGTGTGCAACTTTCTTGCCGCGCCGCAGATGAGAAGCGGCGTATCGGGAATTATACCAAATCATCTTCCGCCGCGCAAACGCCCGAAGTCTGGGTTTTTCGGTTGCGGTTGCGGTAAAAGTAGGGGGGGGTAGCCGTGGTGATCGAGAGAATCGGGGGAAGGATTTGTTATCACCACGGATTTCACGGATTGTAACGTCCATGGGGTCTGACCCCATGGCAGAAAAATGTTGATAACTTTACCGACAATCTTGTGGAAGCGCGTGGGCGGCGAGGATCGCGAAAAACGGAATCATGACAAAGCGGTAACGCGTCGCCGTGACAGGGCCAATCACGACCGCCAGCAAGACAAGGCACAGAATCGGACAAAGCCAAACGAGGACGCCGAACGCACAGTTCTCGCGGGCAGAAACCGCGACTCGTCCCCAACGCCAAATGCCAAGCAACACGAGGACATAGCCAGCCAGCAAGGCAACCCATGACAAGACCTGAACGGACATCCCAATCGCCTTTTCCGCGAGGCTGTAAGGAACAATCGGCGTGATGACTTTTCCCGTCGCCGTTCCAGAGCCCCATAACGAATCAAGACAAGCGCAAATACGCTCGAACCCCAGATAGCGCAAGAGAGCCACCGTTCCAGTTCCTCCATAGAGACGCGGATGACATTGGCACGTGAAAGCCACGTATTTCGGTAAATTCAAAAGGATGCGCTTCTTCGCGTAATCTCCCTTTGCCTGTGACTGTCTCATCAGGTCGTCGTTCGCAAGCGAGGCCTCCAATTGCCGCATTGACTCCTTTTCCTTCTCTTTTTCCGCAAGCGGCAACCGCTCAACGAGACGTCCCCAATTACACGCATAGAGATTGGTGCCGGCGATTGTCGTCAGCCCCATCGCCCCGAACGCAGTCCTGTTCCGCGCAAGCCACGGAGAGAGGAAAACCGCGATGGCAAAACCACACGCAAGGACGATGGTAACGCGTTTCCAATAGACGCCCTTGAGCGTCAGCAAAAGAGAGACCGTCAACGCTAACGACAACGGGATGCAAATCGGCTTGGCGTAAATCGCCGCGACAAACGAAAGTACAGTGCCCACAAGGTAGCGCGGACTTATCGTGATTGCCCTGAAGTAAAACCACAATGCCGCGATAATAGCCGTCACTGCCAATTGGTCGGGCATGTGGAAGAGCGAGTAGACGATTGTTTCCGGCATGAACAGATAGACGCCGCACCCAACCGCAGTCTGTCCGTTCGAAAGGTCGAACGGCTTGCGCCTCAACATCGAAGCAAGAAGCCATGCCCCCAACGCACACAAGAATATGTTTGTCAGCCCCGCCAGCCATTGCGTTGCAGGAATGGAATTCGTCGCCCACAAGTAGCCGGCCATGATTGCAGGCCAAAGCGGCAAGTCGTGCGCCGTCGGAGTCGGCGTGACGCTCTCGTCTCGGAACGGCGCGGACGAGAAAACGCCGTGCCGAACGAGATTCACACTCTCGGACAGGTAGCGCATCCCGTCGTCGCCCTCCGGCGATGCCTGAAACGACCAAAGGACTATTCGAAAGGCGATTCCGACGACAATGACTGCCCAAGTCAATTTACTTCCCTTCATGGTATTCCTCCTCGGTGTTGACGTTCCAGATGGCGGATTTATCGGATGCTTCCGAGACGAGGGCTCGTGCCGCCTCGATTCCGCAGAGCATGGAGTGGTCCATGTTGTTGTAGCGGTGCTGTCCGTTGCGCCCGATGCAGTAGAGGTTGTCGACGCCGTTCAAGTAGGCGCGCACCTTGGCGAAGTCCGCGTAAGTCCCGAAGTAGGCGGGATACGCCTTCTTCACCCGCAGGCGCACGGAATCGAGGACGGGCGTGTCCGCCGCGAGCACCCCGATTTTGCGCAGTTCGCCGACGGCGAGTTCCGTAAATGCCGCGTCGGACATTTCCCACATCGCGTCGCCTTCTGCACAGAAGTACTCAAGCCCGATCCAGATGTGCCGCGTCGGGTCGTCGACCATGTAGGGGCTCCAGTTGTTGAAGATCTGGATGCGCCCCATGCGCACGTCCCGCTCCTGCACGTAGATCCAGGTGTCGGGGACGAGCCCGTTGAGGGTGAGGAACTTGGTCCGATTCTTTATGGCGAGGCGCTCGACCTTGAGCCCGACCGTCATGAAGTCGCGGTAGGGGAGTCCCTCAGACACGCGGCGGACATCTTCTGGCACATCGGGTAGCGCGGCAATTAGGTCCTTTATGGGCATCGACGAAAATGCCGCGTCGCAGGGGAGTGTGTCGCCATTCGCCGTCCGCACCGCTTTTACACGACCGCCCTCGGTTTCGAGTCCGACGACCTTCGTCTCCATGCGGATCTCCACGCCTTTTGCGCGGAGGTCGTCCGCCAAGGCTTCCCATAGCTGTCCGGGACCCTTTTTCGGATACATAAACTCCTCGATGAGAGAGGTTTCCTTCTTGCCGCCCTTCGGCAGGAACACGTTGAGGATTGCCTTCCAGAGCGAGAGCCCCTTCACCCGCTGCGCACCCCACTCGGGCGAGATTTTCGACGGATGCACCCCCCACAGCTTCTCGGTGTAGTCCTCGAAGAACATTGAGTAGAGGACGCGTCCGAAACGGTTGATGTAAAAGTCTTCCAGCGACTTCTCGGGACGCTTCACGAGGGCACTGTAAAGATAACTCCAGCCCGCCTTCCACGTCCGCACGAACCCCATCGCAATGAAAGTGGTAGGCTTAATGGAAATCGGGTAGTCGAAGAAGTGCCGCAGGTAGTAGATGCGGCTCACCCGGTGGCGGCGGAGCATGACGCGATCCTCCCTCTCGGGGTCGGGACCTCCCGCCGCGATATTACACGGACGCCCCAAGAGCAGGTCGTCCTTCGCGGGCGCACCCTGAACCGGCATCAGCGACGTCCAGAGGTTGTTCACCTCCTTTGACTTCGAGAAGAAGCGGTGTCCGCCGATGTCGATGCGGCAGTCGCCGTGGACGGCGGTGCGGGAGATGCCGCCGATGTGGGGCGACTCCTCGAGGATCGTGACGCGCCAGGACGGGTCGAGGCGGAGGAGCTCGCGGGCGGCGGTGAGCCCGGCGGGCCCCGCGCCGATGACGACGGCACGCTTGGAGGTGGTTTCTGTTGTTTTCATGATGTTTTCCGTTTTCACCTGAAGATGATGAGCTTGCGGCCGAGGTAGTTCCAGAAGAGGACGGCGGCAGTCACGAAGACCTTCACGAGGCGGTAGTCCCACTTGAGAACTGCTACGCCGACCCACATCCCGAGTTCCGTCCAGAGAAGTCCGAGCAGACCGATGATACCGAAAACGATGAACGCCCCGACGGAGCGTCCTCTGCGGCGATCCTTTACCCGCGTGAAGACGAAGAGAAGCGAAAGGGCGTAGTTGACGACAAGCCCCGCAAGGAAGCCGCAGACGGTGGAAAGGTAGACACCTGCGGAAAAGTGCTTAAAAAGGAACTCCTGCGCGGCAACGAGCGTCCCGAAGTCCACGAGAAAGGCGACTCCGCCGACAACGGCATAGCGTAGAAACTCGCCGAGAAGCGCCGCGAACGCGGCGGTTCTACCGCGCTCTACCGGGGGGGGGGGGGGGGGTATTTATCTCGGCGAAAGAAGAAGAGTGAGTGTCTTGTGCATTTATCTCACAGACGGACACCCCTGCCGTGCGCGCCTCGCTCCGCTCAGCCATCTCCGTTTCAGGCATCTCTGACCTCAATCATTTGCAGATAGTATACCATATTTCGTCAAATCGTGCTTTTGTCCCTGAAGCACCATCTCTCATCTCTTAACGGACTGCCTTGCCCATCCGAACGGACGGAGATGCGCATCAAGAGGGGGTGTTGATGCGCATCAAGGGGTGTAGTTGATGCGCATCGAAGGGTGTAGTTGATGCGCATCAAAGGGGGTGGTTGATGCGCATCAAACCGTCGGACGATGCGCACGGCGGGTCTGCGAGTCCATCATCACCACGGATTTTCATGGATTGAGGGGGATGCAGCCGTGGTGATCGGGAGAATCGGGAGAGGAAATAGCCGTGCGGAGTTGTGGAATTGCAGGAAAACGACTCATTTCATCCGTTTTCGGCGACTTATCTTACGATTCGCCGCAAGTACGGAATACGCATGGCGAGGGATGCAAACGCAAGCGCGAACACCCAGCACAGAAGCCAGTCCGTCAGGACGACCCCGACCCCATAGGGCTTGTCGCAAAAGCGTGTGACGACGACAAAGCCGAACTTCGTCAGAAGCGGATGCACCAGGTAAACACACATGCTTGTCGCGCCCAGGAATTGCGCACAGCGGGATATACCCCCCCCCCCCCCCCCCCCCCCCCAGGGGTAGGCGTGCCGCGAAGAGAACGAGCGGAACGGCGACAAGCAGATCCCGAACAAAACCATAGACAAGTCCCGTCAGCATCACGTGCGCCACCAAGGCAACGAGTGTTGCAATGCCAAACACCTTCCACGAACCGCCGCGTATGCCGCGCAGGGCGATGCCGAGCCAGAGGAATCCAAAAAGACGGAAGAAGTATGTTCCCCACCAGTTGTCCAACGCAACTGAAAGCGCAATACCGGCAATCCCAAGCCCCCACCTAATCCATGCGGGAGGATTTCGTTCCAACAGCGAGAGGGCAAACACCTGCGCGTAGACAAGCACGGCGATAAACCAGAGATGCGCGGAAGAGCCGCCGAAAAACGCCGCGTTCGCCCAAAAAGACGCCTCCGCATACTGACTCAAGTCGTCATGCGCGGCGATTTTGAAAACAAGGCTCGCGGCAAGGAAAACGAGCGTCCACACGACATAAGTCGGGAGAAGTCGCCTGAGACGCTTGGCAATGTCCGCCCCCGTACCGCCGCCGTCGGAGATGTGCGTGAAATATCCGGCAATCACGCCGAAGACGGCGACATTCATGTCGCAGAAATGCGTCACCCAACCGCCCGCCGCCGTTCGAGGGGTCAGCATGAGGTGACATCCGACAATGCCGAACGCGGCAAGTCCTCGCAGAATGTCTATTCCGCACAGTCTCATTGTGGTCTTGCCTGTCATGCCGTAGGGTATCTGCTCGGATTTCATGGCTCTATTATACCAAAAGCAGGGACGCTACGGCGGCTCGGTCGGGTGTCGCCCGATCCGTCGCTTCGCGGTCTCGTACCGCCTTTCGCGCGTAGACAAGGAACTTTGTTCAGTCAGCCTTGCCTCGACAGAATCTGTGGTTGCGGACATCGCCTTTCCTACGGCAGCGAGACCGAGCACGCCCCTCAAGCGCGACGGCGCGACGCGACGAACTCGACCAGGGTTGCCAACGCGGCACGGCTGTCGGCCGCCCGCCGTGCCGCACGTTGTCAGGCACAAGACGACAGAGAAAGTCAAGAACCGCAAAAAGCGAAGCGGCAGGCTTCATTCACGGACATTCGCGGTTCGGCGCAAACAACCTATTATCAAAAAGGCGGCCCCCTTGACTGGGGCGGACGCATTTTGGTATACTTTGCGCGTTTCTGAAATCAGAAGAAATATGAAAAACGCGGCAACCAGTCGATTTCTCCTTCTTGGAGGGCTTGGATTCGCACTTGCAAGGTGCGGGGCGCATTCGGTTTTGTAAGGTTTCGGCAGCCAGAACAGACCAATCAGACGACCCCGCTCGACGAGAGGGGTCGTTTTCGTCATAAGGAAAAGAAAAAAGGAAACGAATGGACACAATCAAGATATTCGACACGACGCTGAGGGACGGCGAACAGGCTCCCGGCTACTCGATGAACATCGAGGAGAAGATACGCATGGCGCGGCAGCTCGAGGCCCTCGGCGTGGATGTGCTTGAGGCGGGCTTCGCCATCGCCTCGCCCGGCGACTTCGCGTCCGTAAAGGCGATTTCGGAGGCGGTGAGCAACGTGACCGTCGCGTCCCTCTCCCGTGCGCTCGTGAAGGACATCGACGCGGCGTATGAGGCGGTGAAGGGCGCGAAGCGCCCGCGCATCCACACCTTCCTCGCCACAAGCGACCTGCATCTCGAATATAAGCTCAAGATGACGCGCGACCAGGCCCTGCAGCGCGCGGTCGATGCGGTGAAATACGCCCGCAACTACTGCGACGACGTGGAGTTCTCGCTTGAGGACGCCTCGCGCACGGACAAGGACTACATGTGCCGCGTTGTCGAGGCGGTGATTGACGCGGGCGCGACGACGGTGAACCTGCCCGACACGGTCGGCTACGCGACCCCGGATGAGATTTCGGCGATGGTGACGAACGTGATGACGCGCGTGCCGAACATCGACAAGGCCGTCATCTCGATGCACTGTCACGACGACCTCGGGCTCGCGGTGGCGAACTCGCTCGCGGGCGCGGCGGCGGGTGCGCGGCAGATCGAGGGCTGCATTTGCGGCATCGGTGAACGCGCCGGAAACGCCGCGATCGAGGAGGTCGTAATGAACCTCCGCACGCGGCGCGACGTCTACGACATCGGCTACAACATCCGCACCGAGGAAATCGCGAAGACGGCGCAGCTCCTGCAGACCATAACGGGCGTGAAGATTGCGCCGAACAAGGCGATTGTCGGCGCGAATGCCTTCGCGCACGAGAGCGGCATCCATCAGCACGGCGTGATGGCGAACGCGAAGACCTACGAAATCATGACCCCCGAAAGCGTGGGGCTCAAGAAGACCGCGCTCGTCCTGGGCAAGCACTCGGGTCAGCACGCCTTCGCCCAGCGGCTCGCCGAACTCGGCTACACGCTGGAAAAGGCGGTCGAGGACAAGCTTTTCGCCGACTTCAAGGTTCTCGCCGACCGCAAGAAGACGATCGAAGACCGCGACATCGTCGCGCTCGTCGAGACGGTGGTCGGCCATTCCAAGCGCGAAAGCGACTGGTCGCTCGCCAACTACGTCGTGTCGAGCGGCAACCGCATGTATTCGACGGCCTGCGTCACGCTGGAGCGCGGCGGGGAGAAGGCGACCGAGACCGCCTACGGAACGGGTCCCGTCTTCGCGTCGATCCGCGCCATCGAGAAGATCGTGGGGCATCCGTTCAAGCTGCTCGACTACCGCATCGAGGCGGTCACCGAGTCCCGCGACGCGCTGGGCGAGGTGAACGTGAAGATTGCGGACGAGGCGGGCGTGTATCGCGGCAAGGGCGTTTCGACGGACGTCATCGAGAGTTCGATTCTCGCGACGCTGGACGCGGCGAACGGGATGCTGGCCGGGCAGACCGGCCGTCTCGGCGCGGGTGCGGCCGCCATCGCCCAGCAGACCTACGAAGAGGATATGCTCACGGGCGGCCACACCGACAAGTGAAAGGATTTGAAGGAGTCAGTCTTATGGCAATGACAATGACGCAGAAAATCCTCGCGGCACACGCGGGGAAAAAGGAAGTCCACGCGGGCGAACTCGTGATGGCGAAACTCGACCTCGTGCTGGGCAACGACATCACCACGCCCGTCGCGGTCGGCGAATTCCCGAAGTTCGGGCGGGAGAAGGTCTTCGACAGAACGAAGATCGCGCTCGTGCCCGACCACTTCACGCCGAACAAGGACATCAAGGCCGCCGCGCAGTGCGCCTGCATGCGCTCGTTCGCGAAGGCGCAGGGAATCAAGAACTACTTCGAGGTCGGGCACGACTGCGGCGTCGAGCACGCCCTTCTCCCGGAGAAGGGGCTCGTCACGGCGGGCGACCTCGTCATCGGCGCGGACAGCCACACCTGCACCTACGGTGCGCTCGGCGCGTTCTCGACGGGCGTCGGCTCAACCGACATGGCCGCCGGCATGGCGGCGGGCGAGACGTGGTTCCGCATTCCCTCCGCCATCCGCGTCGTGCTGACGGGCAAGCCCCGCCGCTACGTGGGCGGAAAGGATCTCATCCTCCACCTGATCGGGATGATCGGCGTGGACGGCGCGCGCTACCAGTCCCTCGAATTCACGGGCGCGGGCGTCGCCGAACTCACGATGGACGACCGCTTCACCGTGGCGAACATGGCGATCGAGGCGGGCGCGAAGAACGGCATCTTCCCCGTGGACGCGGCGACACGCGCCTATCTCTCCGAGCATGGTGCGAAAGAGCCGACGGTCTACGAGGCAGACCCCGACGCGGAATACGCGCAGACGATTGAAATCGACCTCGGCGCACTCAAGCCGACGGTCGCGTTCCCCCACCTGCCCTCGAACGTGCGGACGATTGACGCGGTCGGCGACATCGCCATCGACCAGGTCGTCATCGGCTCGTGCACGAACGGGCGCATCAGCGACCTGCGCATCGCGGCGGAGGTGCTCAAGCGCCACACCGTCGCCCCCGGCGTGAGGTGCATCGTGATCCCCGCGACGCAGAAGATCTACCTGCAGGCGGTGGAGGAAGGCCTCGTCACGCAGTTCGTCCAGGCGGGCTGCGTCGTCTCGACCCCGACGTGCGGGCCGTGCCTCGGCGGCTACATGGGCGTGCTCGCGAAAGGGGAGCGGTGTGTCTCGACGACGAACCGCAACTTCGTCGGCCGCATGGGTCACATTGAATCCGAAATCTATCTCGCCTCGCCCGCCGTCGCGGCCGCGAGCGCCATCACGGGCAAAATCTCCGCCCCGGAAGGAATCTGACAAATGAACGCAAAAGGCAAAGCATTCAAATACGGCGACAACGTCGATACCGACGTCATCATCCCCGCCCGCTACCTCAACACGCCCGACCCGAAGGAACTCGCGGCGCACTGCATGGAGGATATCGACGCGAACTTCGTGAAGAGCGTCAGGCCCGGCGACATCATCGTCGCGGGACGCAACTTCGGCTGCGGCAGTTCGCGCGAGCACGCGCCGATCTCCATCAAGGCGAGCGGCGTCGCCTGCGTCATCGCGGCGAGTTTCGCCCGCATCTTCTACCGCAACTCGCTGAACGTCGCGCTCCCCATCCTCGAATGTCCCGAGGCCGCCGCCGCAATCGCCGCGGGCGATACGGTGTCGGTCGATTTCGAGACGGGACGCATCACGGACGAGACGAGCGGACAGACCTTCACCGCCGAGCCGTTCCCGCCCTTCATGCGCGACCTCATCGCCGCCGGCGGTCTCGCCGCCTACCTGAGCAAGAAAGGAATCTGACGAACATGAAGAAGACGATTGCAGTCATCCCCGGCGACGGAATCGGGCCCGAAATCACGGGCGAAGCCATGAAGGCTCTCGCCGCCGTCGGCAAGCGGTTCGGTCACGAGTTCGAAATGACGGTCTACCCCGTGGGCGGAGCCGCCTACGACCTCTGCGGCGACTGTCTGCCCGACGCGACGCTCGCCGCGTGCCGTGCGGCGGACGCGATTCTGCTCGGCGCGGTCGGCGGCCCGAAGTGGGATGCCCTCCCCGCCGAGAAGCGTCCCGAACGCCGCGCTCTTCTCACGCTCCGTTCGGAACTCGGTCTCTACGGCAACCTCCGCCCGGCGAAGGTGTGGAGCGCACTCAAGGAGGCGAGTCCGCTCAAGGATGAAATCGTCGAAGGCGGCATCGACGTGCTCGTCGTGCGCGAACTCACGGGCGGCATCTACTTCGGCACGCACGAACGCGCGGCGGACGGCAAGTCGGCGCGGGACATCATGCCCTATTCCACGGCTGAGATCGAGCGCATCGCCCGTATCGCCTTCGAGGCGGCGCGCAAGCGGAACCGCCGCGTGACGAGCGTCGACAAGGCGAACGTGCTCGCCACCTCGCGGCTCTGGCGCGAGACGGTGACGGCACTCCATGATGCGGAGTATGTCGACGTCGCGCTCGACCACATGTACGTCGACAATGCCGCGATGCAACTCGTGCGCAATCCGTCCCACTTCGACGTGCTGCTGACGGAGAACATGTTCGGCGACATCCTCTCGGACGAAGCCTCGCAAATCACCGGTTCGATCGGCATGCTCCCCTCCGCCTCGCTCGGTGCGGGCGGTCACGGGCTCTACGAACCGATTCACGGCTCCGCCCCCGACATCGCGGGCAAGGGCATCGCCAATCCGCTTGCGACGATTCTTTCCGTCTCGCTGATGCTACGCCACTCCTTTGGCCTGACCGAGGAATCCGACGCGGTGGAAAAGGCGGTGGAAGCCGTCATCGCCCGCGGCGTTCGCACGGTGGACATCGCCCCGGCGGACGGCAAGAGCGTTTCGACCGCCGAAATGGGCACGGCCGTCGCAGACGAGATCTCCGCGAACTGATTCAGTGATATAACATCCGCCGCAGATGAAGATCGAAGAATCGTGGAAGGCCGTGCTGGACGACCAGTTTGCGAGCGACTACTTCGCCCGCCTCGCGGCGTTCGTCAAGTCCGCCTACGCCAGCGGTGTCGTCTATCCTCCCGAAGAATGCATCTTCGAGGCGTTCAACCGCACGCCGTTCGACAAGGTGAAGGTCGTCATCATCGGTCAAGACCCCTATCACAACCCCAATCAGGCGAACGGACTCTGCTTTTCCGTCCAGCCCGGCGTTGACGTGCCGCCGTCGCTCGTCAACATCTACAAGGAACTCGAGGCGGAATACGGCCGCCCCTTCCTCGGACGAAACGGCGACCTCTCGCACTGGGCAGACCAGGGCGTGTTGCTCCTGAACGCGACGCTCACGGTCTCCGGCGGCGCGAACATGGCGGGTTCTCATCAGGGCAGGGGGTGGGAGACGTTCACCGACGCGGCGATTCGCCGACTCGCCGAACGCCGCGACCATCTCGTCTACATGCTGTGGGGGGCTTACGCCCAGCGCAAGGCGGCGTTCGTAGACCGCACGAAGAACCTCGTGCTGGAATCGCCACACCCCTCCCCGCTTTCCGCGCGTCGCGGATTCTTTGGCAACGGACATTTCCTCAAATGCGATGCCTATCTTCGTGAACACGGCCTCGCCCCAATCAAATGGTAAAGAAAACCAAGAAGACGAAAACGCCCGGCATGGAGGCGCTCACCGAGCTTTACCGCATCGGACACGGGCCCTCATCCTCCCACACGATGGGCCCTTACCGCGCAAGCGAGATCTTCCTCAAGCGGACGCCGAACGCCGTCCGCTACGAAGCCACGCTCTACGGCTCGCTTTCGGCGACCGGCGGCGGACACTTCACCGCGACGGCGATTTGCGATGCGCTCGGCGCGGAACGGACGAAGGTAATCTGGAGCAAGGAGGTGAAGAAGTTCCATCCGAACGGCATGGAACTCCGCGCCTACGACGCGGCGGACAGGCTCATCGATTCGTGGCTCGTCTACTCCATCGGCGGCGGTGCGCTCGCCGAGGAAGGGGTGGTCTCGCCCGTGCCGAAGGTCTACAAACTCGACACGATGCGGAAGATTCTCGCTTACTGCGAGAAGAGCGGCAAGCACATCTGGGAATACTTCGACGAAGTCGAGGGCGAAGCGGGCTGGCGGCATCTCGCCGAAGTGCGGAAGGTCATGTTCGAGTCGCTCGCGCGCGGTCTGCAGCGGGACGGCGTTCTGCCGGGCGGACTCAATCTGCCGCGCCAGGCCCGTGCCTACTATCAGCAGTCCATGCGTCTCAGCCCCGATGCGCGGCGCACGGCGCGGCTCGCGGCGTTCGCGTTCGCCGTCAACGAGGAGAACGCCTCGCTCGGCGTCGTCGTCACCGCCCCGACCTGCGGCTCGTGCGGCACGCTTCCCGCCGTGCTGCGCTATCTGAAGGAAACCTACAACTGCTCGGACGTCGAACTCGACCGTGCGCTCGCCGTGGCGGGACTCGTCGGCAACGTCGCCAAGCAGAACGGCTCGATTTCCGGCGCGGAGGCGGGCTGTCAGGCGGAAGTCGGCGTGGCGGCCTCGATGGCGGCGGCGGCCTCCACCTATCTGCTCGGCGGTTCGCCGAGGCAATGCCAGTGGGCGGCGGCTTCCGCGCTCGAACACTTCCTCGGCCTCACCTGCGACCCGATCAAGGGGCTCGTGCAGGTGCCCTGCATCGAACGCAACGCAATCGCCGCGAACCGTGCGCTCACGACCGGCGAACTCGCCCTGCTTTCGGACGGCAACCGCCTTATCGACTACGACAAGGTCGTCGGCGTGATGCTCCGTACGGGGCACGACCTCCCCGCCATCTACCGCGAGACTTCAAAGGGCGGCCTCGCCATCGCCGGCGGCTGCTGACCGCCTTAAATTCGGCTGTTGAATCGAACTCGTTCTGCCGTGATGTAAGTTATGGTATAATGTGCGGCATGGAGAAGATGAAGCAGATCATGTATGGCGTGACCGAC
>CAVFWY010000013.1:0-20488 GCA_963626175.1 Gemmiger sp.
ATCCCCGTCCACATGGCGCCCGGCGGCGGGTTCGTCGTGCACTTCACGAAGTGAGTATGAAAATCGGCTGTCATCTCTCGTCGAGCGGCGGTTATCTGGCGATGGCGCAGACCGCCGTCTCGATTGGGGCGAATGTCTTTCAGTTCTTCACCCGCAATCCACGCGGCGGCGCGGCGAAACCGATCGACCGCGCCGACGTCGCGGCGTTTACGGCGTATGCGGCGGCGAACGGCATCGGCCCGATTCTCGCCCACGCCCCCTACACGCTGAACGCGGCGAGTGCGGACGAGAAGACGCGGAACTTCGCCGAATGGGTGATGGCGGACGACCTGAAGCGGCTTGAGCATACGCCCGGCGCGATGTATAACTTCCATCCCGGCAGCCACGTCGGGCAGGGGTCTGAGAAGGGGATCGAACTCATCTCCGCGATGCTCAACCGCATCTTCGACGCGGCGAAGAAACCCTTCTCGACGACGGTTCTGCTGGAGACGATGGCGGGCAAGGGGAGCGAAGTCGGGCGCACGTTCGAGGAACTCCGCGCCATCATCGACCGCGTGGACGCTCCGCTGGGGGTCTGCCTTGACACCTGCCACGTGTGGGACGCGGGCTACGACATCGTGAACGACCTCGACGGCGTTTTGGATGAGTTTGACCGCGTCATCGGGCTTGGACGGCTGAAGGCGGTGCACGCCAACGATTCGATGAACGCGCTCGCGTCGCACAAGGATCGCCACGAGAAGATTGGCAAGGGGAAGATCGGACTTGCCGCGTTCGGGCGAATCGTGAACCATCCGAAGTTGAGAGACTTGCCGTTTTACTTGGAAACTCCCTGCGACCTTCAGGGCTACAAGGAGGAAATCGAACTGATGAAGGGATTGCAGAAATGAGAATCTTCCGGAATCCGGAGAAGTTGCAGAAGTGGTGTCGCGGCCGCAAGGCGGCCGGCAAGCGGATTGCCCTCGTGCCGACGATGGGCTATCTGCACGAGGGGCATATGAGCCTCATCGCGGCGGCGAAGAAGCGCAAGGCGGACGAAATCGTGGTGAGCGTGTTCGTGAACCCGGTGCAGTTCGGTCCGAACGAGGACTACGAGAAGTATCCGCGTGACGAGAAGACCGACCTTGCGAAGTGCCGCGCCGCCGGGGCGACCGCCGTCTTCTTCCCAACTCCTGCGAACATGTATCTCGACCGCCATTCCGTCTACGTGACGGAGGAAGACCTCTCGAAGGGACTGTGCGGGGCGCGGCGTCCCGGTCACTTTCGCGGCGTTTGCACGGTTGTGGCGAAACTCTTCAATCTCTCGCATCCCGACTTCGCGGTGTTCGGTCAAAAGGACTACCAGCAGGCGCAGGTCATCAGGCGGATGGTTCGCGACTTGAACTTCGACCTCGACGTCGTGGTTGCGCCCATTGTGCGCGAGGCGTCGGGGCTGGCGAAGTCAAGCCGCAACACCTACCTGAGCGCGGCAGAACGCGAGTCCGCGCTTGCCATCTCAAAGGCGGTTCGGAGCGTGAAGCCGACGGGCACGAGCGTGAAGGCCGAGCAGAAACGGATCGCGAAAGCGCTTGAAAAGGCGGGCTTGCGCGTCGATTATGTCGAATTTGTGGATTCCGAGACGCTTCAGCCCGTGAAGAAGGTGACGAAGGGGACGACCGTTCTCATTGCGGCATTCGCGGGCAAGACGCGCCTCATCGACAATGCCGTCATCGGGTAAAGAAGAGGTTAGTAAGATGTTGATTCAGATATTGAAGTCCAAACTGCACCGAATCCGCGTGACGGAGGCGTGTCTCGACTACGAGGGGTCGCTGACGCTGGATCCGGACGACATGGAGGCCGTCGGTCTCGTGCCCTACGAGAAGATTCTCGTGGCGGACGTGGAGAACGGCAATCGGTTCGAGACTTACGCGATTACCGGGCGGCGCGGGTCGCACGTCTGCTGCCTGAACGGGGCGGCGGCTCATCAGGGGAAGGTCGGCGACCGCGTGATCGTGATGGCGTTCGCCCAGATGACGGAAGATGAGGCGCGGGGCTTTGTCCCGAAAGTCCTCCATTTCTGATTGCCAGAGGCGCCCACCCCTTGACTTCAACTGCGATTTTTGGGACAATAGGCGCATGAAAACGAGATTTCTGTCTTCGACTTTGGTCTGCCTTGTCGCCGCATTCGGTTGTCTGCGGGCCAACGCGTCGTATACGGTCGAGGGATTCTATACCTTGGGTTCTCAAAAGGAGGTGTCCGACAAGAATGTCGTCCATGTAGATGGAAGCGAGGCGGTTTCGTTCAATTTGTGGTCTTCTGCGCCATCTGTCACCTTTAAAACGGAAAAACCGTATGCGTGCACGGTTCTGACGAACTGGACGCTCACGGGTTGGACGTCTTCTTCGACGGAAAAGACGACATCATACGATGCGGCAGATACGCTCGAGATCACCTATTCACGGTGTCAATACCTCGGTTATGCGGAGAATGGGAATAGCGGGAATATGGTCGGCAATGCACTGCGTCTCGTTGCAAACTACCGTTGGTTTAACTACACCCTTTCGTATGGCGCGAACGGGGGCAGTTGGGTCGATTCAGAGCCTGAATCGACGAGCCTATCCTGTTCGGACGAGATAACGGCTCTCGCGGCGGATCGGGCGACGAAGACGGGGCATTACATCGCCAGTTGGAATACCGCGAAGGATGGGTCTGGCACGAAGGTTGATTGTGGTGCGTCCGGCGTGACAGGCGTGACGTTGGGCGTGACGAACGACGAGCAGAGCGTCACCCTCTACGCCCAGTGGGCAGCGAGTTCGTATGAGGTGACTCTCTCGGCGGAAGACGCGGAAAACACGCCGACGGCATCCGTTTCGGCGACTTATGACGAGGATATGCCCGCCATCGCCGTCCTGCCGACGCGAACGGGCTACACATTCGGCGGCTACTACACGGCGGCGAATGGCGTTGGAACGCAATATTACGACGCGAAGGGTGCAAGCGTGCGGGCGTGGGACAGGACGGAGGCGACGACCCTGTATGCGAAGTGGACGATTAAGACCTATGCGGTTCTGACGTTCGTCTACTACGACTCTTCCGGCATGTTAGTTTCGGAGGACAAGCAATACGAGTCTGGTGCTGTCGTCACGCCGCCGAGTGCCGACAATCGCCTCGGCTACACGTTCAGCGGTTGGGAGCCGAGCGTGCCAACAACGGCGACGGAAAAAGGCACTTACACGGCGCAGTATGTGGCGAATTCCTATTCCATCGTCTTCCACCCCGTCGCGGCGGATGTCGTCGGCACGATGGAGACGCTTTCGGACTGCGCCTACGATACCGAAATAACCCTGCCCGAATGCGCCTATACGAACCATATGTCCAGTGGTTTCCTCGGTTGGGCGCAGACGGAGGGCGGCGAAGTCGCCTTTGAGGATGGCGCGACAGTTTCGAACCTGACGGTCGTGGCGAACGGAACGGTTGATCTCTACGCCGTTTGGGACGACGAGGGCAAACTCTCCAAGGCGGTCGGGCTGACGAATGCGGTTCTGAGGGACACCACGCCTTCGACATTTGGCGGTTTGTATTGTTGGAAGGTGACGAATGGAGTTTCGCGCACGGGCGGCTCGTGCGCCGTCGGCATCACTCCTTTGACGGGGAGGGGAACGGTCACAATGGAAACGACGGTCGTTGGGCCGGGGACGCTTTCCTTCTACTGGTGCTGTGGTGACGGGACGGGCGACCGCAATCTTTATCAATTCCTGGTTGACGGTGCTGAGGTTTCGGTCTCCCAGCCGACAACACAGAGTGAAGGGTGGGCGAAGGTTGAATATTCACTGGCGGAGGGAACGCATACGATTGCCTGGGCGAACGGAAAGACTACGCCAGCGGCTGAACAAGTCCCCCTCTACGTGGATGACGTGACATGGACGCCGAGTTCGCAGACGGCGGAGGAGTTCAGTTACGACGACGGTTCGGGCGTGTCGCGAACGGTGAGCGTTCCGCACTCGTGGGTGGACCAGTATTTCACGGCGGAGCAAATCGCCGCGAGCGGCGGCTACAAGGCTTTGTTGGAAGGTTCGGCAAACAAGACGGGCTGGGCGGTGACGCGCTGGCAGGAATATGTCGCAGGGACAGACCCGACCGACGCGACGTCCATTTTCCGCGTGACGTCGATTGCCGTGACGGATGACGGCGTGGAACTGACGTGGTCGCCCGACTTGCGGGACGGCAATCCCGCGCGTGAATACACGGTGTTCGGCAAGACGGCACTCGGCGATGCCGCGTGGGAGGCGGTCGATTATACGACGCATCACTTCTTCAGGGTGGAAGTCAACTTGAAATGAAGCGGATTGCGCTAACGGGTGGAATCGCCTGCGGAAAGTCGCTTGCTGCGACTTACCTGAACGAGATGGGCGTTGAGACACTGGACGCGGACGACATCGTGCACGAGCTGATTCCGCCGGAGGAGCGTCGTCGGCTCGCCAAGGTCGTGTTCGCGGACCCCATCGCACGGAAGGAACTGGAGGCGCGGATACATCCGCTCGTGCGGGCGAGGTTCGAGGCGTGGTTCACTTCGCCGCGTCAGGGCGACGCGGCGATTCGCGTGGCGGTGATTCCGCTTCTTTTCGAGACGGGGTGGGAAAAGGACTACGACATCGTCTGTTGCATCGCGTCCAAGCCCGATACGCAGATTGCGCGGATGATGGCGCGACGCGGGTATACGCGAGAAGAGGCCGAGGCGCGGCTTCGTGCGCAGATGCCGATTGAGGAAAAGGCGGCGCGGGCCGACTTCACGATTCGCAATGACGGAACGCCCGACGACCTGCGCGAGGAAGTCGCACGGCTCGTCGCGCATTTCAGCGGAACCGGATGGTGAAAGGCTTGGGCGGCTCGTCCGCGGATTCGCCCTCCGCCTCCAGAGACGAATCGTCCGTTCCCAGAGGCGAATCGGACGACTCCGAAGTGAGTGCCGTCGTCGCCGCGGGCGCGACGTTCGTCTGCGGTTCGGCGACGGGAAAGGGGCTCGGCTTCGCGGCGATTTCGACAACGGGGGCGGCGACGACTTCCGCTTCCGCCGCGCCGCCAAGGAGGTCGTGCGGAATCCACCCCGCCGTCCACGCGGCATAAGTGACGGTTGAAAGGAGGAATAGCGCCATCGCGGCAATCGTGCGCGGACGGCGCATTTCCTGCGCGAGTTTCCCCTGCAAAACCTTCCGCGCATAGTGAAGCCGCGCCTTCACCGTGCCGACGGGGACGCGCAAGACCTTCGCCACCTGGACGATCGGCTGATCCATCAGGTAGTGGAGCACGACCGCCTCGCGCAGGTCGTGCGGCAGCGCGTTCACCGCCCGCCGCAGGAACTCGTCGTCGCTCTTCGAGAGAATGTCATCCACCGTCGACGAATCGGCTTGACTGAGCGAGGCTTCCATATCCGTCGGGTCGAACGCCACCACGGCGTTCGCCGCCTTCAGGTCGAGGTCGTTCTTGCGCAGATTGCGCATGATCTGCCGCATCCAGTCGATGACGCGCCCCTTGCTCTCGTCGAAGAAGGAGATCTTGCGGATGGCGCGGTCGAGCGTGCGGATCGTCAGGTCTTCCGCGTCGGATTGGTTGCCGAGACAGAGTTGCAGGGCTTCGGAATAAAGCGAAGACCGATACTCCGCGAAGAGCCGAAACGCTCCGCGGTTGAGATCTTCCTTGATGTCCTCTGCTACGCCCATTGCATATCCTAATACAGGCGATGGGCGGAAAAGGTTGGCGCGATTCCGCCGCGGCCGCCCGACTTAGAGACGGACGAGCGCGACGGCAACCGCCGCGAGTAGGCAGAGGAATGCCAGCGCCTTCCGCCAGGACGCGACCTTTTCGCCCGAATCCGCCGCGCTCGGCTTCGCGTTGAGAGTCCGCTTCAGCCCACGCAAGACGAGCGGAAGTCGCCCCTTCGGTGTGCAAACCGCCGCCGCGACGCACAGAAGCGCCACGACGGCGATGACCCGTATCAGTTCGGTCAAGGAAGTTCCCCCTTAGCCGTTGCGCTTCTCGAAGTCCTTCATGAACGCGACAAGCGCGTCCACGCCCGCCATCGGGAAGGCGTTGTAGATCGAGGCGCGGAGGCCTCCCACCGAACGGTGTCCCTTGAGTGAGGACATTCCGAGCGCCTTGGCCTCCTCGATGAACTTCTTCTCGAGTTCCTCGTCGTTGCCCCGGATGCGCCACGTCACGTTCATGTTCGAGCGGAACTCCTTGAGCGCCGTGCCCGTCCAGAAGTCGCTCGAGTCGATGACGTCGTAGATCTTCTTCGCCTTCTCGGCGTTGAGCTTGAAGAGGTTCTCCTTGCCCATCTTCTTCACCCACTTCATCGTCTCGCCGAAGATGTAGATTCCCCAGGTCGGCGGCGTGTTGTAGAGCGAGTCGTTATCCACGTATGTGCGATACTGGAGCATCGTCGGGATTTTCGCGCAGCCCTTCTCGGCGAGTTCCTTGCGGATGGCGACGACCGCCATGCCGGAGGGTCCGAGGTTCTTCTGTGCGCCCGCGTAGAACATGTCGAACTGGTTGTAGTCGCGCTCGCAGCTGAGGATGTCGGACGACATGTCGCAGATGAGCGGCCCGTTCCCCTTCGGGAACTCCTTGAGTTCCGCGCCCGCAATCGTCTCGTTCGAGCAGATGTGGCAGAAGGCGGCGTCCGCCGACCACTTCCACTCGCCGTCACGCGGCATCCGCGTCGGGATGTCCTTCGCGCAGTCGGCGACGACGTTGCACGTCGCGCCCCGGCACTCGGCGACCTTCTCGCCCTCCTTGAGCGCCTTGCCCGACCACGTGCCCTGCTTCGCGTAGTCCGCAACCTTCCCCTGTCCGAGGAAGTTCATCGGAATCATCGCGAACTGCATCGACGCGCCGCCCTGAATGAAGCAGACCGACCACTCGTCGCCGAGCCCGCACAGTTCCTTGAACGTCGCAATCGCCTCCTGGTGGATGGCGTCGTAGGCCTTGCCGCGATGGGACATTTCCATCACCGACATTCCCGTCCCCTTGTAATCGACGAGATTCTGCTGCGCCTCCTGAAGGACTTCGAGCGGCAGCGCCGCCGGACCCGCCGAGAAGTTGTATGCACGTGACATTTTTGCTTTTTTCCTTTCTTTTGATGTAATTCGTTTAGAAATCGCCTTGTTTCGTCAGGTCGCCGAGCCGTTTTTGCCCCGTTCGGTCGGCAGTCCCCACGATTCGAGCTTCGAGGCAATCCAGTCGAACGAGGCCTCGTGCATTTCGCGGGACTTCCCGCAGGGAATCACCGGGCCGCAGGCGCATCGGATGTCGCACGAAGTGTCGACCGTTCCGAAGTCCTTGAACACGCCCTTGAGCAAGCCCTTTTCGCGCGTCGGCATGCATCGCGAGTCGACGGCAATCGGCACGATCGGACACCCCGCCTTTTCCGCCAGTTTCGCCCCGATGGACGAGAAATGGGCGCGGGAGAAGACCGCCTGACGCGAACCCTGTGGGAAGATGAGGAAGCTGTTGCCCTGCGCGATGCGCTCTGTGCCCACGCGAAAGAGCGTCATCAGGTCTTCCTTCGGGTTCTTTCGCCCGATCGGCACGATGCCCATGTGCGCGGCGGCGCGTTCGAGCGCGGGCAGATGCGCGAGCGACGCCTTCGTCACCACGTTGAACGGCCCGTAGGTAAGCAGCACCGGCGGAAGGAGAATCGTCTCGTAGGTGGACATGTGATTGCAGAGATACATCACCGGGCCGTCGTATGCCTGGCGGTTCTTCCAGTCCTCGAGAATCACGTTCATCCCCAGCCGCTCGGCGACCTGCACGGTCGAGAAGCAGAAATGCGCCCACTTGTCGGTCGTCAGCCGATGGCACGCCTCCCAGATGGCGCACATCGGGAAGACACGCGACACGGCCATCGAGAAGCGAATCGTCGTCAATGCGCCAGTCCGCGCGCGTTTCGCCGCCCGATGGTCATCCGCCGTGCGATAACCGCCCGTTTCGAGCAGTTCGCGGCGAAAACTTTCCAAGTCCGTTCTTAACATCTCGTATATTATACCATATCTCGGTTGTGCGTATCGGAAGTAATGGGTTATGTTGATAACGGTCTCGCAGACCCGCCGTGCGCATCGTCCGACGGTTTGATGCGCATCAACCACCCCCCTTGATGCGCATCAACCACCCCCTTTGATGCGCATCAACACACCCCTTTGATGCGCATCAACCACCCCTCTTGATGCGCATCAAGCCCCCTCGGTGATGCGCATCATTTCACTGTTCGACTTTGATTCTCGCCTTCGACTGATCACAATTCACCACGGATTTCACGGATTTTCGCGAATTTAGGTCAAAAATGGCGTTAGCCGTGGTAATCGGGAGATTGAGAACACCCCTTGGATGTGGCGCACGTCTGAAAGGCGTGGGTCATGTTCGCGCCGAGAAGGATGATTTCCCAGCTCATATACATCCACGCGAGGACGATCGGGAGGAAAGCGAACGAGCCGTAGAGGGCGGACGACTTGGCGATGCCGACCTGCGCCACCGCGCAGAGTTTCATCCAGCCGCCGAAGAGAAGCGCGGTGATGAAGCCGCCCCAGAACGCCGGACGGAAGCGAACGCGGCAGTTCGGCATCATCTGGAAGAAGAAGGCGAACGCGAGCGACGCGAACGCAAGCGAAAATGACGTGCGGAAAAGCCAGGAGTCGAGAAACCAGACGAGTCCGTCCGAAACCCACTTCGTGAGCCACACAGAACCCATCGTCGCCACAATCACGTTCTTCACCGCGCGCAAGACGGGCAGGGACGCGGCGATTGCCGTCAGCACGGGCAGGACGATGGAGATGAAGAGGTAGAGATAGGCTCGCTTCCAAATCGGCCGCGCCTTCTCCACGCCCCAAATCTGGTTGAAACTCACCTCCACCATGCCGAGGGACGAGATGACCGTCCAGACGAGAAAGCCGAAGCCAATCCAGCCGAGCGTCTCGATGTCGAACTTCTCCACGCGGTCGAAGAGGCTGTTCGAGATCTGCCGCGCCTGCTTGCCGAACTCCAGCGCGGCGATTCGCTTCTTCTCGCGCTCCTCCTCGTTCGGCGCGGCGAGCAGGGCGACGTCATCGTCCTGTCCGTGCTCGACGTTCTCGATCATCGCGTCGATGCGCGCGTTGATTTCCTGCCGCGCATACTGATCGACGTCGCACGTCTTCGCGACGAAGAGGAGCAGGCAGAGAATCGGCATCAGCGCGAGCATCGCGAAATAGGTCAGCCCCGCCGCGTGCATGGAGCAGTTGTTCCGCAGGAAGCCGCCGATAACCTCGCGACCCCAGGAAAGGATTCGTTTCATCATAGCAAATGTCCGGTCAGCCAGCCGAGCGTCACGCCCGTGAGGTAGACGGTCAGCAGGATGGTCAGGTTCTCCTTCAGGTTGCGGTTCGTGCGGAAGAGGACGAGCAGGCCAAGCCCCGACCCCGTGAACGAACTCGCCATCAGCGCACCGGGGCTCATCGCCCCCGCCAGATAGAGTTTCGCCCCCGCGACGGAAACCGCGCAGTTTGGTATCAACCCCAGCGCACCCGCCGCGAATTCGCCGACGAACGGCGCGTTGAGTTTCAAGTTGTTCAGGCAGTCCGTCCCGAAGAAGTGCATGCAGAGTTCGACCGCACCCGAGACGATGACGATGAAGAGGAAGATTTCCGCCGTATGAATCAGGGCGGGGACGAGGATGCCCCTGTGCGCGTGGCATCCGCAGCGGCTGTGTTCGCAGAGTTCGTCAATCGTCACCTTCCGCCGGAAGTGATGCGCCGCCAGCAGAATGCCGTTCGCCGTGAAACCGACGGCAATCGCGCAGACAATCTTCAGCCCGACGATCTTGAACAGCAAGTCAATCGGGGCGCGGGCGGAAAGCAGGACGGGTATCAGTTCGTCCGAAGTCGAGAGAAAGACGGCAATCAGCGTCCCGACCGTAATCACGCCGCCCGCGTAGAACGAGGATGCCGCCGCCGAAACGCCGCACTGCGGGACCGCCCCGGCGAGCGCCCCCATCAGCGGGCCGACAGAACGAGTGCGCTCGAGGGATTTCTCGAGCGCACCGCCCGCCTTCGCCTCTATCGCCTCAAGGACGAGATACGTCACGAAGAGGAACGGCAGAAGCAGCAGGGTCTCCTGGATGAACTCAATCACGCCGCGGAGATCGCTTCGCTCGGACACTGCGCCGCGCACGCGCCGCAGTCGATGCAGACGTCGGGATTGATCACGTAGGGCGTTCCTTCCGTAATCGCATCCGCCGGGCAGGCATCCTTGCAGCACCCGCAGCTGACGCACTTGTCGGCTTCAATCTTGTGTGCCATGTTCTGTTTCTCCTTTTCTTGTTGTTGTTTGAAAGATGCGAGTATTATACCACAACCTGCCGTGCGCATTCAACGGAACTGCCAGACGAAGCCGACGACGCCAAAGGTCAGGTCGCGCCGCGCACAGTCGCCCGGACGCGCCTTTACCTGCTCGCGGATGTCCGAATCGACGATGCCGAACTGCGAGACGCCCCCGTAGAGGCAGAGCGCGTCCGTCAGGTAGTATTTGAGAATAAGGGAAAGCGTCGCCGAATTCGCTCCGCTGTGGTAGCTCGCCGGCTCGGCCGTCCACTGTCCGAACCGCCGACGGTTCCAGCATTTCGGACCGCCATCCATATAGAACTGCGGAACGAACGCAAGGCGTTCAAGCAGCTCGAACTCGCGGAATATGCCCACGCGAACACCCGGACACTCATAAGGGTGCACCATCCAGCGGACGAGCGAATAGATGGAGATCCACGGGGTCGTCAGCGTCTCGCGGCTGATGTATTCGCGGTAGGTTCGCGTCGCGTCGCCCTTGTAGCCGAGCATCTCGTCCCACTGATGGGAAATGCGCGAATCGAGCGACCAACCTTCCGCGAACTTCCATTCATAGCCATACATGACCCACGGATCGACCTCGTTCATGAAGTTATGACGGGTGTCGCGGTAGCGCCGACTGAGGTCGGTCATGCTCCAGAAGCCGATGTTCGCATAACCGAAGTCGCCAAGCAGCAGCCCGACGCCCGCGTCGGTGTTCTGCACCGGACGCGTCGCCACGATCTTGCCGCGCGTGACGTGCGCCGTTTCAATCTCGGGGTTGAACCAGCCGTAGGGACGGAACAGGTCGCCCTCCTCCGCGCCCCATGCGGAACTGCAGGCAAACAGGCAAAGCGCGGCGATTTTCGCGCAGACGCCGTGTGGAATCGGTTTCCAGCGGCGCGTCGGGAAAACGAGCGCCGCCAGGAGCGAAGCCGACAGAATCAGCGAGAAAATCGGGAAAAGCAGAATCGAGACAATGCGCGGACGGCGCTTTTCCTGCGAAAGCGCGACGGATGCCCACGCCGTGAACCATCCCATGACGAAGACGAATCCGACCACGCCGAAGAAAAACCTGAAGGCCATACAGGCCGAATCGCCGCGAATCAGGCGGAACGCCAGCGCAAGAACGTTGAAAAGATGGACGAACGCGACCGACATTCCCGTCAGAATGGCGAAAAAACTGTCGAAAAGCCGCACCGAGGGGTGATGGTAAAGTGTCCGCACCCACGGCAGGAAATACGTCCGCACGACCTGCCAGCCCCCCGTGGCCCAACGCCGAAGCTGCCGCCACATGTATTGAACCGTCACGGGCTGTTCGTCCGCATAATCCGCCCCCGGCACGTAGGCGACGCGAAGTCCGCGCAAGTTGCCTTGCACGGTGAACTCAACGTCCTCCACCATCGTGCGCGTCCGCCAGCCGTCCGCGCCGAGCGCGGAGAGGAGAAACGCGAACCCCGTGCCGGTCAGCTTGCCGGAAAGGTGCAGATTCGTCCGGACGCGGTTCGAGAGTTCGTTCATCATGTTCCAGTAGATCGTGTACCAGCCCGAAATCAGATTCGCCCGCGCATTGGACGAGTGGCGGCAGCCCGTCACAATCGCCTCGCCGTCCGAGAGCGCGGCATTCACCTCGCCCAGCCAGTCGGGCGAGACGACGTTATCCGCATCAAAGACGGCAATCGCGTCGAAGCCGCCCATCGCCCGCACCTTCTCGATGCCCCAGGCGAGCACATCGCCCTTGCCGGAACTCGGGGTGGTCTTCTCCCAGACCGTCGCGCCCGCCTTGCGCGCCCGTTCCACCGTCGCGTCCGCACAGTTGTCGGCGAGCACGATCACTTCGCGGCAATTCGACGGATAGTGGCTCATCATCACGCTCCGCACGGGCAGACGGATGACGCGTTCCTCGTTCCGTGCGCAAATCAGGACGGCAAAGCGCAGGTTTTTCTTCGCCTTCGGGTGGATTCGCGCACGGCAGAGAAGCCCGATCAGCACGATGACCGTCGACCAGAAGAAGACAAACGTCATCCCGAGGCAAAGGAGGTCGAGCGCGAGGAGAATCCGTGCGTCAGTCATCGCGCCACCTCCTGTGTACCCAGAGATACTGCTCGGGACACGTGCGGATCGCCTCTTCCAGGCGGTCGTTCAGGGTCTGCGTCACCTTCGCGAGGTCGCATCCCTTCTCGACACGCACGGGACTGCCGCCCACCAGCCGATACCGATAGGGGGCGACGCGGACGAACGAGCCGATGACGATGGGGTAGCCCGTGCGCATCGCAAGACGCGAAACGCTCGTAAACGTCCGTGCGGGACGTCCGAAGAAGGTGAGCAGCATGCCGCCGTGGGTATACTGATCCATCAGAATCGTCAGCGCCGCCTTCTCCTCGTCCCACTGGCGAAAGACGTCCGGCGTGAAGCCGCGGTTCTTGTTGACGATTGTCACCGGTCCGCGGAAGTGGTGCTTCTTCATCCATCGGGCGACGAAGCCGTTGTTCTGGATGCGGGCGATGGCAATCATGGGGCGGGCGAACGAGAGAATGTTCGTCGCCGCCTCCCACACGCCGTGGTGGGAACTGGCGAGGATGATTGGCTGGTCGGGCGTTTCAAGGAGAAGCCTGACCGTCTCGGGGTCGGCCTCGGACGTCATGTCGAGATGTTCGCGCCAGTTCTCGCGCGTCACGACCTTCGGGACGAAGAGGGCCTCGCAGATGTGTCCGACGAAATGCGCGAACGACCGCCGCGCGATTCGCCGCGCTTCACCGGGGTCGCCCGTGATTCCGCCGCGCAGGATGTTCTCGACGGCAAGCTTCCGCCGACGGCGGAAAAACGGCCAGAGGAGCGAGGCGAACCCCGCTCCCAAGTCGTAGGCGTGCCGTTGAACGAACGTCATGAAAAGCGGATGGTGGCCGCGCGGCCATGCCCGTCAAGTCCCTCAACCCGAGCAAACGCCGCGATCGTCCCGCACGTTTCCCGAAGGTCGCCCTTCGTGAACGCGACGAAACTGTGGCGGCGGCGGAAATCGTCCGGGGTCAGTCCGGAGAACATGTTCGCCGCGCCGCCCGTCGGCAGGACATGGCTCGGCCCCGCGACGAAGTCGCCCGCCGACTCGGGCGTCCACGGCCCCGCGAACACCGCGCCCGCCGAACGCACGCCCTTCATCACCTTCGTCGCGTCCTTCGTCATGATCTCGAAATGCTCGGGGGCGAAGCGGTTCACGACCTCCAGCCCCTCCCGCACGTCCTTCGCCACGACAATCAGGATTCCGTCGCGGTCGATGACGCGCTGCACGAGCGCCTTGCGCGAAAGCGTCTCGGTCTGTGCGAGAACTTCCTTGCGAATCGCCTCCGCCAGCTTCTTCGACGTGCAGACGCAGAGGGACTTCTCCCATCCGCTGCCGTGCTCCGCCTGCGAGAGCAAATCCGCCGCGATCCAGCGCACGTCCACCGAGCCATCCGTCAGGACGGCGATTTCGCTCGGCCCTGCGACCTGGTCGATGGCCACGTAGCCGTAGACCTGCCGCTTCGCCGCCGTGACGAACGCATTCCCGGGACCTGCGATCTTCTGCACCTTGCGGCACGTCGCCGTGCCGAACGCCATCATGCCGATCGCCTGAATGCCGCCGACGCGGTAAATCTCGGTCGCCCCCGCAAGGCGAAGCGCGTAGAGAAGGACGGGATTCACCTCGCCCGTCTTGCCCGCCGGCGTGCAGGCGACGATTTCCTTCACGCCCGCCGCCTTGGCGAGCGTCACCGTCATGATTGAAGTCGAGGCCAGCGGAGCCGTGCCGCCGGGCACGTAGACGCCCACGCGATCCATCGGCGAGAAGAACTCGCCTTCCGATCCTCCGCGCGGCGTCTTCATGCTCCAGTTCTTCCGAAGCGAGGCTTTCGAGAACTTCAGGACGCGGCGGTGGGCGTCGCGGACGGCGCGGCGGATTTCGGCCGGTATCGCCGCCACCCCCTCGTCATCCGCAATGCGCAGATTCCCGCCCCTGTAGCCCTCGAACTTCGCGACGAACTTGCGAACCGCCGCGTCGCCGTGCTTGCGGATTTCGGCGAGCACCCCGGCTGCCGCGCGTTCGGCCTCCTCCGGGAACGCCGGACGGGCATTGAACGCCTCGATGCGGGAATCGCCGACCCTGACGATGTGAATCATGGCGTGAAACCCGTCAGTCCTTGTTTTCGCCGAGCATGCACGTCAGCGTGCCTTCGGCCGCCAACTCGCCGTTGACGTAGCCCTTCGCCTCGAAGACCGCGATGATCGAGCGGAGTTTCGTCGTCTTGACGACCGTCGTGAACTTGTCGCCCGGGCGGACGGGACGCTTGAACTTCGCGCCATCCACCTTCGCGAACAGGAAGCCCGGCTTCCTGTCGCCGAAGAAGCCTCGTGCGATCAGCCCCGCGCCGGCGGCCTGCGCCATCGTCTCGACGAGGATGACCCCCGGGACAATCGGGAAATCCGGGAAGTGTCCCTTGAAGAACTCGTTCTTTTCCTTCGTGAACGTGTATTCGGCGACAGCCCCCGTCTCGTCCGCCGAAAGCAACAGATCGACGAACAGAAACGGGTCGCGGTGCGGCAGAAGTTCGATGCCGGGCTTGTTGTAGACCGTTCCGAACACGGGAATTTCAACAGGTGCAGTAGCCATTTGATTAAGCCTTCTTGAAGACGAGGATGCCGTTGTGACCGCCGAAGCCGAGCGAGGAGCTCATGGCGACGCGGATATCGCGCGCCACGCCCACGTTCGGCGTGTAGTTGAGGTCGAGTTCCGGGTCGGGGTTCTCGTAGTTGATGGTCGCGGGGACATAGCCCTCCTTGATGGCGAGCGCGGTAATCGCCGCCTCGATCGCCCCCGTCGCGCCAAGGCAGTGGCCGTGGAACGGCTTCGTCGAGGAGACGTTGATCTTCTTCGCCTGTTCGTCGCCGAACACGCGCTTGAACGCCTTCGTCTCCATCGCATCGTTGAGGTGGGTCGAAGTCCCGTGCGCGTTGATGTAGTCGACGGTCGTCTTGTCCGTCACGCCCGCGTCCCTGAGGGCGACTTCAATCGCCTTCACCGCGCCGTCGCCGGAGGGGTCGGGGGCCGTGATGTGGTAGGCGTCGCACGTCGCGCCGTAGCCCGCCAGTTCCGCATAGATCTTCGCACCGCGCGCCTTGGCGTGCTCCTCGCTCTCGAGAATCAGGATGCCCGCGCCTTCGCCCATCACGAATCCGTCGCGATCGACGTTGAACGGACGGCACGCCTTCTCGGGCGTGTCGTTGAACTTCGTCGCGAGAGCCTTCTCCTTCATGAAGCCACCGACGCAGAACTCGAGGATCGTCGCCTCGCTGCCGCCCGAAATCACGATGTCGGCGCGACCCGCACGAATCGCGTCCATCGCGTAACCGAGCGCGTCCGTCGATGAGGCGCACGCCGTCGTAATGACCTGGCAGGGCCCCTTCGCGCCGAGCGCAAGCGCGATGTTGCCCGCGCCCTCGTTGGAAATGAGCTCGGGAATCGCGAGCGGCGAAAGACGGTCGGGACCGCGGTCGAAGAGAACCTTATACGACTCGCCCGTGACGTCAAGACCGCCGATGCCAACGCCGAGAATCGTGCCGACGCGATCCATGTCTGGGCGGTTCTCGTCGGTGAAGCCCGCGTCCCGCCACGCCTCGACTGCCGCCGTGACGGCATACTGGGAGAAAAGCGCCATGTGCCGCGCCTCGCGCTTGTCGAGAAGTCCGCCGCCGATGGCATACTCCTCGAAGCCCTTGATTTCCGCCGCGACCTGACACGTGCAGCGGGACGGGTCGAACTTCGTGATGCGCCCGACGCCCGGCTTGCCGGCCTTGATGGATTCCCACGTGGCGTCCTTGCCGTTGCCGACTGCGGTGAGCATGCCAATGCCCGTGATCATGACTTTCTTCATGGTAACGTTATCCTTTCTTGTCTAAATCGTGTTTATCAGAGGTTGGGCCAGGTGCAGTAGGTTCCGGCGTAGGTGAGCCCCGCACCAAAGCCGACCATCACAATCTTCATGCCGTCCTTCAGTTCGCCCGCGCGAACCGCCTGGTCGAGCGAAATCGGGATGGACGCGGCGGACGTGTTCGCCGTCTCCGCCAGGTTCAGCCAGAACTTCTCCAGCGGCAGTTTCATCCGCCGCGCAACCGCCTCGATGATGCGCCCGTTCGCCTGGTGGGCGAAGACGCGGTCGAGTTCCGCAGGGGTCGTGCCGAACTTCCCGCACAGGTCGGTGACGACCTTCGAGAGCGTCCGCACCGCGAAGGCGAACACGTCGTGCCCCGCGAGTTTCATGACGGGCTGCACCGGCGGCGGCGGAAGCGGAATCCCGTAGACGGGGTCGAACTCAAGCGCGTCCTTCGTCCCGCCCGTGCGCGTGATGAAACTGCCGCCGCTGCCGTCCGCGCCGAGAATCGTGTAGGCCCCCGTATGCGTCGCCGCAAGTCCCGGGGCCTCGTCGTTGCCGAGCACAAGCGCACCCGCGCCGTCCCCGAAGAGAATGCAACTCGACCTGTCCGCCCAGTTCACGACCCGCGTCAGGCATTCCGACCCGATGACGAGCGCCTTGCGCTCCGGATAGAAGTTGAGAAAGCCGCGCGCCTGCTCGAGCGCATAGACGAACCCCGAGCACGCCGCCTGAAGGTCGAACGCACCCGCGTTCGCGCACCCGAGCTGATCCTGAATCAGGCACGCCGTCGAGGGGAAGGGATTGTAGTCCGCCGTCGAGGTCGCAACGACAATCAGCCCGATTTCCTCCGGCTTCACGTTCGCCGCCTCCAGCGCGGCCTTCGCGGCCTTCGTCCCCATCGTCGAGGCGCTGTCGCCCTCTTCCGCGACATGCCGCGAATGAATGCCCGTATGCGAATAAATCCATTCGTCGGACGTATCCAGAGGCTTCGCGAGGTCGTCGTTCGTCACGACCTTCGGGGGCAGATAACTGCCCGTGCCAAGTATGCGTATACCCATATTGATTTTTTACCTTCTCAGACTGTTTGCGGTGTATTATACCATTTATGGAACGCCGCGGGCAACATCCCGACGCATCCCGACGTAATCTGGTCATTTGCGAAAACTTCGTGTTTCTCCGTCTTTTGTTGTTTTGTCTCACTCCGCTCAACGCTCGCCCGCCCCTCCCGCTCCTCACCCCCCTAGGCCATCGTAGCGGCCAAAATGAGTCCGCCGCGCAAACGAACTCATTCCATAATCTATCGTGGACAGACAGTCCCGACGGATGGCACAAGAGGTCAAGACTGGGAACGGCTCGGTTGAGTAATCGACAGCAAATTGCAGAAACAGGCGATATAATCGCTTGCAATCTTCTTTTGCGAGAATCGTTCGGCCGTGCGTGCGGCATTTTGTGACAGCGTTTTCATTTTGTCAGTGTTGTTCTTGATTTGCAAGAGTGCGTCTACAGTTTCTGAAATCTCATTCTTGCCCAATGAGAATTGAAAGGCGTTAATTCCAGGTTCGGCGTAGTCAGAGAAGCATTTCAAGTTGGAAAGTATCGTCGGGATTCCGAGTGCCATAGCCTCCAACGGTGCGACGCCGAAAGTCTCGCCGTTTGCAGCCACTGACGGATAGACAAAGCAATTTCCGGCACTGATTTCCTCCGCAAGCCTGTGTGGATCTGAGATTGCTCCGATCCAATCAATCGCTATATCCGGGGCTAGCCTTTCCAGTTCTTTCACATACTCTTCGCCTCCGCCACCCCTGTGTTTATCGGAAGTCCCCATAATCTTCACCCTAATCTTGCTTCCGCTCACTCTCTTGCTTAATTGTTCCGCAGCCTCAAAGAGAATGTGAAGTCCCTTTTCAGGATGAATGCGACCAGCGTAAACGATAACAAATTCGTCCGAACCTTGATGCTTGAGTCCCGGGTGGAAGACATCGGTGTCAATTGAATCGTTAATTACACAAATGCTCACCTTCCTTCTTATCTGCGTACGCAATTCGTTGGCAACGGCGGAGGAAACGCAAATGAAACAGTGAACAAACGGATAAAGCCAGAATTGCCCCTTCGGAAAGCGGTGCACGGCGTAAACCAACTTCTTGTATTTCCACCTGAACAAAGGGGCTATCGCGGGAGTCCAGAATGTATTGCAAAGCAGGATGTCCGTCTTGGGGCAGTGCCAAAGTGCCTTTACGGAGTAAAGGAAATCCCAGAAGAGGTCTTTAAGGGTCGAACCCGTTCGGTTGTATTTCCTTAACCTTACGCACACCATTCCCTCTCCGCCTCCGCAGCATATAAAGGAGACTGAGTGTCCCATTGATTTCCATTCACCCCCAAGCAGGTAATAGAGCTTTTCAACGGCACCAATAGCGTGAGGCGGCAATTCTCCAAAGGGAGACGTAACGACGGCTATTCTCATGACTTTGATTTCTTTCAGTGAAGCCCCGCATCGCGGCACTTACACAAAAGAAACGCTCTTTGTGTTCCAAGTGAGGTTGTGAGAATGACCTTGAGAGAAACACAAAGAGCGGAAGCGTAATACGCTCCCTGCATTGTGTCGTCTCTCTTGAAACTTCTCACATTTCACTTGACGTCCACTTTGCGGTTGCAAATTGACTTAGACGCTCGAGGGTGGCATCCTGCGTCGGCATTCTTGCATGACCTATCGCATTCGGACACATCCCGAACTATAACCCAGAACCCGCAACTGGCTGTTGCGTTCTTAAGCGTTGGACATTATATCACAATTCGTCTCTTCTCGGTGAAGGGTTCGTCGCTGGAGTTTACGGGGTTTACCAAAATGGGCAAACTCCAGGTTCGTCGCTTGCGCGGCGGAGGGCATTATGCGCGTGGCGCGCGGTATGCGGCGACTTGGTTCATGAACTCGGTCAACTTGGCAATCGACTTCTTGCCGGGGGCGGTCTCGAGCGAACCGGACGCATCGATGACGTCCGCTCCCGAATGAAGTGCCACCGCAACGTTCGCGGCGGAAATGCCGCCCGCCAGAACCGTGCGTGCCGTCCCCACGGGACGCAAAGCCGCCTCCCCGTCCCCATGCGAACGGTCGAAGAGCACCACGTCACCGGGCGCACCCCCCGCGAGTGTCCAGACCTCCAGCCCCGCCGCGTGAAGCGCGTCCACGTCTTCTGCCGTGGCGCGGCGATGCAACTGGATGATGCGAAAGCCCACCGCCTCGGCAACCGCACGACATTCCGCCACTGAAGCGTCCGTGAAGACTCCGACGACCCGGGCGCGTCCGCAGAGCCCCGCGACAATCGCCTTCGCCTGTTCAACGGTAATCTGCCGCGGACTCCCCGCCGCGAAGATGAGACCGAGATAGTCCGCGCCGAGCCGCTCGGCGGCAACGGCAAAAGTCGCGTCGTTAATGCCGCAAATCTTGACCTGCGGACGCTTTTTCATAAATTAAGTGCGAACGAGCAGCCCTGTCGTCCATTCGCCGAAAGTCTTGCGGGCGTCTTCCGTCAGTCCGTGCGTTTCATAGGTTTTCAGGACTTCCGGGTAAAGTTCCGTCAGGATGCCCGAAATGATGAGCCTTTTTCCGACACACGGCACGATTTCGGCGACGAAGCGAATCAGAAGCGGCCCGAGGATGTTGGCGGCCACGAGGTCTGCCTTCGGCAAGTCGCGGCGAATCCGTGCGCCCAGCCCATACTTGAAGTAGTCGACCGCCACGCCGTTCTTCGCCGCGTTCTCAATGGAGGCGTCGACCGCTTCCTGATCGACGTCGAATCCGCACACGGGCGAAAAGCCGAGTTTCGCCGCCGCGATTGAAAGGATGCCGCTTCCGCACCCCATGTCAAGGAAACTTCCGCGCTCGTCCGAGAGCTCGTCGATGAACTCGAGGCACGCCCGCGTCGTTTCGTGCTTGCCCGTGCCGAACGCCAGCCCGGGATCGAGGGTTATCACGACCCCGTCCGCCGGCATCGGCTCCCACGGCGGATGCACGACGATGCGCCGCCCGATCCGCTCGGTCTTGAAGTGGCGGCGATAGGAAAGCTTCCAGTCCTCGTCGGGGATCTGGGCGACTTCGATCGGGGCTGAAACACCGACAATCTCAAGCGCCGCGCCGAGGCATTTTCTCGCTTCGTCCGTCTGCGCGGCATCGGGGAAGTAGATCTGAACCTGCGTCAGCCTTTCCTCGATATCGCGGTAGGACGACAAAACGAAATCCCCTCCGTCGAAGACTTCGAAGAGGGGAT
>CAVFWY010000014.1:0-20352 GCA_963626175.1 Gemmiger sp.
CCCCCCCCACGGGAAGGGATGCGGCGGACTCATTCTCACCCGAAGCGAGAACCGTTTCATGAAGCGTGAAAAGCGTCACCCGAACGCCCGTCGGTTCGAGCGTCTCCTTCACAATCTTCACCCAGTCCTCCGCCAGTTCGCAGACGATGACGACCGTATCGGCTTTCGTCTCGCGGATGATTTGCGGGGCCTGAAGAAGTGGGCCGAGAACCTGCATACCGCCGATGTAGCGTCCCCGCAGGGTGAGGTCGTCGTCAATGATGCCGACGATCAGGCGGTTGCAGGCCGTCGCACGGCGCACGAGTTCGCGGCGGAACGAACGGAAGCGAAGCCCCGCTCCGTAAACGAGAATGCGCGAAACCTCCCGTCCGTCCTGAAGTCGGGCGCAATCCACCGCGTAGAAGATGTCGCGGACGAAACTGCGGAAGAGCCGCCCGACGGCGAGGAAGAACGCGGTGAGCGCGGCGAAGCAAAACGTGAACTGGAGGAGTCGTTCGTCGTTGAAGCCGGGGTAGTAGTAGATGACGACCGAACTCAGGAGCGCACCCAGAACACAAGCCCCGCCCAGCGCAAGGAAGTTGGAGACCATCGCCCGCGACCAGATGACGCGGTAGACGCGAAAGAGCACAAGAAACACGAAGATGGCGAGCACGCGAATCGGCAGAGCCTTCATCACCATCACCCGCGTCACATCCATCGAAAAAGCGTTCAGGACGATGAAGTAGAGGACGGCGATCGTCACGACATCGAAGATGACCCAGAGCGGCACTTCCGCGTAGGCGAGGCGGCGGCGCATCGAGACGCGGCGGTCGTGCGCAACCGAATTGAGTAACTGACCGATGTCGAAGAGTTCAATTCGGGAGATGTCGCGGTAGACGACAATCGCGGCAACCGTCACCGCCAGCAGCCAGAGACCGCCCGAACGCGACTTCAGTGCCATGCCAATGAGACCGACGGCGACGAGAAATACCGCGAAGAAATAGAGAACCCACGCCGCCTTGCGCTGGCTCAGCCCGACGGAACGGAGGATGCGGTGGTGCAGGTGATCCTTGTCCGCCGTCATCACCCGCCCGGCGGGCGTGCCGCGATTCAGAAGGCGGCGAACCATCCGCCGCAGGATGGCCAGCGACGTGTCGAAAATCGGCACGCCCATCGCCAGGAGCGGAACGCCGATCGAGACGAGATAGGAATTCGGTTCGTGCGAAAGGAGCGACAGGGAAGAGAGGACGAATCCGATGAACATCGACCCGCAGTCGCCGAGGAAGACGGAGGCCGGGTTGTAGTTGTAGCGCAGGAAGCCGAGCAACCCTCCCGCAAAGGCAAAGTAGAAGAGCGTCGCCGACGGCCGCCCCGTGAAGATGAGCGCCCCCGCCATGCCAACCGTGGCGATAAGCGCAAGCCCGCTCGCAAGCCCGTCCAGCCCGTCAATCAGGTTGAAGGCGTTCACCGCCCCGACAATCCAGAAGACCGTGACGACACAGTCGAGCCAGGCGGGGATGAACGGCCAGAGGTCGCGAAAGCCCAGATCCGCCCACGCCCACGTCAGCGCGGCGATGACGACCTGACCGAGCAGCTTCACCTTCGGCGGAAGCGAGAACCTGTCGTCCGCCAGCCCCAGGAGGACAATCCCCGCCGAAAGGAGCATCAGCTTCAGGTATTGCGCAGCGGCGACAAATTGGAAGGACGAAAAGCCCCACATCAACAGATACGCGCCGACCACGCCGAGGAAGAGCGCAAGTCCGCCGCCGCGCGGAATCGGAATCTTGTTGATTCGCCGCGCATCGGGCTTGTCCACCATCCCCAGGCGGCGGTTCATCTCGCGCACGAGCGGCGTGAGAAGAAGCGTGAACCCGAGGGCCAGCAGAAAAGTCACGGCATACGGCAGAAGAACCCTCATCGCGGCAAGACTTCCCTCAGGTTTTCAAGGAATGCCGAAAGACGGTCGTCATCGGCAATCGACGAATTCACCGTCACCATCACCCAGCGGTCGATCCGTCCCGCAAACGTGCGGTCGAGAATGTCGCGAAAGATGCGCTTCACGTGCGACGACGTGTGGTAGCCCGCCTGATTCGCGAAAGTGTAGGCGAAGCCGAGCGTCGGGGAATCGCGGCGTTCGAGCGAAATGAACCGCCACGCCGTCCCGTCCACAAGCACCGTGCGCGGCCTCATCATCTGGTAACCCTGCGAGGGCAGACAGAGTTCGGGACGGTGAATCGAACTCTTGCTCCGCCCGCCGATGACGGCGGAAACGAGAACCCAGTCGCCCTTCTCATCCGTATAATTCCGCTTGACTATCACCGTGTCGGACGGCAAGGTCTTCAGTTCCGCCTCGGACGGCGGAAGTTCCACGCTTGTGAACCCCTCGATCTCGCCGAGAGCGACGGACGGCGCCTCCGCCAGGACGGGATCGACCGACCGCGCCTGATAGCACATCACCCCGACCGTCAGAAGGCACGTCAAGAAGGGAAGAAGCAGACTTCTCTTCATTTCGCCTCCTTCCCCGCAATCAGGCGGCTGGCGAGCAGCATCAGGAGAATGGCGACGAAGAAGACGACGTAGCCCGAATAGTCGTGGTAGAATCCCGTGGCGAAGTCGGGCGAGCAGGTCGCCGCGACAAGCACGATCGTCAGAATCCGCATCACGTTGCCGAAGATTGCAATCGGAATCGAGCAGGCGAAGAGAACGCCGCGCCGAAGCCACGTGCGCTGACTGAAGTAGGCGTAGCCCGCCGTCAGCGCCATCAGGGCGAAAATCGAACGGAGTCCGCTGCACGGCTCGGCGACGTCGATCGCATACGACCCCGTGGAAGACGCCAGCATCGTGCCGCGCCGCACCACGTCCACCCCGAATCCCTTCAGCGCACCATACGCCACCGACGTCGCGAAAAGGCGGAGGTGCACCGTAATCACGTCAAGGAACGTCGCGAGCGGAAGGCAGAAGAGCAGAAACGCCGCCGGGAAAAGGACGCGCATCGCCGTCTTCCGCCCGAAGAACGCCCAGGGCAGCGTCCAGCACAGCCCCGCGAAGGCGAGCATCTCGAAGCGCACCTGAAGTCCGCGTGCGCCCAGCAGACCGAGCAGGAAGAACGGAATCGCGAGCAGAAGCCCGACGACGCTCGGCTCACCCACGCTCGCGGCAATCTCCTTCCTCTCCCGCCACAGGATGTAGAGCGAAAAGAGCGGCACGTACCAGCCGTAGGAGAGGTCTTCCTCAACGGCTCGGAACATGGATGGCGCGTGATTCAGCAGCATCAGATGGAATCCCCAAAGGAGGGAAACCATTGACAGGCCGAACAGCGCCACCCGAATCTGCAATCCACGCGAAATCATTGCGTCTTTGCAGATTTAGCACACGGGCGTGAGTTTCTCAAGCCCGCCCATGTAGGGGCGCAGCACTTCCGGAATCGTCACCGAGCCATCCGCATTCTGGTGCTGCTCGAGCAGCGCGACCATCAGGCGCGGCAGGGCGACACCCGAACCGTTCAGCGTGTGGACGAGCCGCGTCTTGCCGTCCGCATCGCGGAAGCGGCAGTTCAGGCGGCGGGCCTGGTAGTCGGTGAAGCACGAGCACGACGAAACCTCGAGCCACTGCTTCTCGCCCGGCGCCCAGAGTTCGAGATCGTAGCACTTCGCGGCGGAAAAGCCCATGTCGCCCGAACTGAGCATCAGGACGCGGAAGTGAAGCCCGAGTCCCGTCAGCACGGCCTCGGCCTCCTTCACGAGCGTCTCCAACTGCTGGAAGCTGGTGTCGGGATGAACGAAGTTCACCATCTCGACCTTGTCGAACTGGTGGACGCGCAGCATGCCCCGCGTCATCTTGCCCGCGCTGCCCGCCTCGCGGCGGAAGCACGGCGTGTAGGCCGTCAGCTTGATTGGCAGTTTCTTGCCGTCGAGGATGTCGTCGCGATAGAAGTTCGTCACGGGGACTTCGGCGGTCGGAATGAGCCAGAAGTCATCGACGTTGCAATGGTAGAGGTCTTCCGCGAACTTCGGGAGCTGCCCCGTGCCCGTCATCGAATCGCTGTTCACGACGAACGGCGGCAGCATCTCGGTGTAGCCCTGCTCGCGGCAGTGCAGGTCGAGCATATACTGGATGAGCGCGCGCTGGAGTTTCGCGCCCTGACCGAGGATGATCGGGAAGCCCGTTCCCGTCAGCTTCACGCCGCGCGGGAAGTCGAAGATGCCGAGTTTCTCGCCGATCTTCATGTGGTCGAGCACGACGAAGTCAGGTTCCTTCCACTCGCCGACCTTGCGCACGACGACGTTCGTCGAACTGTCGGGTCCCGTCGGGATTTCCGCGGCGGGGATGTTCGGGATCATGAGCAGGGTCTCGCGCAGGTCGTGTTCGACGGTCGCGAGTTCGCGGTCGATTTCAGCGATGCGGTCGCCGACGCGGCGCATCTCCTCCTTGACCTTCGAGATGTCGCCGCCCGCCTTCGCCACCGCGCCGATTTCCTTCGAGGCGGCGTTGCGCTTCGCCTTCAGCGTCTCCGTCTCGCCGACGAGCGCACGGCGGCGCTCGTCCAGGTCGCGCGCCTTCTCAAGGCGCTCCTTCTCGACCCCGCGCCGCGCCAGCGCGGCGGCCGTGGCGTCGAATTCATCCCTCAGTTTCTTGATGTCTATCATATTCCTTTATCCTTCCAAATCACTTCTGTTCAACGGGAGTCATCGTCAAAGTCCACTTCTCCTCCCGAATGGGGAAGCGGTATTTGTCCATCGGCGTCGGCCCGCAACTCGCGCCGCCAAGACCCGTCTGGCGAACGTCGAGGTTGAGCATCACCTCCGGACGCGGCACGGGGACGGCGCGGAAGCGCTGCTGTCCGTTGCGCTGCCGCGCGAAGTCGAGGTCTTCCCATCCGTAGTGCGAGGCCGTCACGAACAGCGGTTCCGAAGCCGTGAACTTCACGCCCCTGCCGTCCTTCGCCGTCAGCGTGACCCAGCGGACATCCGAGCGGCAACCGTTATCCTGCGGACGCAGGTAGTTCTCGGCGAGCCCGTCGACGGACGACTTCCAGCGTCCGAAGAACGAGGCGGTCTTGCGGTCGACGTAGTTCTCGCGCGGACCGCGGCCATAGTATTCGACCGCCTCGAGGGCGGGGTCGAGCTGAAGCGAAAGGCCGAGACGCGGAATCGCGGGCGGCATCGTGCCGTGTGGCGTGACGACGTTCTCGACCGTGACCGCGCCGTCCGCCGCGAACGACCAGACGGCCTCGTGCGTGAAGCCGGCGGACTTACGCCCCGTCACCTCGGTCGTGACGAACACCTTGCCGTCGCGGACGCGAACCGCCCTCGGATGGTAGCGGAGCTGGGTGAGGCCGCGCGAGAACACGCTGCCGGTCTTCAGGTCATCCCACCAAGCATTGCCGCGCCGCATCCAGACGTCGTTGTCGGTGAAGGCGCGGACGCAGGTGAGCAGGGGACCGGCGACAACGCCGGGAGCCGGATCCTTCAGGATGGTGCGCCCGTTCATCGTCAGTTCGCAGAGCGTGCCGGACTTACGGCAGAATACCGCCTTCGTCGGTCCAGCCACAACTGTCACGGTCTTGTCGGATTCGGAAACCGTCACACCGTCGGTAAGGCGCGATGACCCCATCGCGCTGCCGGCTTTCGCGAAGTTCCAGGCGTTGCCGAGGGCGATCTGGTCGCGGGCAACGACCCAACCCTGCGGCACGAGGTCGGTGGCTTTCTTCGTCGTGAAGGCAAAGTTAACGAACATTTCCGCACCGGGCTTCGCGGCGGCGAGTGCCTCGGCAAGACCGGGCACGGTGAAACGGCGGCGCGAGAACGGCTCAACCGCCGGCGTCTCGAATGTGCCGCGCTTCGTCACCACACCGTCCTCAAGGAGCTCCCAGGATGCCGCGAACTCGTCCGCCTTCGTGAAGAGGAACCGGTTCCACATCTCAAAGGTGACGGCATCGGAGTCGTCGCCCCCCTTCTCCGCCCGCGTGACGACGAGGTTGCGGTGGACGTGCGCAACCTCGACGAGTTTCGCGGACACCTCGCGTGTCGGAGTGACGATACCGTCGTCGCAGAAGTTGCCGTCGTGCGGGTTCTCGTCGAAGTCGCCGCCGTGCGCAAGGAATCGTTCCTGCTTGCCGGTCTTCGGATCGACGCGGTCGGTCGTCTTCCAGACGGCGTGGTCAACCCATTCCCAGATGCAGCCGCCGGAGAGCGACGGATGCGCGTAGAAGACATCCCAGTATTCCTGGAAGTTGCCGACGGCGTTGCCCATCGCGTGCGCGTATTCGCAGAGGAAGAAGCACTTGCCGGCGGTGTGCCCCGAGATCGCGTAGCCGCTCCCACCAGCGGCGGATTCCAGCGTCGCGGCAGAGCCGGGCTTCATGTCGCCGAGTTTGCCGCGCTTCTCCAGCCACCCGACGTCCGGATACATCGAGGAATCGACGTCCGCATCCGCATTGCCGCGCTCCCAGTGCACCGGGCGCGTCGAATCAATCGCCTTCACCGCCGCAATGGCATGACGGAAGCAGTCGCCGTGCCCCGTCTCGTTGCCCATCGACCAGATGGTGACGGACGGGTTGTTGCGGTAGTAGACGGCGTTGCGCTCGTTGCGCTCGACAATCGTGTGGTCCCACTCCGGATGGAGTCCGAGACCGTTCTCACCGTAGCCCGGCTCGTGTCCCTCGACGTTCGCCTCGGCGACGACGTAAATGCCGTAGCGGTCGCAGAGGTCGTACCAGAGGTGATGGTTCGGGTAGTGCGACGTGCGGACGGTGTTGATGTTGTAGCGCTTGAAGAGCGTGATATCCGTGAGCATCTCGTCAAGCGAGACGGTGCGGCCGTTCTCGGGACTGGTCTCGTGGCGGTTCACGCCCTTGAACTTCACCGGCTTGCCGTTGACGAGGAACGTGTTGCCGACGATCTTCTGCTCCTTGAAACCGACCTTCTTCGCACGGATGTCGTCGCCCTTGCGGATGACGAGCGTATAGAGGTAGGGCTTCTCCGCCGACCAGAGATTGACGTCCTTGACCGTCAGGGTCGCCGAGGGCGCGGCGAGTTTCCCGACGAGTCCGCCCGCCGCGTCATAGAGCGCGGCGGAATCGAACGCGCAGCCCTCGACCGCCAGCGTCGCCGAAGTGTAGTCCGCCGCGAGCGCGGTCTTGACGCGGAAGTCCCAGATGCCGTCCTTCGGCATCGCCCAGAGCGTGACGTCGCGGAAGATGCCGGAGTAGCGGAGCATATCCTGGTCTTCGACGAAACTGCCGTCGCACCAGCGGTAGACCTCCACCGCGAGAAGGTTCTCACCCTCGCGGAGGGACTTCGTCACGTTGAACTCGCTCGGCAGCTTGGAATCTTCCGCATAGCCGACCTTTTCGCCATTCACCCAGACGTAGTAGGCGGAGTAAACGCCGTCGAAGCGCAGAATGACATCGCGTCCCTTCCATTCCGACGGCACGGTGAACGTCGTGCGGTAGGACGAGACGGGGTTGTAGTCGCGTGCACCCGTGTCGCGGTCGCGAATCGTCGGCGCGGCGATGTCGCGCTTCGGGTCCCAGCCATGGGGATAGCGGACGTTCGTGTAGCCGGTCGCGCCGAAGCCGCGCATCTCGACGCAACTCGGCACGTCAATCGTAAACCAGTCCGAGTCGTCGAAGTCCGTCCGATAGAAGCCCTTCACGCGCAAATCGGGATTCCCCGCCCACGAGATCTTCCAGTCGCCGTTCAGCGACTTCTTGTAGGGCGTCGCCGGTTCGATTGCCTCGGTGAACGCCGCCTTCTCGTCGGCAAGCGGCATCGAGTATGTTCGGGCGGGAAGGCGGTTAATCGAATTGACGGCCAGGTTTTCCCAGTCGTTCGTGCCTTCGGCTCGCAGCGCGGCGGCGCACGACAGTGCCACCACGGCGGACGCAATACACAGGTTCTTCATCGTTTCCTCCTCATTTAGGCGGTTTTCTTCAAATTACAGCTTGATTCCGTCGAAGAGACCGGACATTGTGCCGACGTCGGCGTTTCTCTTCGCATTAGACTTCATCCACTCGGCGACCTCCGCCTCGTTCTGCTCGGCGGCCTCCTCCTCGGGGGACTTTTTGAAGACGCGGGCGAGGCATTCCTTGCGCGAAAGCGAGATGCGCTCCGCCTCGCGGTCGATGCGCATCACCTTCACCGTCACGCCGTCTCCCGACTTGAGGAACTCCCTCGGGTCGTTCACGCGCTCCCACGCGATTTCACCCGCCGGAATCAGCCCTTCCACGCCGCCGAGATCGACGAACGCGCCGAAGTCGAGAACCCGCGTCACCGTGCCGTTCAGCGTCTCGCCCTCGGTCAGCTGGGCGAGCGTCGCCTCGCGCAACGCCGCTTCCTGCAACTCAATCAGGGCGCGACGCGACACGACCACGCTCAACCCGCGGTCGTCCACCGAATACTCGGTGACAAGGAAGTCGAACTTGCGCCCAACGTATTCCGCCGCGTCCTTCTTGAACTTGTCAATCTGGCTGAAGGGACAGAACGTGCGCTGACCGGCGACGGTCACTTCGTAGCCGCCCTTGACCTCCTTCTCAACAAGACCCGAGATGGCGTCCCCCGCCTCCCACGCCGCCTTGATCGTGACGTTGTCGGCCGAATCGGCCTCAACGGCGGTCTTCCGTTCGGGACGAACGATAAGCTTGTCGTCGTTGAACGCCTTGCCGAACTTGTAGCCGCGGCGAATGCCCTTCATCTGGTTGTTGACGAGAGACCCGAAATCGAACTGTTCGTTGTTCATAGTTAGGTCGGTATTATAGCATACTTTTGCGATAAGCGTCACGATTGGGGCGGTTTTTGGTATAATTCACCCATGAAAAACGAAACTCTGTCGAAAGGCCTAACGGCAAATGAAGTTGCGGACAGTCGCGCCGAGCACGGAGCAAACGTGCTGACGCCACCGAAGAAGGAATCGCTCCTCCTTAAGTTCATCGCCAAATTCGGCGACCCGCTGATTCTCATCCTTCTGATTGCCGGAGGGCTTTCGGTCGGCATCGCAACCTACGAATACCTCGCGCTGGGCGAAAGCGCGGCGGCCTTTTTCGAGCCGACGGGCATTTTCGCGGCGGTTTTCCTGGCGACGGGGCTTTCATTTCTCTTCGAGACGAAGGCGAAGAAGGCGTTCGACCTGCTCAACCAGGTGAATGACGACGAGCCGGTGAAGGTGATCCGCGACGGCGGAACGCGGCAGATCCCGAAGCGCGACGTCGTCGTCGGGGATCTCGTCATCCTCTCGACCGGCGACGAGATTCCGGCGGACGGCGAACTCCTCGAAGCGACGTCGCTCGGCGTAGACGAATCGTCGCTGACGGGCGAGCCAATCTGCTCGAAGACGACGGACGAGCGGCTCTTCGACCCGGAGGCAACGTTCGCCTCCAACCGCGTCCTGCGCGGCACGAAGGTCATGGAAGGCCACGGGCTGATGCGCGTGACCGCCGTCGGCGACAAGACGGAGAACGGCAAGGTGTTCGAGGCCGCCCAGATCGACAACTCCGTCAAGACGCCTCTCGACGAACAGCTCACACGGCTCGCGGGCGTCATCTCGCGGATCAGTTATGCCCTCGCCGCGCTCGTCATCGTCGGGCGGCTCGTCTCGTTCTTCGGTCTTCATCCGGCGGAAGTCTGGCAGACGACCTCCAACGCCCACCTCTTCGCCTACCTCCTGCAGTCGCTCATGCTGGCCGTCACGCTCGTCGTCGTCTCCGTGCCGGAGGGGCTGCCGATGGCCGTCACGCTCAGCCTCGCCTGCAGCATGCGCCGCATGTTCAAGGCGAAGTTCCTCGTCCGCAAACTCCACGCCTGCGAGACGATGGGGGCGACGACCGTCATCTGCACGGACAAGACGGGGACGCTCACGCAGAACCGCATGCGCGTGCGCGAAGCGCATTTCGCCGCGCTCCCGGGCGGTGAGACGCTCGGGACGGACGAGACGAGCTGCCTCATCCGCGAGGGCATCGCCGTCAATTCGACGGCCGACCTCTCGCCTTCGGACGGCGGCGAGCCGGAAGTGCTCGGCAACCCGACCGAGGGTGCCCTTCTCCTCTGGCTGAACGGGCAGGGCATTGACTACCACACCGACCGCGAAGCCGTCCGCCGCGAGGCCGAACTGCCGTTCAGCACCGAGCGCAAGTATATGGCGAGCGTCGTCGAATCCGCCGCGTTGCCGGGTCAGCGCATCCTCTACGTGAAGGGTGCGCCCGAAATCGTGCTCGGACTCTGCGGCGGCGACCCGAACGGAACGGCTGCGGCGGCCGTTCGGGAAAGACTCGCCGACTGCCAGAAGCGCGCGCTCCGAACGCTCGGCTTCGCCTGTCGCATCCTGAAGCCCGGCGAGAACCCCATTTCGGAGGAGGGCGTGACCGCCCGCGACCTGACGTTCCTCGGACTTGTCGCCATCGCCGACCCCGTGCGGGAGGACGTGCCGGACGCCATTGCGGCGTGTCGGAAGGCCGGTATCGCCATCAAGGTCGTCACGGGCGACACCCCCAACACCGCCCGCGAAATTGCGCGGCAAATCGGACTCTGGACGGAGCAGGACGGCGAGGACGCGATTATCACCGGCCCTGAGTTCGCCCGCCTCGACGAGGCGGAACTCGATCGCCGCGTCCAGAAGATCAAGATCATCGCCCGCGCACGGCCGCTCGACAAGAAGCGGCTCGTCGAAGCCCTGACGCGGGCGGGCGATGTCGTCGCCGTCACGGGCGACGGCACGAACGACGCGCCCGCGCTGAAGGCCGCCCACGTCGGTCTCTCGATGGGCAGCGGCACGAGCGTCGCCAAGGAGGCGTCGGACGTGACGATTCTCGACGATTCCTTCGCCTCAATCGTCCGCGCCGTGATGTGGGGACGCTCCCTCTACCGCAACATCCAGCGGTTCATCCTCTTCCAGATGACGGTCAACGTCGTCGCCTGCCTCACCGTCCTCATCGGGGCGTTCTGCGGGTCGGAATCACCGCTTTCGGTCACGCAGATGCTGTGGGTGAACCTCATCATGGATACGTTCGCGGCAATGGCGATGTCGTCCCTGCCGCCCTCCGAGAAGGTCATGCTCGAAAAGCCACGTGCGCGGACGGCGTTCATCATCACGCGGCAGATGGCCGCCGACCTCGTGCTGACCGGCGTATTCTTCACGGGACTCCTCATCGCGACGCTCGCCTTCTTCCGGCGGTTTGACTTCAAGGGCGTTCTCCCCTTCCTGTCGTCCGGCGGCAACGCGGCGAACGCGGCGGGAACGGGGCTGAGCGCCTACGAACTGAGCCTCTTCTTCACGGCGTTCGTCCTCCTGCAGTTCTGGAACATCTTCCGCGTCCGGGCGCAGGGCGGCGGCGCGGGACTCGCGAAGTGCCGCGTGTTCCTGCTCGTCACCCTCCTCATCCTCGCCGGACAGGTCGCCCTCGTGACCTTCGGCGGACGGCTCTTCGACGTCGTTCCCCTGCGACCCACGGACTGGGCGTTCCTTCTTTTCGCGACGGCGGGGCTCATCCTGCTTGAAAGTGCCGTGAGCCGCCTCTTCGCGCGGCGCACGGAATGAGCGCGGACGGATCGTCGTTCTGGCGACACGCGCTGCTCCTCTTCCTCGCCCTGCGGGTTGGCGACGTCGTCAACCTCGCGGCGGGGCTTTGGTTCGTCCCGAAATACGTCTCGCCGAAGGAACTCGGGGCCGTCCTGCCCGTGACGACGTTCGCCACGTTCCTCGCCATGCCCGTCTTCGCCTTCGCGATGGCGGTGATGCGCGAATCGGCGCGGCTTTCCGCCGCCGGGGAACGCGGCAGACTGAAGTCCCTTCTCGGCGGCGTGTTCCTCGTCATCGCCGCGCTCGCCGTCCTCACCCTCGGCTGCGCCGCGGTTGCCGTCCCGCGCTTCCTTTCGGCAATGCGCGTGCCGGACGCACTCGCGGGGTTCTTCGTCGTCGCCGCCGCGTTCCTCGGCTGCGTCGCCCCCGTCTATGCGGACGCACTTCAGTCCCTGCGGAAGTTCAACGCCCTCGGCCTCGTCGAGATCGTCGGCTCGGTCGCCCGCTTCGCCGTCCTCGCCCTCGTGATGCCCGTGCGGGCGTTCTGCGGCTACTTCGCCGGGCAGGTCGTGCCCCCGCTCGTGCGCATCGTCGGCAGCGTCCTCGCCCTTCGCCGCGACCTCGCCGTCCCCGCCGAACCCTACTGGACGGCGCAAACCGTCCAAAGACTCGCCCTTCTCTTCGTGGGGATTCTCGCCTACCAGGTCGCCCCCATGCTCGCGGGGCTCGCCGAACAGTCCGTTCTGCGCACGCATTTGTCGGACTTCGACTCCGCCGGATACTACATGCTCACGCGCTTTTCCGACATTCTCCTTCTCCTCACGTTTCCGCTCCTTCTCGTGATGTTCCCCTACACGGCGAACGCCGCACAGGCGGGAAAGTCCACGCGGCCGTTCGTCCGCTCGTGCAGTCTCGTGACCCTCGGCGCGGCAGCCCTGATGGCGGTCGCCTACGCCTTCTTCGGTCCCGCACTCCTCGCGCTTCTGCCGAACGGCGCGGACTACGCCGCCCTCGCCCCCTACATGCCGACGCTCGTCCTCATCACCGCGCTCACAGCCTGTCAGACCTTCCACACGAATGCGGAAGTCTCCGCCGGACGTTTCGGATTCCTCCGCTGGTTCGCACCCCTCAACATCCTCTATTCGCTTGCCCTCTGGGCTTTCGCGGACAGAATCGACAGCCTCGCCGCACTGATCGGCTGGATGGCCGCCCTCGCCCTCCTCCGCTTCGCCTTCTCCCTGATGGGGGTTAACAAATCTCACACAGGGTCAATGTAAATACTGGTTTTAGATCTGACACGACGAGTGGCGAGTCCACTGGAAATACATGCCGTCAGCGCGAACCGAACATTTCCGCTGCGATGGCGTGAATTCTGCGAATCGTCTCTTCCTTCGCGTTGATTTCATGCGCGGTGTCGAGCAAAAGTTGCAGAAATCCGTTTGTTGCGACATGCGGGGTCTGAAAGAGGACAAGTCGAACATAAGGCAGAACCCCAATGAACAGCGTCACGAACTTCCTCTTCTCGAAACTATAGAGCGTAACCTTGACCTTCTCCTCATCAAAGGTCGCTCGCGGGCCGTAGACAAACGAACCACGCCGAACATGCGCTGCAATCATTTTGTTGAATGCATGCTCAACATCATAGACGGTGAATGCCTTGTCTTTCACCTCAACCGAATGGAAGCAAGTGTCGTCCTCGTAGACGTCAATGTCGCCGATTTCCTTGGATGAGGCCCCGCTTTCATTAACTTTGTGGACAACGACGCGATAATTCCCCCGAAGACTGGAGTAAAACTGCTTCTCGACTGCACCAACAACCGCCGCGCACGTCTCGCCCTCAAAAGATTCCGCAACATATCGGGTGATGAACGCATAAATGTCGACAAGGTCGGGCGTCATTATCGTGCTGACGGTCTGTAGAAGCGCATTGTTTGCAATAATCTTCTCCAGCAGCCGGAAACAGTAAGTCAAACAGGCAAATGCGAGCGAAGAACCACCTTCATTGACACACAAGGCAATTTCGATGAGCGTTTCGAGTATGTGTCGATCGTTGCCGTCGCGGACGGCGTTTCTTTCATCAAGCTTAGGGAATCGTGCAGGCTTGTTCAGATAGGGTTCGTTGGACGCGCCGAGCGCATTCGCAAGAAACTCCCGCTCAAACGGAACAACCACCTTGTGGCAGAGACTTCGCGAATCGAATGCGCCTCGCACCCTCGCCCTGGCCTGTAAACAGAGTGCGTTCGCCTTGGAACAAGAAGCCTTTGCGAGCAGGTTTGTCACCAAAATATATTTGTACGTCTTATGCGTACCGCAAATGACGGTCTCAAGCCTTTTGCGCAAATCGAGAGAGACACTCGGCACGTCAGACGCACTCGCATCAAGGGCCTTGCGAAGTTCCGCCCTTGCCGCACCGAAGTCGATTGAAACTGACATCAGCCCTTCCCCTCCTTTCCAAGAATCTTCTCCTTGATCATCCTCGCGACCTGCCGCGACAAGTTGCATGGCACGGCGTTCCCGATTTGTCGATACATCGTCGTCCGCGAGCCGATGAACTTGTAGTCCGGCGGGAAGGTCTGGAGCGCGGCGGTCTCTTCGACGGTCAGCCGTCGAAGGCTGCAGGGCGCAGGCTTGAACTCTGCCTTAATTGTACCGCACTGCAATCCACGATGGTATTCCTCAACGAAACTCTTCGCGCCGTGCAGAAGTTCATCTTCGTCCAAAAAAGGAGTTTTGTTCCCGCCCATGGATGCCGGAAGCGTCGCACAGTAGCCGTTTAGACGAATCGGACGCCCCGCACCGTTGAAAAGCATCCCCGCGTACGGCGAGCGACGCATCACGGGATGCTGGCACAATGTAATCTTCGCCTTGCAGACATGCGCATTGTTTCCCGTGCCAGGAGGGTCAAGACGTGAAAGAACTTCACGGACGGTCGCCGCTTTCTTCCTGTAGGGTTTCAGCATTGCCTCAAGATCAGGCCTTCCTGCACTTTCCGCACGGAAACCAATGAAAAGGACGCGCTCGCGATTCTGCGGCACACCATAGTCAGAAGCGTTGACAACGATATAGTTCACAGAATAGCCAAGCCCCCTCATGCCGTCCAACAGACGACCTCGTATATCCCCCCATTTCGAGAGGACGCCGAGAGCCTTGACATTCTCCATCAGAAACGCACGCGGGCGAACAACCTCCAATGCCTTGAGATAGCGCCAGACATTTTGACTACGCGGATCGTCAGGGTTCATCTTCCCCGCGACGGAGAATCCCTGACAAGGCGGTCCGCCAATCAGAAGATCCGTCTTTTCGCGAAATTGCGCTAGTTCGGGAAGAAGCTTCTCAATATCTCCGCAATGAATATGGTTACCAATGTTGGCGCGGTAGGTCGCGCAGGCATCCTTGTCGAAGTCATTCGCCCAAACGATGTTGTAGTCCTCCATACAAAAGCCCATATCAAGCCCGCCCGCGCCGGAGAAAAGCGAAACGACAACAGGCCTCCTGTCGTGCCGCGCACGAACGAAAGACTTTCCCGGACTCAATTTGTCGACGAATTCAGTTTGAACGAATTTCATGCCATTGGCACTGTAGTGACTTTCAAAAACGCTGACATTATACCAAAAAAGATGCCGCTACGGCGACTCGTAATGGTTCGGTTGCGCGGGGTTACGCCTGAAGAACTGACAGACCGCCACACAGGCAATGACAGCGACAACCACAAACGGACGGGGGTGAGGAGCGGGAGGGGCGGGCGAACGTTGAGCGAAGTGAGACGGGCGGACGCGGCTCGGCGGATGTGCCGCGAAGGCCACGCGAGGCGAGGAAGCCGGTATTCCGGCGACGAAGCATTGCGCGAGGATTCGCGGACGAAGCCGCCGGGAGCGTTCCGCACGGCGAACGGCAGCGAGACCGAGCACGCCCCTCAAGCGCGAAGGCGCGACGCGACGAACTCGACCAGGGTTGCCAACGCGGCACGGCGGTTACAGTTTGCAAACGGCTTGCGCAACCCATTACGGCGACTCGATCGTGGGGTGTCTTCTCTGATGCGCATGAAGCCCCCCTTTTGATGCGCATCTTGAGGGGGTAATGATGCGCATCAAAGGGGGGCGGTGATGCGCATCTCAAGGGGGTAACGATGCGCATCAAAAGTGACTTCGGTCACCGCCGCTTACCTCAGCGGATGCGGATGACCAGGCTCTGCTGATCGTGAACGGATCTTTTGTGCACGAAAAACGCCTTACGGACGACATTTGCTCCACTTTTGACGACGAGCACGCCGAACGCCTTCGCGAGCGTCGGGTCGGCGGCAATCATCGCCTTCTCCGTGTCCGTGAACATCTCCTTGCCAAGGAAGAAGCCCGTCGGGTTTTTATCCGCGTCATAGGTTTCCTCCTCGCTCGGCGTCCACTGACTTTTCGAGACGTAGATGCGCAAATTGTTCGGCTGCCACGCCTTGTTGACATAGTAGCAGTTCTCTCCAAGGTTCTTGTTGTAGACCGCCGCGACGACGTTCGAGACAAGCCCCATGTCCGAAAGCCGATTCACCAACTCGACGCGGCGGACGTTCGCCTGACTGGTGAACGCTGTCGCCGCGATAGAGTCAAGTTTCGGCAGGTCGAGGACAACGTTCGTGATTGCACTGCCCTTGAATGCAGTGACGGGCAGAGCCGCCAGCGAGCCCGTGAGGGTGACGTTCGTCAGCACAGCCCCGTTGAACGCACCGCTCCCGATTGCCATAATGTTGGTGAGGACGAGGTCGCCGCCCAACTTGCCGTGCCCGAACGCGCCGCCGACAACATTGGTGATGCCGGGGGTGGCAATCGTCGCAATGTCAATGGGGTTCGGGGAGGCGTTGCCGAGAATGCTCTGACCGGCCGTGCCGCCGCCCTTGCGCAGGTTCGGGAAGTTGAACTTGGCGACCGTCAGCGCCTTGTCGCCCTGCGTGATAAGGGTGGGCAGAGTCTCGGCGGAGCCGCCAATCTCGAGCGTGGTCAGGTTCGCGTTCTGCGCGAAGCAGTATCCGCCGTCGTTCATCGCGCTGATGATGTCGCAGTAGAACTCGACGAGACTGGCCGAGACAATCGCCGACTTGCCGATCTCGACCGCCGTGACGGTCGTTTTCTCCGACGTCGTCGTGTCGCGAATGACGAGCGGACTGCGAAGGTCGAGAACGCCAGCCTTTTCGCCGGAGGTCTCGGCGACCGACTTGACGGCGGATGTGCCGAACGCGATCGTCCCCGTCGCCGTGTCGAACTTCGTCACCTTGAGCGTCCACTGTCCGTCGGTGATCGTGCCGACGACCCCGCCGGTCTCCGTGCCGGGCGTATACGTCCATTCCACCGTGGTGCTCGGCTCATCCTCCTTGTCCTTGTCGGACGAATCGCCGCCGCTCTCGCCGCCGTCGCCGGAGTCGCCGTCGCCTTTGTCGCTATCGCCGCCGTCGGCGACGGGATATTCGCTATCCGTGGCGGAGGCCTTGTGGACGAAGATGCCCTTGCGGACGCCCTTGACGACGAGAACGCCGAACGCATCCGCTGGAGCATCCGTCTTCTCCGCGTCCGTGAGCGCACTGAAGAAGCCGTCCGCATTCGATTCGGAACACGTCTGCGCCGCGCTCGCCTTCCACTGGTTCGTCGAGACGTAGACGACCAGGTCTTTTGCCGCTGTGTTGTTCGCGGCGGCGACCACGTTCGTGAGCTGCCCCATGTCCGCGAGCCGCGTCACCAGCTCGACGCGGCGAATCTTCGTCTGTCCGCTGAACGCATCCGCCGCGACGGTGGCGAGGTTCGGCAGGTCGAGGACGACGTTCGTGATCGAGCTGCCCCTGAAGGACTTGCTCGGCAGGGTGTCGAGCGTCCCGGCGAGGGTGACGTTCGTGAGCGCGGCGGTGTTGAACGCGCCCTCCCCCATTGCCATCACGTTCGTGAGAACGAGGTCTCCGCCCAGCTTCGCGTGCCCATACGCGCCCTTGACGATGTTGGTGACGCCAGGAGTGGCGACCGTCGCGATGTCGACGGGGTTCGGCGTCGTGTTGCCGAGGACGTTGAAGCCCACCGCGCTGCCGCCCTTGCGCAGGTTCGGGAAGTCGAACTTGGCGACCGTCAGCAACTTGTCGCCATGCGCGATAAGACAGGGGAAGGACTCAGCCGTGCCGCCGATCTCGAGCGTGGTCAGGTTCGCGTTCTGCGCGAAGCAGTATCCGCCGTCGTTCAGCGAGCTGACGATGTCGCAGTAGAACTCGACGAGGTCGTCGCACGAGTAGAACGACTGCTTGCCGACCTCGACCGCCGTGACGGCGGTCTTCTTCGCCGTCGACGTGTCGAGGACGACGAGCGGGCCGCGCAGGTCGAGAACGCCGGACCCGACGTCCGTGTCGGAGACCGCCTGAATCGCGGAAGTGCCGAACGCGATCGTTCCGGTCGTCTTGTCGAACTTCGTGACCTTCAGCGTCCACTGTCCGTCGGTGATCGTGCCGACGGCCCCGCTGGTCTCAGAGCCGGGCGTATACGTCCAGCCCGCCTCGCCGCTCGGCTCATCTTCCTTATCCGTGTCGGACGAATCGCCGCCGTCGGTCTTGCCGCCGTCGGTCTTGCCGCCGTCGGTATCGGTCTTGCCGTCGTCAGAACCGGAGTCATCCTTGCCGGTGTCCGTATCTTCCGCGGTGGCGTCGCGGTAGATGGCGTAGAGCGTGGTGTAGTTCGCGTCCGGGATCGTGATGGTCGAGCCGGCCTTGTAGGACGCGCCCGTGCCGGTCTGGCTCCTGTTCCACTCGACGAACACCTTCTTCAGGTTGGAGTAGGGCGTCAGGCTCGGGAGAACCGCCGTCGCGCCCGCGTTGCCGCTGATCGGCGCGAGGCACGGCCCGCGGCCGACGGAGTTGAAGAGGATGTTGCGCGGCTTCTTGTTCACCGTCGCGCCCTCGACGTCCAGCACGAACGTCGGCGCGGGCAGGCTGTCGCCGTTGTAGAGGTTCGGGTTTTCCGGCGCGTTCTGCCAGGCGTAGCGGATCTGCGTCGGCGTGCCGACGAGACTGTCGGACGCGACGGCGACGAGCGTCTCGCCGGAGATCTTCGCGCTCGCGACGGGCCAGAACACGCCGTCCGTGCCGGCGATCTCGACTTCGCAGACGTCCGCGTCCGGCGTATCGTCGGCGTAGTGCGTGGCGGTCGCGGCAGTCGTGTAGACGGGCTTCATCGTCTTCAGCCCCGTCGCGTTGGAGAACGTTACCGTCACCGTCGCCCCGCTTGCCGTCGCGGCGAGCGGCGTGGGACCGGTCTTCGGGCCCTTGCCCGCGATCATCGAGAGCAGGCAGTCCGCCATGCGCGGCCCGATGATGTCCTTGCCGAGCGGATGCATGCTCGGCTCCGTCCCCTTGTCCGTGTCGAGCGTCGAGACGCACGCCAGGTTGTCGAGGCTCTTGATGCGGCTCGAGGTGAGCGCCATCACGTGGGCGGCGCGGATCGGGGAGAAGAACCAGTTGGAGTGGCTGCTGCGCGCGATCTGCGCCCAGACGATCGGCACGTCCGTGCCGAACTTGTCGTGGAACGAGTTGATCATCGACGGGAAGTCCTTCCCGGTCAGCTCCATGTAGAAGGAGATCATGAGATACGGGTAGAGGTTCTGAGCCGAGTTGCTCTCGCCCTGGTAGAACAGGATGCCGCCGACGTTCATCCCGACGAGCGGCAGGATGTGCGTGTTGACGAGCCCGCCGCTCACGAAGTCCTTGATCGGGATTCCGCCCCACGAGACGTCGATGACGCCGACGGGGACGGACGGGTTCGCCGTGCGCATCCGCTGGGCGGCGAACTGCGCGAGGTAGCTGAAGTGCTGGTTGTCGGGCGTCGCGCCGTCGGACATCACCGACGCGCTGGCGCGAAGCCACGAGTTCGTGACGTGCCTGAGCGGCAGGTCGCTCCATGCGTTGTCCGCGTCCCAGACGTGGTCGGCCTTGACGAAGCGGATGTAGCCGTCCTCCACGAGCGCCGGCAGGTCGGCCGCCCCGTATCGTCCGGCGTAGTTCCCGTTCGCGCCGCTGCCCGTGTAGTATTCCTTGTAGTTCGCCTCCATGTTCGACTGGCCGGTGACGAGCAGGAGGTCGCCGGAATAGACCTCTTTGATCGTCTTCACCACGCTACCGCCGGCCGAGACGGTCAGCTTGTAGGGGGTGAGCGAGGTCGGGAGCGCGGCGACTTCCGCCCTGAACGCGCCGTCCGAGTCCGCGACGGCGTTCGCGCTGTTCGAGCCGATGGTGACGGTCACGGTCGTGCCGACGGGCGCAGTGCCCATCACCGCGAACGGCTTGCCGCGCTGGAACACCATCCCCTCCGCGTAGTAGTTGCGGAGCGTCACCTCCGCCGCGAGCGACGGACTAGCCAGAAGCGCCGCGCCCAGGCAGAGGATGCCCGCGACAAGACGGCAGACATACCCCCCCCCCCCAGGAATGGACGTCATTCTTCGCACGATAGTTGACTTCATTTTGTTCACCTTTTTTGCTTTTGTTTGCCCTGTTTTTTTGCGGCGCGGACAAGCCCGTCAATCCCTCCACCTCGGAGAGACGACGACATTATACCACAAGGTCAAGTCCGCGAACAGGCTTTTTGACCTCTTTTGCGCAGAATATTTTAAGTCTGTTTGCGCACATTCCGAAAAGACCGATTCACACACGGGCAACAAGTCAGGCGTGGCTACGCGGATTTTGATATAATCACGTGTGGAGTGGGTTTGTATCGCCCATTGCGCTTTCGCGAGATTTTCTGAAAAAAGTTTCAGCAAAACGCAATCTGGAAATAAGATAGAGTGCAAGCAGAGACAGGAAAGTCGATGGAAACGCCAGTCGCACAGAAATTGATGACGGATCTCGTCACGCATCAG
>CAVFWY010000015.1:0-20054 GCA_963626175.1 Gemmiger sp.
GGGGCGTCGACACGACGTTCGGGAGCGTCCGCAGCGGCTTCGACCTCGCCTCGATTGCGCGGGACGCCGTCGCTTCGCTCAAACACCCAGCGGACGGCAAGCCGGGGGTGACGCTGAACAAGGATGCGATGACGTTCCTGACGGACCTCATCGACCGCGACGTCGCCGCGCGCGAGGCCGCCGGGCTGCCCGTGCCGACGCACGACGAGCTGGACAGAGGCATACGCAACTTCACCTCGCCGTATCTCATCTACACGGTGCAGACGTTCAACCTCAGCGGCCCCGCCCTGATTAACGCCCACGAGAGCCTGAGCAAGGCGGAGCAGTCGATCGTCTTCCTCTCCGGCGCGCCGAAGGAACAGCGCGCCGACCGCGTCGACATCGCGGTCAGCCTCCTGACGGAGGCCAACGACGACAACCGTTTCCTCTCGGGATTCGCGATGTCGCTTGTCTCCGAGAAGATGTCCGAAATGCGGCAGCTCCAGCCGCAGGGACGGTTGACGGGCGCGACGGTCTGGCAGGCGTGCTTTGGCGAGCCGGCCCCGGAAAAGGCCGGCGCGTTTGGCTCGCGCACGTTCTCCGACGCCTTCTTCGCACGTCTCGGGCAGCTGGCGACGGCCACCGCCGTCCGCTACGGCGGGGACGAGCACAAGGGCTCCGACCTCATGTTCTTTGCCGCTCTCGCCGGCACCAGCCTCTTCAACGGAATGTCGTTCACGGCGTGCATGCGCAATGCCGTGGATGACAAGACGTTCGTCCCGGACGTCAATCGCGACTACGTGGCGGCGCCGACGCTCTACACCGTCCATGACGCGATGATCAAGACGGACGAAGACCGGATGAAGGGCATCTGCCTCGACTTCGCTCGCAACTTCCCGGTCGTCAAGACGCGCAACGGCGAGACGCAGGCGACGAGCGACTTCCGTCAGTTCAAGGGGACGGGCATCAACGACAGGACGATCCGTCCGCACGTGAAGGCGTTCCTCGACCAGATGGACGGCGTGTTCGGGAACAGCATCTCGAAAGAACAGCGCGCCGTGGTGCAGATGGGCCTCACGCAGGCGGGCTTCGCGACGTTCATGGCGCTCCTCGGCGTCGGTGGCGAGCACTCGTCGGCGCAGGTCAGCATCACCCGCGACGAGAAGGACGACTCGATTGTCATGACCTACGAGAGCCTGCCGGACAAGGACAATCCGGTCGAGGCGCGCTACAGCTTCCGCATCGAGAAGGACGGCACGAACTACCGCGTCGGCGACCTCGTCTGCCGCAAGAATCCGCAGGCGGAGTCGGCGGTCGCGAACTGAACGGAAAAATGAAAGGTGACAGACCCATGGCAATCGACATCAGGGGACTCGGGAATCAAGCGGCGCTCGCCCAAATCGCGAGATTGGCCTATGGGTCTGGCTCGTCCGAGGGGATATCCGGCGGCAAGGGCAACCTCGGCATTCTCGACGGTCGCGTGGTGAAGTTCAACACGCACTGGCGCGAACGCGGCGGTAAGCCCTCCGCCGAGATGCGCAACAGCTGCAACGAACTCCGCACAAAACTGTCGGAAATCGCAACGGCGATGCTCGCCACCGCTCCCAATGCCTCACCGAGGACGCGGGAGCAGTTCGAGAAGACGCTTGCCTCCGTTCGCCGCGAACTTGGCATGAATGCGGACGGGAATCAGGTCGAAACGCAAAATCTCCTCGACCGCAAGACTGTCGCGAAGGTCATGAACGCCATCCGCGACACGACGGGCTTCGACGTCTGGCAGGAACTCCGCAACGGCGATACGAAGTCGCTTTCGTCCGAAGGAGTCGTCACAAAATTCGGCAACGTCCAATACGGGGTCTACATCTCCGACCTCGTGCAGCATCACGTGCAGGGCGCGGTCGATGCGATTGCACACCCGGCGGACGGCAGTCCCGGCGTCGTTCTCGACGACAGGGCGAAAGCGTTCCTCATGGGGTTGATCGAGCGCGACCTTCGCGACCCGGAACAGCGCGAGGTCACGAACATGGCCGACGTCGCCCGCGACATCCGCAACTTCACCTCGCCGTATCTGATCGTCACGCTGCAGACGTTCAACCTCAGTTCCGCCGTCCTTTCCCGCGCCTACATGAGCGTGGGACGCGCGGAGCAGATGGCGGCCTCCCTCATCGGGTCGCCGCGCGGGCAACGCGCCGACCGCGCCAACGTCGCCCTCGCCTTCCTGAAGAACAATGCCGATCTGGCCTACACCTCGTTCGCGATGGCGCTTGTCGCCGAGAAGATGCCGAAGATGCGGCAGATTCAGCCGAACGGACGCCTGACGGCTGCGACGGTCTGGAAGGCGTGCTTCGGCGAAAGCATCCCGAAATCGGCCGGCGTGCTCAATTCGAAGTCGTTCGTAGACGCCTTTCTGGCGCGGTTGGACCGTCTGACCGTTGATCTGACAGCCAAGCACGGCACGGGGGCGATTAAGGGCGTGGGGCTGACAATCGACCGGATGCTCGTGAAGTATCCCCTGGTCGGAAGCGGACTTTTCAACGGGGCGAGTTTCACGTCGGTCATCCGCAGGAGCGTGGGCGATCCGAAGTTCGTGCCGGACGCGACGCGGGACTACGTGTCGGCTCGGCCGCTCTACACGGCAGAGGATGCGCTCGTCAAGACGGAGCAAGACCTTGAGAATCTGCTGGTGTCGGACTTCAAGCGAAACTTCCCGGTCATCACCATGTCCGCCGGAATGGCCGAGGGGACGGCGGACTTCCGTTCGCTCGAAGGGCAGGGGTTGAGCGATGATGCGTTCCGTCCGAACGTGCGCACGTTCGTCAGTCAGGTGGACAGGGTCTTCGGGAACCGGATTACGCCCGTCCAGCGCAACCTCTTGCTCATCGGCCTCTCGCAGGTTGGTCTCGTGCCGTTCACGGCTCTCGTCGGCATCGGCGGCGAGCATTCGCAGGCTCATATCGACATCCACCGCGAAGACGACGGGGCAATCACGCTGACCTATTCGAGTCTGCCGGACAACCCGGTCGAGGCGCACTACAGTTATCGCATCGAGCCGGACGGCAAGAACTTCCGCGTCGGCGATTTCATCAGCCGCATTCGTCCTCAGGCGGCGGACAACGCGAGACTCGATCAGGTTGAACATTACCGCAATGTCCCCGATGCCGTGCAGAGTGCGCTCAATGTAATCGCAAACCCGACGGACGGCAAGCCCGGCGTCGTCCTCACCGACGAGGCGAAGGCGTTTCTCATGGAAATGGTCGAGCGCGACATTCACGACCCGAACCGCCATGTGACCACGGACTTGGCAGAAGTCGCCCGCGGCATTCGCGATTTCACTTCGCCGTATCTCACCATTACGCTGCAGGCGTTCCATCTCAACGCCGAACTCCTGACGAGTGTTCGCCCGAGCCTCTGCGTCGGCGCGCAGACGACGACGTTTCTCGCCGGGTCACCACGTGACCAGCGCACCGACCGCGCCGACGTCGCCCTCGCCCTTCTGGCGGACGCCAGCCGCGACAACAGTGGACCCGATTCGGGCTTCGCGCTCGCGCTCGTCTCCGAAAAGATACCCGAAATGCGACGGCTTCAGCCCGAAGGGCGTCTGACGGGCGAAACGGTCTGGAAGGCGTGCTTCGACGAAGATCTGCCGGAGGGCATGGCGGGCGGCTTCGGCTCGCGGGCCTTCTCCGACGCCTTCTTCAAACGTCTTTTCCGCCTCGGCGACGACTTGCTCGCCCAGTGCGGCGGCTTGAGGGATTATCCGAACATGACGTTCACCGAGATGTCCGGACTCTTCCTGCCGGTGGTCTTCTCCGGCATAAGCTTCTCGGCGGGCATCCGTGTACGGGCGAAAGACCCGACGTTCAAGCTGAACGCCGCACAGGACTTCGTGGCCGCGCCGCCGCTCTATCCGATCGCGGATGCGCTCGTCAAAACGGACAACGCCATTCGGAACCAGATTATGGCGGACTTCTACCGCGACAATCCGATCGTCAGGCTGCACGACGGGCAGGATGTGGAAACCTTCGACTTCGCCGCCGTCTTCGCCGACGTGCATCAGAACGAAGACCAGCCCGCGCAACCCCCGCCTCGGAAGAAATTCGCTGAAAAGGTGAATGAATTCGTCGCGGCCTTCGACGCGCACTACGGCGACCGGATGCCCGAGGCCCAGCGCAAGGTTCTTCTCCTCGGGCTGACGCAGGCCGCGCTCGTGCCATTCTCCACAATCGAACAAGTCAAGGATCTGGCGCACACGAAGATGACATTCGACATCCGCCGCGAGGACGACGGGGCGTTCGTCATCACTTATGCGACCGACCCCGACCGCAAGGACATCGACATACGCTACAGTTACCGAGTCGAGCCGGACGGCACGAACTCCTGTGTCGGTGAATTCACCCACAACGTTAGTTTTGAAGAAGCTTCATAACCCATTCTGACAAGGAAAGGAAAAGACAATGACACTTGACCTGAACATTCCGTTTGACGACGAGGGCAATGCGAAACTTCTCGTCGATGGCGATTTCGCCGTCACAGTTTCGCGCAATGACGAGGAGGGGCGGCTGACGCTCGCCGCCACCGTCGCGCAGGAACTGAAGGAGGACATTGGCTACGCGCAGATGCTCGACCTCCTCGACCTCGCGCTCGGGCCGCTCGTCGGCGAGTCACCCGCCGTCGGTCGCGATCCCGTGAGCGGCACGCTCATCGCCTACGTCTCGCTCTCCTATGCGAACCTCACCGAAGCGACCTGGCCGGAGAAACTCGGCCGCTTCGTCGCCTTCGCGAAGGGCATCGCCGAAACGCTGTAACCCAGGCTGTTCAGGCGCGTAGACAGCGCGGAAAAGCCACGAGTCCGAAAAAGAGAAGGAGACCGACCATGCCGATTCAAGTTGACGCAACATTCCGGAACGCACAGGACATCACGCTCGACGCCTTTCGCGCACCTGACGGGTCGCCACGGGAATACCGCGACATGACGATTGAAGTGGGCGGTCGCGCCTTTTGCGTTTCGTTCGCCGATCCGAACTCCCCCAGCGTCCGTTTCGCCGAGTACAATCTCATCAACGGGATCATTCGCGGCTCGCAGCGCACGGCCGTGCTGAACCGCCTGAAAGACCTCGTTGCGCGGCATTCGCTTGCCAAGGACCTCGGAAAGGTCACCTACGTGACGGGCTACCGCGAGAACGCGCAGCGGGCGTTCCGCACCGAGAAGAACGCGATCGCCAAGTCGGCGAACGGGAAGTTCGCGCTCTACGGGTTCTCCGCCATCCGCGACCCGAGCGTGCGCCGCTTCGGGCTGATGGCGTGTGAGGAATCCAGAAAGACCGGTGCGCCGATGAGTGCGCAGGCCATCAACTACTACAACGAATCCATCGGCCTCTGCGGCGAGGACGAGAGCGCGGCTCTGACGATCGCCTTCGTGCGCGACAACGACCGCAACAGGTGGCCTTACGACCCGGTCGATGCAGAACGCAACCACATCTCCCGGAAAGACCAGACGGACTGGGCGAAGTTCCTCCGCTGGCACGACGTGGATCTCTTCTCGAAGATCCGCAAGGCTCGGTCGGACGCGGAGATGGGCAAGCGGACGGGCTGGGCCGGCGAGATCGCCCGCCGCGGGCTGACCGCCGCCGTCAACGACATGATTCGCAAGAACATCGATCCCCGAATCATCCGTGAGTTCCCCGACGTGAACCTCATGGCCGGCTCGCTGACGGATGTGATTCTCGAAATCGTCGACACGGACTTCGGCGAACTCGACCGTGCGGGAATCGAGGCGAAGATCGATGAAATCATCTCGCGCCATGCGCCGCAGGAAAAGGCGGCCGATGTGCGGCGCGTCCTCAACCACGTGTCGATGACCGCCTTCTGGCGGCAGACAAGCAAACTCGGTCTCGACTTCTTCAAGTCACGCGGTGAGACGGTGATATTCGCATGGACGACCTTCGACGGCAAGAAGACGGACGGAGCGGAACTTGGCGACAAGTGGTGGAAGGACGGCGAAACGGACGTCGCCGACCACTTCGGCGCAGCCATCACCAATTCCGAGATGCGCCATCTCTCCACCGCGAAATACGCTTCGGTAATCGGCTCCGGTCGCGTCGTCCGGGTCGAGGGCGCGATGTCGCCGGAGACCGCCGAACGGATTGTCGCCGAGCAGATCGCGCAGTTCGACTCGTTCGACCCCGAGACGCTCGATCTAGTCATCGACAATCTTGAGGCCGGTTTCGCCGAGACGGACGAGGAGACGTTCATCAATCTCGCGATTGACGTGCTCACGAACCTTCCGCTTGACGTCAAGGACGACTACATCGACCTGAACAATGAGATTGCCAATCCGCGGCTGCTGAGAAGACTGTGCGCCCGCGCCCTCGACGCCGTTCAGGAGCGCATCGACAATGCGCCGTCCAGCGTCGTGAAGGCGGCTATTCTCGCCAGCGTGGGGGACGTCTTTCAGGCGGAAATCCTGAAGGACCCGGAGATTGACGATAAGTGGGATAATTCGAGGCGAACCGCGATTGCCGAGATTCCTCCGGGGGTGCCGAGTCCGCTCGTCCTGCGCCAGCTTGCTGGCGTCGAGCGCAATCTCGGCAGTAAGGCGTTCTTCTCGCCGCGCACCGGGAAACTGAACGAACTCGGCCAGTGCCTGTTCAATGCCGGTGGCGACGTCATGACGAACGTCAGCAGACTTCGCCGCGCCTTTGCCGAGGAATTCGGCATTTCGGAGGAAGACGCGCTTTCGCATCCCGCCTTTCAGTCGTTCATTCCCCGCGTGGCGCGGGCGGCCGGGGGCGATCTCGACAATGTCATCGAGTCGTTGCCTGCCGTGCGGATGGCTCACGAGGCGAAGGAAGCCGTCATGGCGCACATCCGCGACCGCATCCCGATTCTGCCCGAGGCGCAGCGGATCTTCAAGCGTCGCGGCGAATGGGATCTCAACCGTCTCATCTACAACGAGGCCGTCGAAGCGCAACAGCGCGGTCGCCCCGTCGATCTTGACCGCCTTCGCCGCAACGGCGAGGTGATTTGCGACCTCTGCGTCCGGACGGAGTCGTTCGTCCGCGAATTTGCGCGGCGCATCAACCCCAACGACGAGCCAGGACTGCGTCTCACGGAGGCCGAGGCCGTGCGCCTGTCGGATGCCTATCTTGACCGCGAGGGATCAGCAGTCAACGCCTATCGCCTGACGGGTGACGAGGATTACGTCCAGAAATTCGATACCGAGGCGGAAGCGGCGCTTTTTCAGTCGATGCGGCTTCTTCTCGAACTTCAGGACCGCGCCTTCACCTACCGGCGGAATGCCCAGGGCCTGCGCAACCTCTACGCCAACTTCCGGCGGCGTTTCCGTCTCAAAATGCCGCTCGTACACCGTGCGCCGCCGAAACGCCCGGAGGAGGGCGAAGCCCCCGAACAGGACTTGAAGGCTGCGGCGGCGGAACGCACCCGCAAGGAGGCCGAGCGCGTCCGCCAGGTCGAACGCCGCGCCGCCGAACTGGAAGTTCGCGGCAATCTGCTGACGGATGAACGGCTCAAGAGCATCGTCATCAACGCCGTTGCCCTGAGCGGCAAGCGTTTCCACGGTGTGACGGGACTGATGCTCTATCGTGTGATGAAAGAGGGCGGCGCACTTCCGATGAACGTCGGCAAGACGGCGAAGGAGCGGGTGCTGAACTTCGCCCGCGCACTCTCCAACCTCATCAAGGACAAGTGGATGTGGGCACTTCGCGAGGAGTCGCGCATGGCCGCGATTGGCTACGATGACGGCGACAAGGCGCTTCAGGAGGCCTTCGCAATCTACCTGAAAGAGACGCCGGAGGTCAAGGCGTTCCTCGACCGCGAGGTGGAGGAATCCGTCGCGAATGAGGTTATGGCGGAGATTAACGAGCATCTCGACGAGATTCCGCGGGGCGACCCGATTCGCTACGTGGTGGACATCGTCCTCGCGCACGGCAAGTTGTGAGGACTCCTCCGGGCGGGCTTGTCACCCCACTGCAGATCCGCTGCTGAATTCTTCAGGCATCTCTAAACTATGATATAATACGCACTGCAAAATCACTTAACAAATTAAAGGAAGTTGCAGATGGTAGAGAAGGATATCAAGCGGGACTCGTATGTCGAGAAACTGCTCGCGCGGCGGATGAATGGCTTTGTGAAAGTCATCACCGGCATTCGTCGATGTGGAAAGTCCTACTTGCTGAACCATCTCTACCGTGATCGGCTTCTTGCGGAAGGGGTCAAGCCCGATCACATCATTTCGGTCGATTTGGATGACAAGGCATCCTTGTCGTTGCGCGACCCCTACAAGTTGGATGCCTATGTGCGGGGGCGCGTCAGAAAAGGGAAGAACCCATATTTCGTGTTCATCGACGAAATTCAGCGCTCTCTCAAGATGCCAATTCCCGGAATCGACCTGGCATCGCTTGCCCCGGAAGACCGCGAAGATGCCTTCGTGACTTTCTACGACACGCTGAACGGTTGGCGGAATCTCGGAAACGTGGACGTCTATGTCACGGGGTCAAACTCAAAGACGCTTTCAAGTGACATCGCCACGAACTTCAGGGACCGCGGGCAGCAAATCCGCGTTTGGCCGCTTTCATTCGCCGAATATCTGGCGGCGACAGGAATGACGGACAAGCAAGAGTCGCTTCTCCGCTACCTGACCTGGGGCGGTATGCCTGTCGCGACACTGACGGACGACAACGGCGAGCGTGCCGCCTATCTGAAGAGGCTGTTCACGGAAGTCTACCTCAACGACATCTGCGAAAGGCTCTCACTCAAGGACGACCTCGTCATTTCGAGCGTTATCGACATCCTGTCGTCCGACATCGGCTCGCTGACGAATCCCCATCGCATCGCCGACACGATGAACTCGCGATGGAAGATCCGCCCCAGCGACCATACACTCAAGAAATACATTGATCTTCTTGAAGACGCATTCCTGTTCGCGCACGCTCGCCGCTTCGAGGTGAAGGGGCGGCGTTATCTCGATTCGCCGGTCAAGTATTACGCGACAGACACGGGGCTTCGAAACGCTCGACTCAACTTCCGCGACACCGACCTGAGCCATCCGATGGAGAACGCAATCTACAACGAACTGCTCAGGCGCGGGTTCAGCGTTGATGTCGGCGTCGTGCCGATTTCCTCGCGGGACGCGAACGGGCGGCAGTCCATCCGCCAGCACGAAATTGATTTCATCGTCAATCGCGGCAGCGACCGGATCTACATCCAGTCGGCGTTGAAGATGGAGAACGAGGCGAAGATGCGACAAGAGACAACCTCCCTGCGCAGCACGGGGGACTTCTTTAGAAAGGTCATCGTCACAGGCGGCTATGGTGACCCGCAGACTGACCGGGACGGTATCGTCCACATGGGCGTCATCCCGTTTCTGCTGAATCCGAATTCGCTGTCCGGCTTGTGACGGGGGCGGCGCTCGCCAGCGCGATGCCGCCGCCATCTTGCGTCTATCACCGATAAAGCGTATAATACACGCCATCTGAACGACAGAGGATTTCAACATGACGACATCATCACTACAAGTTCGCATTGACCCCTCCCTCCGCCAAGAGGCCGAAATGCTCTTTTCAAACGCAGGACTCGATATGTCGAGTGCCATTCGTCTCTTCCTGCGCCAATCGGTTATCCGCCGCCGTCTACCCTTTGACGTGATTACGGAAAGTCCAGATCCTTTTTGGTCAGAAGCCAACCAGCGCGTTCTCGCCAAGTCAATCCGTTCGCTTGAACGCGGCGAAGGTCAAACCCATGAACTACTCGACGCATAGGAGAGTTTGCCATGCAGATTGTGTTCTCCCCTACAAGCTATCTGGCGACGGGGACGACCAGAAGCTCCTGATTGCTCAATGCGCGACCCATTACGAATAGGCGCACACATCCGAACGGGGCGGCTCCAGATCGACTTGCGACATTCTTCGGCGTAATACTGCCGCGCCTCCTCGTTCTCGACCGTGATGAGCAGACGGTAATGACTCCAACTCAATTGTTCACACAGTGTCTGAACTTTTGGAAACGCCAGATAAAACTTCCGCATGGCGAATAGGTTTACTCGCCCGAACCCTGTTCCAAATTCGGCAGTCAGCCGCTTGGCCAATGCGTCTATCAAGGCCTCCGCAATCCAACTACGCCCTCATGGGATGGTAGTGCGTTTTTGACTTGATCGCGCAAAATCCCGTAGATTTCCATGAACGTCTCGTCCTTCTCGATCCACGAGAGCGTGACGTAGCTCAGGATGCCGACGGGGATGCCGACGGCCAGCTTCACGAGCGAGACGTCAGAGACTTCCATCGCGAGCCGCGTCAGGAAAGCCATGACGGCGACGTTCACGAAGACCGGCGCGAAGAGCCGCAGCTGCCGCAGCTCGCCCAGTCCGATGAACTTCCCCGTGTAGATGCAGTTGAAGGAATAGGCGACGAACTCGTAGAGCGCCATCGCCGTCACGATGCCGGTCACGCCGAAGCGGAAGGACGTGACGAGCATCGCAAAGGCAATCGACTTCTTGACGAACTCGAGCTTCAGCACGAGGTCGGAGCGTCCCTTGATGTAGAGGAGGTTCAGATTGATGTGGGTCAACGGACTCCACAGGCAGCCGAAGCAGGCGATCTGCGCCAACGTCGCGCACCCCAGCCATCTCTCGCCCAGGAGCACGTCCACCATCGGATGCGCGACACACGCGATGCCCGCGAGGACGGGCGCGAGGATGTAGACCGGCATCCGCAGGACGCGCCGGTAGATGTCCGCCATGCGCTCGGGCGTCTCGTTGTTGATCTTCGCGAGCAGCGGATAGGTGACGCGCAGGATCGTGCCTAGGACGAAGCCGCTCGGAAACGCGGGGAACTGTTGGCCGCGTCCGTAAAGCCCGAGGTCGGCGGGCGTGTAGAACTTGCCGATGACAAGCGTGCTCAGGTTGCCGTAGACCGTGTTGACGAGCGACGAGCAGAGGATCTTCGACCCAAAGCCGAACATCTCGCGGAAGGACTTCCGGGAGAACGCGAGCAGGGGATGCCACCGCGTGAGGCGCCAGATGATCGCCGTGCCGAGGACAGACGTGACGAGGCCGGGCCAGACGAGGGCCCAGACGCCGAAGCCCCGGCAGGCCATGAAGACTCCGGCGACGCCGGAGAGGATCGACATGGAGAGGTCGACGAGCGTCATCGGCTTGAAGTCGAGCGCGATGTTAAGGCGCGTGCGCTGGACCGTGCCGAACGCGCCGACGACGAAGCTGAGCGCCGTGACCCGCGTGACCGACGTCAGGATCGGCATCCTGAAGAACTGCGCGATCCACGGCGCGGCGACGAACAGGCAGACATAGAAGAAGACCGCCGTACCGAGGTTGAAGTAGAATAGCGTCGAGTAGTCGAGGTCCGTGCGGTCCTTCTTGCGCACGAGCGCTGCGCCCATGCCCGAGTCGATGAAAGTGCCGCAAATGGCGTAGACGAGCGAGAGCATCGGCACGATGCCGTAGTCCGCCGGCATCAGGAACCGCGCGAGGACGATCCCGACGGCGAAGCGCACGAGCTGCATCAGCGCCTGTTCGAACGCCGTCCAGGCCATGCCCTTGGCGGCCTTGCTCTTGAGGGATTCCGCCATCACCCCTTCAGGTAGTCGGTGTAGGGCCGCTCCGTGTCGACGATCAGCCCGCCGTGCAAGCTCGTCCCGACGACGTGCTCATGCCAGTCGCCGTAGAGCTGCGACAGGTATTCGTCCGCGCGGACCGGCACAGGAACGCGGATCATCTCGAACGGATGCTCCGTGAGGTCGTCCAGAATCGTGCTGTCAAACAGCAGCTTCTTCGGCGGGTTCGGCATGAAGGTCAGGTGCGAGAAGCGCTTCGTCTTCACCCCGTCGTATCTCTGCGCGGCGTTGTCGAACTCGTCCGCCAGCCTCTTCAACAGCGGCGTCTTGTGGAAGGCGTCGTAGATGCGCTGCTGCACGACGTCGCGCAAGGCGGAGGGATGTCTGACAAAATGCCGGATCATCCGAAGCGACAGCGGCCGCATGTTCGCGCGAACGCGCGAGAGGCGGCTCTTCTGCCGCTGAAGGTCGGCCATGAACGCGGCCGCCTCGTCCTCGTCGTCCGGCACGTTGTCCAAGACGAAGATGTCGATGAAGATGCCCTGGTTGAACGAGTAGACGGGGCGGCCGTTCTCCGTCTCGGACTTCAGGATGCCCGTGGTGTCGCTGTTGCGGAGCTGCGCATGGCCGCGCAGGGACATCAGGTCGGTGTCCTTGTTCTAGAAGAAGTAGGGGTGGACGAACTCGCCGGCGACCGCGCAGAGGCGCTCGTATTCGCAGCGCTTCATGATCAGGTCGATGTCGTCGTCCCACGGGATGAAGCCGTCGTGGCGCAGGGCGCCGAGGAGCGTGCCGCCGTCGACGGCGTACTTGATGCCGTGCTTCGAGCAGACGCGGTCGAACTCGACGAGCAGGTCGAGGAGGCAGGTCCAGAGCTTCTTGACGCGCCGGCTCACCTTGATTGTGCGCGCCTCTTCTTCGTAAAACGATTTCGGAATCATATCAGGTTCTCTCCCATCCGCTCTTCTCGACGGAAAGCAACGCCTTGAAGATGTCAATGTCATCCATCGTCGTGAGCTTAAGGTTCTTCTCGCTTCCCTTTGAGAAATACGTCGTCTCGCCGAGGCGGCTCATAAGTTGGCACATGGCGGCCATGCCGGAAAGGCTGCGCTGCCTCGCCTGGTCGCAGGCCCAGAGAAGTTTGCCGAGCGCATATGTGTGCGGGGTCTGCGTCCGATAAAGAAGCTCTCGCGGAATCTCGTCCAGCGATTCCGAGTTGTTCTCGCTCTTGAAAACGACTTCCGTGCAGGGGATGACAGCAACGGCCGAGCCATGCTCGTGAAAAACGGAGAGACTGTCGGAGATGACGTCATTGTCGACCAAGGGCCGATTGCCGTCGTGAATCATGACAACGACATCCTGCGGACAGCTCTGCGCGATTTCGTCAAGGCCGTTGCGGATGGACTCCTGCCCCGTCGCTCCGCCAGCCACGACGCCACGCAATTTCGTAATGCCGAACTGGCGAGCATACGCTCGCACGAAGTCCGTCCACGTCGGAAGCGTGACGACGAAGATGCCGTCAATCTGCGGATTGTTCTGGAAGCGTTCCATCGTGTAGACGAGGACTGGCTTGTCGTGGACGTGCAGAAATTGCTTGGGGACATCTTGCCCCATCCGTGTGCCTATCCCTGCCGCTGTCAAAAGTGCAACTGTCATTTTGCCTCCTCCATTGCCGTCTTCAACGTCGCGTATGTTTCGTGAATGCCTGACTTGATGTCGTAGAGTGCCGACCATCCGAGCGTACGAACTTTGCGGCTGTCTAACCGCGCCGTCGTCGCCGTGGAGAACCCGACCCGTTCCGTCGCGGTGGGCAAGTCAAACACGACCTTGCGTCCGGCCTCGGCGGCGATGAGCGTCGCCAAGTCGCGAAGCGTGATGTCCGAAGCGCTGTCGGCAAGGTTATAGGCGTTGCCGGACTCTCCTTTCAGCATGACCGTCAGCAATCCCGAGACCGCGTCGCTGACGTGCAGATACGAAAAGTGCTGGAAACCTTCGCTTTTGAGGACGATGTCCTCGCCTCGCAGCGCGTTGCCCAAGAATTGCGATAGCGCTTTCGTGTCGTCGGGACGCAAGGTCGGGCCGTAGCAACGCGCAAGACGCGGGATGACGAAATCGACTCCGCATTGCTCGCGATACGCTTGGCAAAGTGCTTCGCCGCATCGCTTCGATTCGGGATACCCCGCACGAAGCGTGTTGCAGTCGATGTAGCCGCAATAGTCCTCGGAGAACAAGTCGACGTCGCCGCGATTCTTGCCGTAGATCTCGACGGACGAGGCGTAGACGAAACGCGCGCGGCTCTGCGCCGCGCAGTCGAGCAGCGTCTTGGTCGCGACGACATTCATCATGACCGTTCCGACCGGATCGGTCGCATAGGCGAACGGATGAGTGTTGCTGGCAAGATGGACGATGTGGTCCGGGCGACAGCCGAACGAAGGCGCCTCGCCGTTGCACATATCCCATGAGACGCACGCCACGCCGTCGCCGAATCGTTCTCTCAGCCGTTCGGCGTTCCGTCCGACGGCAACGACCTTGATGTTGGCGCCGCCTCGGTTGCGACGAAGCAACACGTCAATCAAGTGGCTTCCGATCAGGCCGGACGCGCCAGTGACGAGGACGTTCTTTGATTCGAGTTCGCGCCATGGGATGAAAGACAACGCCGCGACCCTGTCGACCGCCTCCGAATACGTAGGCGTCCTGAAGACCTGATACTCCATATCGTTTTCCTTGCCGCGTCGTGAGAGAGACGAGGAGACATGCCAGCGGCAAAGAAGCGCGTGCCTCGTTCAAGATATCTCTACCGAGGGCACCGCTAAGAACCCGTACTGAAATACCAAGAACGGGCACGCAGAGCGGGCATACTGAAAAAAGCGCATAATGCGCCCTCTTATATGCAGGCCTGCGCAGCCACATCCTTCGCTTCAGTACGTCAAATTAGCGGTTTTCGGTAGAAGCAAAAAATGCGCTTGCGCACATTTGATGATGGCGGCGAGACTTCGCGTTGTAGGCGCGTCGCCGCCGATATCAAAGATCATTCGTCCGCCTCAGTCCGCCCCTTGCTGGGGCATCCTTCCGCAGACGGCGAGAATTATACCATATTTCGGACGCGGCAGTCTGAATCTTTCCCGGCAGGTTCGCAATGTGCCGCGCTGCAAAGTGCCGCATGAAGCCAGAATTTGGCTGCAACCCTGACCTTTCTGCCTACCCATAGTGCGCCATTAGGCAGAATATGGTAAACTATAGGCAGATAAAGCAAAGGAAATTTTACTTGCCCATGCCGAAGAGGCGGAGGGTCGAGCGGAAGTCGGCGGGGAGCGGCGAATGCGCCTTAATCTCGTCATGCGGCTTCATCGGGTCGGGCAGGACGAGCGTCGAGGCGTGAAGCATCTGCCGCGAGACGCGCATCATGCGCGGGTCGCGGGCGTTCTTCAGCCCGAACACGCGGTCGCCGACAATCGGTGCGCGGACGGACGAGAGGTGGCGGCGAATCTGGTTCGTCCGTCCCGTTTCAATGCGGATTCGCAGAAAACTCGCATCTTCCGCCGCGGCTTCGCGCGTCACCTTCGACACCGCCGGCTGATTGTCGAGCGGCGTGTTGATCAGTTGGTGCGAATACCTGAACTTGCCGACCGTAATCGCATGATAGACCTTCGACACCTGGTGGGTCTTGAAAACCTCGACCGCCGCGAGATGCGCCGCGTGATTCTTCGCGAAGAGCAGACAGCCCGTCGTATCGCGGTCGAGACGGTGCACCGCCTCCAGCGTCGGAATCTTCTCCTGTTCGCGCAGAATCGCCTCCGCCGACTTCGGGTCGTCACAACTCACGATGCCCGCCGGCTTGTCGGCGACAAGATAGTTCTCGTTCTGCCAGAGGACGCGCACGTGCCGCCGCGAAGCCGACGCGGACGAATTCGCCGCGCGCCCCGCCTTCGCGCCGTCCGTCGCCGCCCTCGAAGACTGCCGGACGGCGCCCTTGATGACGTTCGCCGGGACTTCGACGACGTCGCCCGTGTTGAGCGCGAAGCGGGCGATCCACACGCAGGAACGGTTCACCCACACGTTTCGCCCGTCAATCATCGCCTTTGCCGTGCGACGGGAAAGGTTGAACTTGAGGGCGAGAAAGTCCTGAAGAAACTTCGGGTCGGTCTTGTTGACCGCGAGCGAGGTAATCCCCGCCGAATGCAAAGGTGCGCGACGCATGGATGATTAGACCTTCAAAATGCTGCCGACAACGCCGCGAATGCGGTTGCCGATTCGATTCGGGGCGAGTTTGACCTCGATTTCCTCACGCCCCTCGTTTTCCGCCTCCGCCACGACGCCCACGGTCGAGGTTTCGCCCTCAAGGGCCTTCTTGAAGTCCTCCGGAAGGGGGGCGTCGCTCATCAGGTCGGTGAACAGGAGTTTGCGGGCGGCTTCCGCGTCCTCAAGCCCGAACATCTCGAGAAAGGCGCGGTTCACCTCGGTAAAATATCCCTCGCGGTCGCAGGCGAAGAGCGCGGCATTCGCCACGTCAAAGGCGTTTTCCTTCGTGCGAAGCCGCTCATTCTGCTTGCGGCGGCGTTCCGTGTTGCGCACGGTGAAGACGAGATCGGACGGATCCATCAGGTCAATCACCGAAATCGTCACTTCGCACGAGAACTTCCGCCCGCCCTTGCAGATGCCGTTGCCGTCCACGAGCATGCGGTGGTTCTCCTCGAGTCCGCGGCGGATGCGCTGCACGACATCGGTCGAAAGTCCCGAAATGAATGTCGAAATCGGGCGGTCAACGACCTCTTCCTGCGCATATCCGAAGTGCTCCTCGGCACGCGGATTGATTTCAATCACGTGCCCGTTCGGGTCGGTGATGATAACGGCGTCATACATCCCCGCCAGGAACTGGCGGAACAGCGACTTGCGGTCTTTTGGAACAAATAGGGGCATTTGGGGAGATTATACCATATTAGACGATGAGCATGCAATCGCCGTAACTGAAGAACATATACTGCGCACGAATCGCCATGGCGTAGGCGCACAGCACCCGCTCGCGTCCCGCAAGCGCGGAAATCATCATCAGGAGCGTGGACTGCGGCAGGTGGAAGTTCGTCAGCATACAGTCGCAGACCTTGAAGGTGTAGGGCGGATAAATGAAGATATTCGACGCGCCGGAGCCGGGAACGACGAGTTTTCCGTCGTCGCCCGCCTCGCGGGGACGGTTCGCCACCGTCTCCAGCGTCCGCACCGTCGTCGAGCCGACGCAGAAGACGCGGCCGCCGCGTGCCTTGCAGGCGTTGATCGCCTCCGCCGTCTCGGGCGGCACGGTGAACGCCTCGAAATCCATCTGGTGGTCTTCGATGTTCTCGGCCTTCACGGGGCGGAACGTCCCAGGCCCCACGTGGAGCGTGACGGTGACGCGCTTCACGCCCTTCGCCTCGAGCGCGGCGAAAATCTCCGCCGTGAAGTGCAGCCCCGCCGTCGGCGCGGCGACCGACCCGACGTGCCTGGCGTAAATCGTCTGGTAGCGTTCGCGGTCGGCGAGTTCCTCCTCGCGCGTCCCCTCGCGCTTCACGTAGGGCGGCACGGGCGTTCGCCCGAACTCGTCGAGCAAATCCATCAGCGGCCGCTCGCAGATGAACTCGACCTTCCACATGCCGATGCCGGAGAGCGGCTTGAGCAGCCTCACCTTCAGTTCCTCGTTCGGACCGAACACGGCGACCTGGCCTTCGCGGCACTTCCGCCCGCTCCCCAGCATACAGTTCCAGACGAGTTCCTTCGTCGTCTCGCTTTCCGGCGCGGCGGCGATCATCAGCACCTCGACCGCACCTTCCGAATCCGCCCACTTGCCGATCAGCCGCGCCGGGAAGACCTTCGTGTCGTTCACGACGAGCAAGTCGTTCGGGGTGATGTAATCGACGATGTCCGCGATGTGGCGGTGTTCGAGAACGCCCGTGTCGCGGTGCAGAACCATCATTCGCTCGGTGCCGCGCTTCTCGGCTGGATGCTGGGCAATCAACCGCTCCGGGAGCGGATACCAGAATTGTGACGTCTTCATTTCTTCTTGTTGTTATTCAACCGTTCGCGTATCAGGTCTTCGATTGGACGACCCGCCACCTCGATTCCCGTGAGGACGATTCGCCCGTCGCGGACACGGTAGACCGCCACGCAATTCGTCGCGTCCGGGACGCGAAGCACCCGTTCGCCTTCCGCCGCGAGGTTCTCGTTGAGGAAATACTGATTCGGCAACAGAACGTGGGCAGTCCCCTTCTCGTCATATGACGGTCGGACGGGGCATTTCCGCAACCAGAGCCCGTCGTCCGTCGGCGTCTCGGCGACGGCGGCAATGCGTGAAAGACCCGTGCCATCTTCCCTCGGCTCGATCTTGACGGCAAGCGGCCAGGGACGATACCACGTTCCCCTCCTCCAGTCGTTCGTGAATATTTCTTGCGGAACAGGAGTCGGCATTTCGACGTTCAGGCGAAGGTAGCGTCCGCGAAACGGGTCTGCCGGGTCATACGCGGCGCAAGGAAAGCGGCATTCCGTCCCGCCCGTCACGAGACGCTCGTAACGCCCGATCAGCCAGGCGAAGGCGGCGAAATGCACAACCAGAACTGCCGCGAACGCGGCAAGACGCAGGGGCTTGCTCATTGTCTGACCCTCCTTTCGCGACGAAAGCGGATAAACAGGACGTTAAACGCCGTCAGTACCACGCCGCTCAAGATGAGGACGATTCCCTTCACCGTGAAACTCAGGTCGCTCTGGAAGAACTTGCTGAGAATCAATACAATAAGGAGGATGATGCCGAGGTTCGTGTAGGCGAGGCTGAACGTGCGAACGCCCCACCAGATGATGACCGTGCCGAGGAGAAGCGCGGCGCAATAGAACGGCAGGTTCGTGCTGTAACTGAGAGTGAACGCCGCGCAAACCGCGACAAACACGCAGACATACGGCCACACGGACATCTTGCGGCGAATCGCAATGAGAAGCGGAATCGCCGCGCACAGCCAGAAGACCGCCACGCCATATTCGTGGTCAAGACCGTCGACAGCTTTGCACAAGGCGTAATTGAGGATTATCGCGGGTCCCGCCGAGTAGGCGAGTCCCGAAAGGGTCTGCCCCCACGTGAGGGTCTTCGCACCGGGTTTGCCGCGCAGGAAGAGCAGATAACCCGGAATCGACGCGACCGTCAGGAGAAGCCCGACCGCCGGGATTGCCCACAGGTCATTTCGAAATCTGAAGTAGTCGTTATGACGGCAAATCGTCCACACGAGCGGAAAGGCGAGCCAGAGGATGCGCGAAATCGCCGCCGGCACGAACCACGCGATCGGGAGCGTCAGCAGGGCGACGAGCAGGATGAGATCCGAGACGTTCCCGCCGACCTGGTAGGTCTGCGCCACAAGGCTCGTGCCCGCGATGACGGCGAGACTCCACAAGAGGGAGAGCGGCTCCCAAAACAGTGCGGACTTCACGCGCTTCGCGACGGCGACCAGTGCGCAGACGCCACAGACCGCCGTCGGCGCGACCGAAATCGCCGCCCGTGCCGCCCGCCCGAAGCAATCCCAGTTCGCGGCGAGAAGCGCAATCACGCCAAGCCCGATCAGTGCCGCGCCGAACGTCCCGACCAGCATCGTGGCGAACGTCCGCCGCGATTCGTCCGGCGCGGAATAGCGCACCGTCAGCCGCTCGGCCGTCGCGCCGTCGATCAGTCCTTCCGCTCGCCACGCGGCGATTTCACCGCGAATCCACTTTCGTTCGTTCATGCCGCATATTGTACCAAAACCCACCCCGTCCTTCAATCGCGGAATAATGGGCGTTTACGATGTGGCGTTTGCGTTTGCGTGACAGACCCATCCTGGTCGCTCCGGCGGCTTGGTCGGGCGTCGCCCGATCCGTCGCTGCGCGGCTCTTTCAGACAAGATTAACAGGATTGACTAGATTCTCCACTATTCGACTTCGACTGATTGGTTCACCACGGATCTCACGGATTTTGGTGAGATAGCCGTTGAGGGTGGGGGAGGGGGATAGCCGTGGTGATCGGGAGAATCGGGAGAGGGGATGAAAAGAAAAGAAGTTGAAGTTGGAGTTGAAGTTGAAAAATGGAATGGTTATCCTCCATTGACAAGAAAGACGGAAGTGAGGAGCGGGAGGGGCGGGCGAGCAAGCCGACGCGCATCAGGGCGGGTCAGCGAGGTTGCCGTCCGCCGTGCCGCACGTTGTCAGGCACAAAGACAATAGATTACGGAATATGATATAAGAATATGGTATAATAAACCTGCTATGAAGATTAATACGCTTGTTTGTGCTGCCTTTTGGGTAATTTCAGTCTGCTGTTTCGCCAATCCGAAAAACGTCATTCTCTTCATCGGCGACGGTATGTCCACGCCCCAGCGCATGACGGCGGACGAGTTCGCCCGCAAGGCGGGGCTGCCGCCGCTGGCGTTCAACCGGCTCGGTCATGAGGCGACGACGCGCACCTGCTCGGCGAATTCGCTGGTGACGGATTCCGCCGCGGCGGCGACGGC
>CAVFWY010000016.1:0-19341 GCA_963626175.1 Gemmiger sp.
ATTCCGAGATCGCGGAAAAAGACCTTGCGGCTTTTCTTGAGCTCGTTGCGCAAGTTCTGCGAGTAGCTCTTCCGCGAGAAGACGACGAAGCCCTTCTCAAGTATGTCCACGTATTTGGCGACCGTCTTGGCATCGGTTCCGACGAGCTGCGCGATCTCGTTGAAGGAAACCTCCTGCCCGACCTGAAAGGCCAATGCCCGCAGGATCTTGTCGACCAGTTCCGGTCGCCGGACGGACTCGTGCCGCAAGATGTCCTTGTAGAGGTATCCCTTGCCGATCATGCGTATCCGCTCGACCTCGTCGCCGGGGTGCGTCACCACGTCCGGATACGAGCCGTAGGTCAGGCGGCGTTCCAGCTGGCGTCGCTCTTCAAGCGGCGAGGAAAGGGCGGAGAGCTCCGCAAACGAAGGGGGGAGGAGCGTGTACTCGAACTTGCGCCCAGTCAGCGGCTCTTCGGCCTTTTCCGCCAGCTCTTCGCTTGACGAGCCGGTGGCAATGACTTGAACGCCCTTGAGTTTGTCGTAAAGGCGCTTCAGGACGCGGCCAATCTCCGGTATCTTCTGCGCCTCGTCCACGAACAGGACTTTCTTGTTGCCGATCAGCAGTCGGAGCTTTTCGGTCGAGGCGTCGGCGAGCAAATCCCGGTCTGCCGTCTCCTCGCCGTCAAAGCGGAGGACGTCGCCCGAGAAAGGGGATCCCGCAAGGAACCGCTCAATGGCCGTCGTCTTACCCGCTTGCCGCGGTCCGTAGACAACCAGCACCTTCCCGGCGAACATTCGCTTGGAGAGAAAGTCGTTGATTTCGCGCTTAATGAACATTTCAATTTCCGTCCTAGCAAGTCACTTGCAAAGCCATCTTACGGCTGATGGGTAGAAGTATATCAAATTTAGGGCGAAGAAATCAACAAGATCACGATAAAACAGAATCTCAATCCAAAATTATTGGAATAAATGTGGACGATTGCTATCCGGAAGACGCGTGTCGGATATCACGTCTCGATCAGACGTCAACCGTTCCGAGGGCTTCAGAGAGAAGACACAAGTGCTTCACGCTTGCGAATGAATGCAACAACGCGAACGTTTCCCTCAATAGCAAAAATGCCAACCTTTTGGCAATGTCATATCGCATTCATGCCAAAGGTTTCGCAAATTCTAGCGCTTTTATTATCACGCAAAGGGCGGTTTTATCATGATTTCGCGAGGGTTGCGTAAAGTGAGGCCGTGGCGGAGAGCATGCGGTCGAGCGAGAAGCCGCTTCGGACGCTCTCAAGCACCTCGGCTCGCCGAGCAAGATCTTCTGCGACAACACGAACCTGATGCACGTCCTCTCCGCTGCGCCGGACGTCGGGACGATGCGCGAGACGTTCTTCAACAACCAGGTCGGACTACGGAACGCGCTGTCATGTCCGAGACGGGGAGACTTCCTTGTCAACAGAAACGACCTGTTCGAGGTCGGCGGCGCAGGCAAGGGCTTCGACCAGGTCGCCGACGAGCCGAACAGCCACCTCGCGGTGGACGACACGGAAGTCGGCCGTGGCGAACGCATCCCGCTCTGGCTCTTCGGGTTTTTGTATTGACCCTCCAAACCATTCGTCAATCAACTTCGCCTACACAACCGCCCAGGTGCCGAGGTTGCGGAGAAGCCCGCTCTTGAAGATGCGGTGGCGGAGCAGGGCAAACACACGGACTGGATACGGCTTCGAGCGAAGTCCGACGAGCGCCTTCAAGCAACTGGGAGACGCAGAACCGAAGCGTTCGACAACCGCCTCGGCTTGGCGGATATTGAGGTAAAGCCGCTCACGCAACGCCTTTCTGCCTTGCATGGCACGACGAAGAAAATAAAGGCCGCCGACATTCGCACCACCAAAGACGTTCTTTCCGTGCTGGCGATACAGCACCGTCGGCTCGCGCAGACAGGCAATGTGCCCGAAAACGGACGCGGTCAGTGCCGTCCAGTGATCATGCATGACGGCGTCTGCGGGAATGGGGCGGACACTCTCGCGCAACGCCGCGTTGAAGAGCATCGCGTTTCCGTTGGCAACGTTCTGCAAGGCAAGCTGGCGCGGCAGAACGCGACGTGGGTCCAGGCGCGACCGGAGGAAGAGTGATCGGTCGATAACCTTCAGTTCCGCATCCACCACCGTAAGGTCGGAGAACACCAGAAGCGGCGCGTCCTTGCCCCAACGCGCCTCCATTTCGCGCATCTTCGCCATCATCCGTTCAAGCTTGTCCGGCAGCCACACGTCGTCTTGATCAGAGTAGGCGATGTATGCCGCACGGGACTCATCCAGAAGCGCGGCGAAATTCCGGCAAGCGCCTAAGCCTTCCTCGTCTTCGCGGACAATCAGGTTCACCTCCACGCCACGCTGGGCGCGGATAGAATCAATTTGCTCCTTCAGCCACTTCGGGTTTGGACGGTATGTCGCAAGAAGAACGTCAATCATGATAAATTCGGCATTGCGTAAAGAATTACAATAAAATCGAGAACATAGGTCAGACCTTAATTCTGTATTTTATTGTAAATTTGACCATGCTTCAGTTGGCGAAGATAACAATATATGGTGCTGATTGGCTTGCCGGTCGCTTCAGCGATTGCCGCACCGGTCATCTTCGGGTTCTCCTGGCGCAGCCGAGAAATGGTCGCCGACAAAGATTCGTCGCGTTGCCTCGGACGACCACGCGTTCGCAGGATCTCCTTGTCTTCGACTGCGGCCGCCATGACTTTCTTGAGATGCTCTGCCGCCTGTGCAACCATTGCCTCGTCCGTCAATGGATCAGCCGCCCGCTCAAAGCCCGCTTCGCGTCTTCGCGCGACATCCACCGCCCGCTCGAACTTGATTTGCTCCAGCAACTCCGCCATCAAGTGCTTGTGTGCGTCAAGTATCTCGCTTGGAGACGCTTCTTCGCCGTAAATTCGGCGCATCCCGCGAATGGCCACGTCATCGCCTTTTCTCATGGCAGTCAGACTACTCCAGACGTATTCGTCAAAAGCCGTTCCAATGGCGGCCCGGACGGGGTTTAGATGGATATAGGCAGCCCGCTTGGCAAGCTCGGCCGGACTGTCCGGGACGAGAACATCCTTGTAGACGGATTCCCAGAGCGTCCCGACATGCGAGTAGCGTCGGTTGTAGTCCTGCGTGAGCCACTGCTTGGCAATCTTCATAAATATGCCGATCTTGTGCATTGAAGACGAAATGTCAGAGAGGCGTGCCGCAACGGCGGCTTCGCTACCGTCCTTGTTCATACGCAGCCTCGCCAGCTCCTTTTCAAGAGCAGAGCGTTTGGCTGAACCCTTCAAGACGCCATAACGACGCAAGATCTCTTCCTCGTCAAGATCCTCAGATTCGGGGAGATAGGCAAGGATGTGAAAATGATTTGACATGATGCACCAGGCAACGAGCTGAATGCCGCAGAAGTCGGCGGTGCGCCGAATCATCTCGATGAAGTCGTTACGGACTTCATCGGTCATGAAATAGACCTTGTGAGCGATGCGGCTTATCAGATGGTGATAAGTTCGCGGAGAGGTATTGCGGCGATTCGAAGAGGACATAGGAGTATGATACCAAAAGAGTGCGCGTCCTGACAAGCGCGAATTACAATAAAATCGAGAATTGAGGTCTGACCATGAGCCTCGATTTTATTGTAATTCTCGGCACGTCGCGAGAGGGGTGTCAATCATAAGAGGATGCAAGGTTTTGGCCGATTTTCACAGTTCTTTCTTGATGATTTGCCAAAGTTCACTGTTGGCGGCACGAATGACGGCAAGCGTCTCTTCGATTCCTTGAAAGTTGTCGACCGAGCCACGAAGAGCCTTGACCTTCACTAATGGGCAGCCAAGTTGCATCAGCGAGATGGGGAATACCGTTGGATTTATATAAGTCCGCTCTTGTCCGTCAATGTGAAATGCACTCTTCCCGACAAATCCGTTCTTCTCCAAGATCTGTGTCAGCGAAATTTCATAATTAAGAATCACCTCCGCAACTGATTTCTTCTTGCAAATGTTTCGCATAAAGGATGCGAAACAGCGCGAACAAAAGACTTTTCGCTTGAACAACAGAAAATACGATTGCAAATGGCGTCGCCCATAGTAGTTTTCGCATAGTCCCCAGAAATCGCAGTTAACATCTGCCATCTTCTCAAACACATCCGAAAAAGGAGTGATGGGACCATAACAGCTGTCGTTGCAGAAAAGCAACTCCTTGCTGCTCGCAAGGACAGGATGGCTCATCACATATTCAAAACCCCGCTTATATGACCCAAAGTCATACTCGCCATGTCGTCCGAAGGAACAATAACGCACAATCGACGGCAACGAAGAGACTTCATCTGGAATGATCGGACAATCGCCAAAGACAACCACGTTGTCTGCAATATCGCCCAATTTGCCGATGTAATACCGCGTCGTTTCCTTAATCTGCCCGTCCTTCGAGAACATCGCGAAAACTGCCGTTCTCCCATTCGGCACGGAATCAGTTAAAGAACGCGCCACAGCGACAGCCTCAACAGGGAAACAAATCGGGCCAAACCTCTCGTTCAACATCGAGGTGCGCATTGCTGCGTATTGCACATTCGGGTTGCGCTGATATTGTTTCACAAGAAAATACGGGAGGCAAAACTTGACGAATCTGCGAATGCGCTTCCTTATGCCAGGATAATGAAGAAGAGGGAAGTCTTCCTGCTCATGCCAGAACTTTCGGCGCAGCCAAACGACAAAGCCATAAGGGAGCGTGGCGGTCAAGCCGCTGTTCGTCTTGAGGATTCTCTTGAAATTCATTTTTCCCGCTCCCCTCACGCTATGCGCTGGCGCATTACCTTGGCGACAGATTCGAGATAGGCGTAGCCGTCTTTGACATCGGGTTCGAGATGAGCGCCTTCGCCCCACTCGTTCCAAGCGTTGATGAAGACAAAACCGTTCTCGCGTGTCTTCTCGTCGGCAATCGTTTGGTAACAGACGTCCTCCAGATGCCGCTCAAACTTCCGTGGCGTCGCGCCAACCATGATCGCGCCGCTCGCCCCTCGACGCGGCGAATTGTCCCAAGATGGCGTCACGATCCGATAGCGCGGATACGGAACATCCGCCTCCCGCCAACTCGCCTTCACCATTGACTCATACGAAGACACGCATAGATTCTGCTCGCCGACATGATGCACATCCGCCGTCTTACACGGCACATAGAACGCATAGGACGCATCAAGCCCCAACTCGCGGAAGTCCATCACCGTGAAGTTTTGGCATCCGATCAGATAGAGACCCCTGAAACCGTCCGCTTTGGCTCGCTCGCGCCATTCGGCGATGACCTCTTTGACGTTCGGAATGATCTCGGCGCGATAGATGAGAAGCACGGGGATGTCCTTCTCGCGTCCGACCTTGATGTAGCGCGGGTCTTTGAACGCCGCGAGCATGTCGTTGAACATTTTCATCAAGTTCTCCCGTCCATATTCCTGCGGCATGATGACTTCGTTCTCTCCGCCGTCCCAACGACGCGTCCAGTTTTCGTTCGCCCAGCAGAAGCAAAACGGAAAGTCGATTTCCTTTGCCGCGAGATAGTTGTCAATCGGCTTTTCAAGGAGCCGCTTGCCATTGGCAAAGTGGTAGTAGTAGAAACAAAAGCCGTAAAGGCCATACTTCTTCGCCAGTGCCGCCTGCCTGCGCATGACCATGACATCCGAAAGGTCATAGTAGCCGATGTCTGGGTGGGGGACGTGGGGTTGATAATGCCCCTTGAAAAACGGCTTCGCCTTTCGGACATTCGTCCATTCGGTAAAGCCCTTGCCCCACCACGCATCGTTTTCAGGAATGCGGTGGTATTGCGGAAGATAGAGCGCGATGGGCTTTATCACGTCAGCCATTCGTGTGTGTGTGTGTGTGTGTGGGGGGGGGGGGGGGCTAACTGTCGCCTTGCGACGACAGGTGGAGCGAACGGCGCGATACCAACGGCTATTCTCCTTGCGTTGGTAGAGGGCGTAGATGAGATACTTGCATGTTCCGAGGATGCGGCGTCCGCTCATCAGGTAGACGTGGCGGATGGCATCTCGCGAGAGGAGTCCATCAACCTTTGCGGCAAGGCGATATCCCTCAACGAGCGCGGAATCGTCGCATCCAGGGAGTTGGTAGAGGGACGGGTCTTGGAGGAAGTGCAGGATGTGAACGATTTTCCTTGCGCATGCGCCCGCGAACCGCAACGGCTTCGTGAGCCGCCAGGAGCGGGAATTGCGAAGGGAAGCGAGTTCCTCTTGGAGAAGGTCTTCTTTTGTTTTTTCAAGCGATGTCAACAACATTTGCCGTTCGGCGAGAAGGTGGTCGGGGGCATTCGCCTCGGTGATTGTCAACGCCCTTTCGTTTTCCAGCTTGAGGGTTTCGGTTGGCGCGTCAGACCGAGATGCGCAAAAGACATACTGGCAAACAAACGAAGACAGTTTTGAGAAGAGCGTCTTTTGCGTTCCGACAGGAACATTCCCCCACGGGTCAAGCCCGTTGAACTCGTCCTTTCCGCACATCGTGAACCGACATTCCTTCGCGAGGAGTCCAAGTTGCGCGAGCATGTCAACGATGCCCTCGCTTGTGAAGAAATGGATGTGCGTCTCGTCGAGAAGTCCGCAAGGCGTGTAGGGGAACCGATTGCCCATCAACTGCGCGATGACATACATGTGCGCGATGTTCGGAACGGACGCGACGATGCCCCCTTCTGGCTTGAGGAGCTGGATGAGTTCGGAAAGTGTTCTCGTCGGATTCCGGAGGTGCTCCAGCACATCTCCGCAAACGACATAATCGAACATCCCTTTCCACGCCTCGACATCCGCCGATGCGAAGAAATCAATGTCGCATTGCCGAATGTCCTCATACGCGCCTGTCGCCTTGGCAATCGCGATGCTGTCGCTTGAATATTCAAGGCCAAACACCGTCGCGCCCTTGTGCTCTTTCAGCGCGACGCCCAAGTCGCCGCAGGCGCATCCGACGTCGAGAACCAGGGGGGCGGGCTTTGTGACATAGCCCAGCATGATTGAATGCGAACAGTTCGCGCTCGTCGGATCGACCTTGGCCAGAGTTTTGTATTTCTTGCCGTTATTGCTCATGGTTGGGAGAGTTTACGTATGAAGTCCCGTTGTGCGTCGAGTGTGGCGCGAGGCAAATCGCATTTTCGGGCGATGTATTCTTGAATCATCCGATGCTCGCGAATGGCACGCTCCTGAATGCGGGCAATCACGCTTTTGGAATGTCGACGATGCCCGTTCAAGACGCGCGCACAGAACGCGATTCGCCAGTTCAGGGCGACATGCAGATAGGCGAACCAATCCCCAAGTCCTTGATAGCGGAACCAGCTGTCCGTTGGAATGTCCAAAACGGCCGCACGGCGGAACAGGACACCGCTTGCGTTGGGAATGGTGTTTTGAATCGCCAGACATTCCAAGATCTCGCGCCGCCCATCGTTGACATAATCGGAATGCCATTTCATTCGCGTCGTGTGTGTGTGGGGGGGGGGGGGGGGTATAGTGCGGAAGTTGTCTGAGCAGAAGTTGTCCGAAGGATGGCTCTGTGACGTGATTGAACTCGTCGCCGACGCAAGAGTCCGCATACGCCAAGCCGACTTTCTCATCCGCAAAAAAGGGGACGAGACTGGCGATGAGCTCCGCCGAACACGAGTCGTCCGCCTCCGCAACCCAAACGAGGTCTCCTGTCGCCTCCTTGAAACCGCGATGCCATTGGCGAAAGACGCCCGTGTTTTCCGCATTACGGATGTATTTGACACCGCGTGGGAATCGCTTCTGAAAGGTGGGCAGCATTTCGCGGATGACCTCATCGCTGTTGTCCGTCGAATTATCGTCAAGGAGGATGAGCTCGTCAACGGCATAGGTCTGCCGCAAGACGTCATCGATTCGATCCTTCAGGAAGTGGGCGTAATTGTAGTTGGGGATGACACACGTGACGCGGAGGCCGCCATGCGTCTTGAGCCCGCGTGTCACATCCCGCGCCGCTTTCCCCCGTCGCGCCTTGCCGCGAGCGAACAGCTTGTCGATATCGACGAGCTGCCGCACTCGGTATTTCATGACAAGTCCGTAGGGAAGCGAGAACTTCACGACCCGTCGGAGCTGTTTCGCAACTCCTCGATAGTAAAAAAGGGGGGCGTCGACATATTCGTTCCACACTCGCCGTCGCCACCAACAGACGATGCCATAGGGGAGGATTGCCTTGACAAGGCCTTTTGCCGTTTTAATCCAGTCTCTCTTCGCTGTCGCCTTCATTTCGCCTTCCCAAAAACCTCTTCCGTTTTTCCATCCGCGATGACATGGCCGTGGTCGAGGCGGATGACACGGGTGCAATACTTCTTGATGTCCGCCATTGAGTGCGAGACGAGGACGAGCGTGGTGCCGTTGGCGAGGAGGCGGTTGATGCGCCTCTCGCATTTCGCGCCGAAGTCGGCATCGCCGACCGCCATCACCTCGTCCACGAGCAAGATCTCCGGCTCGATTGCCGTCGCCACGCCGAAGCCGAGCCGCGCCTGCATGCCGGACGAGTAGGTGAAGACCGGCGCGTCGATGAACGGCCCGATGTCCGCGAAGTCGATGATGTCGTCCATGAGCGCGTTCATCTCGGCGCGCGTCCGGCCTTGGAGGACACCGTTTAGGATGATATTTTCGCGCCCGGAGAGCTCGGGGCAGAAGCCGGCGCCGAGGGCGAGCATCATCGAGACGCGTCCGCGCACCTTGACCTCGCCGTCGAAGCGTTGGTAGACGCCGCCGATAATGGAAAGCAACGTCGTCTTGCCGCAGCCGTTGTGCCCAATCAATCCGACACGTTCGCCTCGGCGAATCCTGAGATTGACGTGGTCGAGCGCCGTAAAGGTCTCCGCCGCCTTTCTGTCCTTCACATATTGAGCGGTATGGAGAATGATGTTCTTCAGTCCATAATGCCGCCGGTAAATGCGGAAGCATTTGGAGACGTCGTTTAATTCTATGATCGGCTCGCTCATCACATCATCTCCGCAAATCCCGATGACATCTTCCGAAAGACGGCGCGACCAAGGAAGAACACGACTCCTCCGACAACAAGCACCGTCAGGTAGGACTGGGGATGCCAGCCCGGTTCGTAGAAGACGTCCCGCCAGATGTTGAGAATCGCGGCAGCGGGGTTGAGGTCGTAGATCCAGCGATACTTCTCCGGCACGTTGGAGACGGGGATGAACACGGGCGAGGAGAACATCCACAACATCATCACGATGTTCATGATGCGCTCGAGGTCGCGGAAATAGAGGTTGCATGCGGCGTAGACATAACTGACGCCGAGGGAAAGGAGCATGAGCGAGCCGAGACTGACGACGAGGTTGGGCACGAGGGTGAGCCAGTCGGGCGACACGCCGTAGAACGCCATCATGCCGAAGAGGATGGGGATCGTCAGCAGGAAGTGGATGGACTCGGTGTAGAAGGTGCTGCGCACGAGGAGTTCGCGGTCGAATGAAGTTTTCTTGAGCAGAGCCGAGTTGCCCATAAGAACCCCGCCGTTCATGATGATGACATTGGCGAAGAACTGCCAGAGGAACGTGCCGCTCATGAGATAGAGAAGGTAGTTGCGCGCGTCCCAGCGCATCATGACGCCAAAGACGAAGTAATAGACGACGCTCGTGAGCAGGGGCACGAGCAGCGACCAGACAAAGCCGAGAGCGGTCGAGTTGTACTTCAGCTTGAAGTCCTTGGCGATGAGGACGGCAATCTGGTCGCGCTTGAGGATGAATGATCGGGAGAGGTTCATCGTCGGATCACACGGCTCCTTTCAGGGTGAGGACGGAGGTGGCGGTCTTGAGGCAGATCCAGAGATCCATCCAGGGCGACCAGTTGAGGATGTAGTAGACGTCAAGGGCGACGCGGCGGGCGTAGCTCGTGTCGCTGCGCCCGGAGCACTGCCAGAGTCCGGTGATGCCGGGGCGGACGCGGCGGAAGACCTCGTAGTCGCCGCCGTAGAGCGCGACCTCCTTCTCGACAATCGGGCGCGGCCCGACGAGCGCCATTTCGCCGCGAAAGACGTTGAGGAACTGCGGAAGCTCATCGAGCGACGTCCGGCGCAGAAAGCGGCCGAATCGCGTGATGCGCGGGTCGTCCTTCAGCTTGAAGGTCGCCTTGAACTCCGCCGCCTTCGCCGGGTCGGCGGCGAGGATTTCGGCGAGACGTCTGTCCGCGTCCGTGCGCATCGTGCGGAACTTGAGGCAGTCGAAGGGCTTGCCCCACTTGCCGAGCCGCCGCGCCCGGTAGAAGACGGGTCCCTTGCTGTCGAGCTTGATGAGAAGCGGGATGACGGCGAAGAGCGGCAGGGTCAGCGCGAAGCCGACGAGCGCGAGCGCGAAATCGACGATTCGCTTTTCGAGAACGAGGGCCTTCATGCGTCCCTGGTTCTTCATCTCCAGTCCGCCGATGCCGTCGATGGAGACGGCGTGCGAGCCGAAAACGGGGAAGACCTCGAGGCGCGGCAGATACTCGACGTAGTTGAACCACGCGGCGAAGTCGCGCAACTGGACGCGGAAAAGCCGCTCGTCCTGACAGGCAAGCAGGATCTTCACGTCGCGCTTCTGCGACTCGCGCACGATGTCCTTCAGGTGCGCCTCGTCGAAGGTGAGCGCGATTTCGAGACCGACATAGGGGTCGTTGCCGACGACGGCCGCCACGCGCTTCGCGGTCTCGCCGGAGCCGGCGAGCGCGACGGGGATCTGGCAGACGCGCAGGCGGAAGAGCGCCTGCCGCACGAGGTCGCGAAGCGCCGGCGCGAGAAGCCCCACGGCGATGCCGGAGAAGCCGATGACGAAACGCGAGTAGTCGAGGTTGTGGCGCGAGAAGCCGAGGAACGCCATCAAGAGAAGGTGCGCGAAGAGCGAGGAGGCGAAGAGGCGACGGAACTCCTCCACGGGCGAAAGCGGCATCGCCGGATAGAGGACGCTGCCGTGGTAGAGGCGCGAAATGGCGTTGATGAAGAGAAAGAGCGGCACAATCGGCCAGAGGTGCCAGTAGTGGTGCGCGGCGTATTGCCCGAAGCCGAGAGCCTTGTAGCCGTTCACCGCCGCCGCCCAGACCGCGACGAGGCAGAATGCGTCCGCCGCCATCAGGGCGAGGACGCGGAAGCGTCCGGGCGTGAGCGAACGCTTGCGCACGATCTCGCCGTTCGCCGCGACGTCCGCGAGGGCGTCCGAGAGGGCGCGTTCGGAGTAATGCACCGCCGCGCTCGCGTGCCCGTTCGCGCCGAGCGCCTCGCATCGGGCGGGATCGGCGAGCAGCGCGGCGAGCGCGTCCGCAAGCGCGCCAGGGTCGTCCTTCGGGACGACGAGTCCGCAGTCGGCGGTGCGGACGATTCGCGCCGGCTCTTCGCAGTCCGAGACGACGGCGGGCTTGGCGTGCGCCATCGCCTCGACGAGGGCGACGCCGAACGCCTCCTCGCGCGAGGGCATCGCGAAGACATCAATGGAGTCGAAGAACGCGTCCTTCTCGTCTTCGCCGCGAATCCAGCCGAGGAAGGTGACGGCGGCATCAAGCCCCTTCTCCGCCACGCGGGCGCGGAGGGCGGCGTTCAGCGGGCCCGCTCCGCCGAGGCGGAGGGAGAACGCGACGCCGCGCTCCTTCAGAAGTGCGCACGCATCGATGAGGACGTCCACGCCCTTGCAGTCGTCGAAGCGTCCGAGAAAGCCAATGACGGGCGGATGCGCCGCCGAACGCGGCGGGCGCGGCGACGGGGCGGACGAGACGCGGACGGCGTTCTCCAGAACGCGGACGCGGCCTTCGGGGGCTTGCCAGTCGGCGGTGAGTTCGCGGCGGACGGACTCCGAGACGGCGACGACGCAGTCCATTTCGTGGAATGCCTTGACGCCCGCCCCGTGGGCGACGCCGACGAGGCGCACCGTGCGCGGCAGGAAGACGCGGATCTTCTGGCAGAAGCGGGCGGCGCGGCCGGCGTGAAAGAATACGACGTCGGGACGGGCGGCGCGGATGGCGTGGACGAGCCGCAGGTAGTTGAGCGGGTTGAAGAGCGACGAGCCGAGAGTCGCCGCGATGCGGACGTTGGCGGGGAGGGAGGCGGCGAGCGGCGAGGCGCGGTTGAGGACGAGAAGCGATTCGTCGCCGCGCTCGACGAAGAGCCGCGCATACTGGAGCGCGACGAACTCAAGTCCGCCGACGCCGCGACTGAGCATGACGTTCATCACCCTCACCGCGTCATCCCCTTTCCGCCGTCCACGCGGCGGTAGAGCGCGAAGGTGCGCTTGCCGAACGCGACCTTCTCCATCAGCTCGTAGCGGGCGGACTTGTCCGCGAACGCGGCGAGGTCGATCTTGCGCTCCTCGTCAAAGATGTAGTCTGGCGCGTCGTTCGCGAAGCGGTGCGAGACGGAGTCGTTGCGTCCGCCGAGGAGGTAGGGGAGACGGGCGGTGTGGGCGTGGACGATGGGGCGGGCGATGTCGCGGTATTCGCCGGGGAAGAACGCGATGCGCTCGCGAGCGTCGGCGGCGGGGCCGTGCCAGTCCGCCGCAATGCGCTCCTTCGCCCAGTCGAGCGCGGCGAGGTAGGCGTGGCGGCGCGAGCCGGGGACGACGGGCTTCACAAGCATGGCGACCTCGATGAGCGCGAAGACGGCGACGAGGACGGGGAAGGCGAACTTCGCGGGCGGAAACTTCGCGGCGGCGGCACGGGAGAACGCGAAAACGCCCCACGCCGTCCAGCCGAGCAGAAGAACGCCGGACTGGATGAAGTAGCGCTTTTCGGGCGTCAACACCGCGTCGCAGATTGCGCTCTGAAGGAAGACGAAGAGGAGGTTGACGAGGAAGACCGCGAGGACGAGAGCCTCCTTGCGCGTGAAAAGTCCCTTCGCGAGACGATAGAGGATGGCGAGCGCGGCGATGGTGAGAAAGACAATCAAAGCCAGGCCCCCAGATATTTGATGAAATGCGGCGAGGGGAGGAAGTGTCCCGTAAAGGCGTGGGTGAGGACGACGACCGCCGCCGTGCCGCACGTCCAGGCGAAGATCGGGAGGGGCAGCGCGGCGAAGCGGCGGGCGAAAAGCGCCCACACGCACCAGCAGAAGACGAAGACCGACGCGATGGCGAAGCCGTAGGAGACGAGGGTGACGAGAATGAAGAGGCCGAGCGCGAACGCGGCGGACGAGCGGCGGATGACGCCGAGCCCGAGGAGCGCGAACGCGAGGCACTTGCCGGTGTCGCGCAAGCCGTCAAAGGCGTGGCGCGTGAAGTCGTCCGACACAAAGAGGAGTACGACGGCGGCCCAGGCGACGCGGCGGTCGCCGAAGAGGTCGCGGACGACAAGGAAGAGCGGCGGGGCGGCGAGCGCGACGAAGGCGAGGGAGACGAGCTGCGCGGCGGAGTCGCCTGAGAGGCCGGTCAGCGCGACAAGCGAGCCGCTGAGGACTTGGAAGAGGACACCGAAGCGCGGATGGAAGGCGAGCGACCATTCGCCGCGCGCGAAGTGGTCGGCCATCGGCGCATACCGCGCCGTCACGTCGGAGATGGTGACGGGGTAGAGGCAAAGGCAGAGGAAGCCGACCGCCAACCAGTAAAGGAGGGCGACGGCTCCGACTTTTGCAAAGTCCGAGTCTGTCTTTTGAATGTTCAACGCGCATATTATACCCCCCCCCCCCCCCATGTTGTCAAGGGGCATCCTCTTCTTCTCCCGCGCGGGGGTGAGTGGTGGGGTGGATTTTTAACACGCAGAGTCACTGAGGCACAAAAGCACAGAGTTTTCGGCAGAAACGGCAACTTATCAGGGTCTGTTCCCTTCACGGTCTAAAATAATTCCCATCGTGGTCTAAAAAGATTTTGATGGTGGTCTAAAATAAATCTGATGCTGGTCTAAAATAAATTCGATGCTGGTCTAAAATAAATCTGATGCTGGTCTAAAAAGATTTTGATGCTGGTCTAGAATAAATTCGATGCTGGTCTAAAATAAATCTGATGCTGGTCTAGAATAAATCTGATGCTGGTCTAATATGATTCTGCCCGTGGTCTATAGATGCGGCAACGAAATATTGTGATAAACTCCGATGATTGACGCTCTGGAAGCAGAGTCTCTCTATTTAAGGCTGCGGCGGGACTACGGGATTGTTATCACCACGGATTTCACGGACTTTCACGGATTCAGGGGGGAGGGATAGTGCAGAGAGATGTAGAAGTGTCAATTTTTGCATCCGTTTTCGGTCGCAACGCGTAGTAGTAGACGAGGTTCGCGACGAGGACGAAGGCCGCCGCGAGGACGCTTGAAAGCCCAATCGTGAAGACGTCCGGCTCCGGACGCGCACTCGCCCACCACGCGAACGGAATGCGCACGAGAAAGACCGCCGCCAGCCCCTGCACCATCACGAACGTCGTGCGCCCGATGCCGTTGAAATACCCGGAGAGGCAGTGCGCGACGGAAAGGATCAGGCATTCGAGCGCCGTGGCGCGGAGGAACTCCGTCGAGGCGCGAAGAACGTCCGGGTCGGACGTGAAGATGCGCGAAAGCGCGTCGCCGTGCGCGGACAGCACATAGGCGAGCAGGATGCCGGGAACGGATGCCGCGCCAACGCCAACCCACGCCACGCGCCTCGCGCGTTCGAACAGTCCCGCGCCCGCATTCTGCGCGACGAACGCCGAAACCGCCTGCATGCACGACATCGGCACGAGGAAGATGAAGATGCCGAGCTTCTCCGCCACCCCCACGCCGGCGGACGCGATGACGCCGAGCGTGTTCACGAACCCGATGACGGCGAGATAGGAAATCTCCGTGCAGGCGTCCTGCAGGGCAAGCGGCGAGCCGAGGCGCAGCGTCTGGCGGACGATGCTGGGGTGCAGTCGGAAGTCGCGCACGGAGAACGGAAGGGAGAGTCCGCGCCGCGCAATGTGCGCGAGTGCGCAACCGACACTCAAGGCCTGCGCGAGGACGGTTGCAATCGCCGCGCCGAGCGGGCCCATTCCGAATCCGGCGACGAACGCAACGTCCCCGACGATATTGGCCACGCAGGCGATTGCCACGTAGACGAGCGGCGACTTCGAGTCGCCGAGACCGCGAAAGATCGCGCTCAGCACGTTGAACGCCACGATGAACACCGTGCCCGCGCCGCAGACCCTGATGTAGTGGACGGTCTGACGGAACGCCTCCGGCGGCGTATCCATGTGCGCGGCAATCCACGGCGCGGCGGGGACGAGCGCGGCGCTCGCGGCGATGCCGAGAACGCCGAAGACCCAGACGCTCGCGCCGACGGCACGAGCCGCGCCGCACGGACTTCCCCGCCCGACCTCGCGGCCGATCAGGATCGTCGTGCCCATGGAGAGTCCCGTGACAAGACCGGTGACGATCTGCATCGTCTGGCTGCCGATGGCGACGGCGGAAACGCCCGCCGCGTCACCGAATACGCCGACCGCCCAGAGATCGACGGCCCCGTAGAGCGCCTGAAGGGCGAGGGAGAGAAATACGGGCACCGAAAAACGCAAAAGCGCCGGCAGAATCGGACCCGAAAGAAAAACGTGCGTAGACATGGAAAACTCCTCTATTAAGGACAAGGCGAAACAAAACGACTCCTGCGAAGGGTGCGCCGCAGGACAGGACAAGAAGCCGACAGCCCGCCCCTCACGGACGGCGGGGCATCGTCACAAACGAACCGGCGGAAGCCGTGATGTCAGGAGACGAAGGAAGCCCCGACCGCACGCAAGGCGGCCGTCGGCATCCTTTCGGGGAAGATGTTGTCGTGCGCGTAGATGGGCACGGACTTCTCCATGCACCGCACACGCATCTGAATTCTAAAACAGTCAACAATCATAGTCATTCACGCAAACGCGGCATATTATACCACAAATCAGCCCCACAGGTGAAATCCCGAACATCCCGACCATCCAAGAAGTTTGGACAATAATCTATTGCCTCCGAGGGCGGGGAGAGAGTATAATATTCGCGTTTTCATCAACCACCAGAAGGAGACTCGAAAAATGACGAAGATGACCGTTGCCGGAATCATTGGAATTGCCGCCATCGCGGCGGGATGCCGCTGCCATGCGGAAGCGGAGGCGTCCGCCTGGCTCTATCCGCCGGCGACGGCCGCCCGTGCGCAGTCGTTCGCGGCGAAGGGACTCCGCCTCTGCGACTTCCACATCCACCTGCGCGGCGGAATGTCCGTGGAGAAGGGTCTCGCACGGGAACGGGCATCGGGCATCGCGTCCGCCTTCATCGCCAACCACGGACGCGGCTGGGAAATCGACACGAACGAGAAACTCAACGCCTTCATCGATGCCGCCCGCACCGCCGGCCGTGCGGAAGGTCGCCTCGTCCGCGTGGGCGTCCAGGTCAACGACCGCGACTGGTTCAAGCAGATTGACGCGACGACGCGCAGTCGCCTCGACTACGTGCTTACGGATGCGCTGATCATGGACGGTCAGAAGCTCTGGGAAAACTTCTCGATCTCCGATGCCGACGCCTGGATGGAACGCTACTTCGCGCACAACATGAAGATTCTCGACGAGCCCATCACGATTTTCGCGAACCCGACCTATCTGCCAAAGCAACTTGAGAACCAGTGGGACAGGCTCTGGACGGACGCACGGCTGAAGGCTCTGTTCGCGAAGGCGAAGGCGAAGGGAATCGCCATGGAAGTTCAGGCGGAGTCGCCGTTCCAGATGCATCCACGCTATCTGAAGTTCGCGAAAGAGTCCGGCTGCCTCATTTCGCTCGGCACAAACAACTTCAACGACCGCGTTCCGAGCCTTGATGCCTGGTTCGCCGCATTGGACGCCCTCAATCTCCCGCCGTCGCGCCTGTTGGCGTACTAAACCTCGTCTCGGAGATGATCCGCATTCTGCGGCGCAACGACTTCGACAATGGAAATGCGCTGAAGAAAGAGACGCGGGAGGTCATGCCGCTTGAAATAGTGGCAGAACAACAACATAAATGTATGTAACATGACAAACCATAAAAGGCCTCATTGTCATTAAACATACAAATATGTTATAATACTGCCATGACGCATTGGCAAGCGGTAAACGAAGTTGGCTTGGACAACTACGGCATCGTCACAACGGACGATGTCCGAGATGTCTGCAATGTGTGCATTGAGCTGCCGCGTTGGGTGAAGATGGGGCGCTTGGAGAGCATTGGACGAGGCGTCTATCGGCTTAGCCAATACACGCCCAGCGAATACGATCAGTACGCTGAAGCCGTTGCGGTGGTGGGCAAGGAAGCGATGGTCTATGGTGCAAGCGTCTTAGCGATGCACAATCTCGCGCTGGTGAATCCGGCCAGGATTCTCGTGGCGACGGATCGCCGCAAGCGTCGAAAACTGCCGGAATGGGTCAAGGTGGTGCATCCGTCCAAGGCGGCGCAACGCGAGGACTTCAACGGCATTCGGAGTCAGAGCGTATCGGATGCCATTCGGACGTGCGGCAAGTCCCTGATGCGCGAGCGGCTGGTGTCTGCCGTGATTGACGCCACGCGGCGCGGTCTCATTGACCATCATGAGGCACAGGACCTTGAAAAGGAATTCGGAATATGACGAAGACGCCCAATTCGACGACGAATCTCGGCAAGGCGATCAAGCGTTATTGCGCCGCCGGACAAGATGACATTCGCCTTGCACGCGCAATGGCGGATGTCGTAGTCGGCCAAATGCTGCCGCCCTGCGTTGTCAAGGGCGGCAGTTCGCTCATGTTCCGCTACGGCGGCGACGTAACGCGCTACACGAAGGATGTGGATACGGCACGGGTGATTGACCTTGAATCATACTTGGACAACTTGCGCACGAAACTGGCCGAAGGCTGGAACGGCTTCACAGGCAAGCTCGTGGATGTCGAGCCTCCATCCCCGCCGAACGTGCCGAAGCCGTATCTGATGATGCCCTACGACATCAAGTTACAGTATCTTGGACGCGCCTGGATGACCGTGCGCATCGAGGTCGGCCACAACGAGATCGGCGATGCGGACGATTGCGAGAGGGAATTGCCGGAGGACATTGCCGACGCATTCGTCGCGTTGGGCTTCCCGCGCCCCGAGAAGATTCCCGTGATGAAGCTCGCGCATCAAGTTGCGCAAAAGCTCCATGCGATTTCCGGCGTGGGCAGCGACCGCGCCCATGATCTTGTCGACCTTCAGCTCATCAATCTGCATTCGGCGCTCGACCTCGCGGAAGTCAAAGCCACATGCGAACGGCTCTTCGCCTATCGCCGCGAACAGGCGTGGCCGCCGAAGCTTGTCAAGGGACCGAACTGGGCCGACATCTACAAGGACGCCCGCGACACTCTGCGCGAGAGCTCATCCATCCTCAAGACCGTCGATGAGGCGATTCGCTGGACGACCGATCTGATCAAGAAGATCGACGCGGCGGAATCAGGCTCGGCGCTTACAATGTAAACTGTCCCTGTCGTTCAGGATCTCTCACGCCTTTCGCCGCCAGGCGAGGGGGCTCATCTTCTTCTCCCGCGCGAAGACCCGCGAGAAATACGCCGCGTCCGCGAAGCCAACGCTCTCGGCCACTTCGGCGACGGATGCCGCCGTCGTCTCCAACAGCTCGCACGCTTTCTCAATGCGCGTTTCCATGAGGCACTCGACAAGCGTCTTCCCCGTGATGCGTTTCACATAGTCGCAAAACCCGCTGCGGCTCTTGCCGAACTCGTGCGCCGCGTCATCGAGGCGGATCGGACGCATGTAATTGCAAATGAAATAGAGCCGCAAGTCCTCCCGCGCCTGCTCATCAGGCGAAAGCACCGTCGGATGCCGAATGCGCTCGGCATCCTCCGAATCCTGCGGAAAAAGAAGAAGGAGCTTCACGATGCGGAGAGCCTGTTCCGACTCATCTTGTGCGCCAAACGTTTCAAGGATCTTTCGCGCCTTCGCACGAAGACTCTCGTGCGCGACAATGGAAACCGGGGTGCGCAGAAGCGGCGCGAGGTCGGCATCCTGGTTCAAGCAGATTGCCGCGCCCCGCATGCGCGGGGTGTCGGCGGGCAGCATTGAGCGGATGAGCCTTACACCTCTTCGCACAGCGCGACGTCGCCGCCGTGGAAGACGAGGACGATGCGGTGAAGCGTGACGGGGCCGCCATTCTCCTTCAGGTTCCAGAGCCGCGCAAGGTCGTGGTCGGTCGCATAGCGCTCAATCTGCGCCACCGCCGCGTCGCGCACCTTCGCGAGCGCCTCCGGCGATGCGTCGTCCGTCGCCTTCAGATACTTGACCTCGAGAATCGCCGCGTGCTGCATCTGCGGCCAGCGGCTGAACTGCGGCTCGAAGACGACGTCGACGAAGCCGCCCGCCGCCTCCTGCTCGTGGCGGACGATGTAAGGCCCGTGGCCGACGAAGAGCAGGGCGCAGAGCGCGGTCTGGACGACGCGCTCGCCCTCAATCG
>CAVFWY010000017.1:0-18459 GCA_963626175.1 Gemmiger sp.
GCCACACAGGCAATGACAGCGACAAACACAAACGGACGGGGGTGAGGAGCGGGAGCGTTCCGCACGACGAACGACAGCGAGACCGAGCGCGACCCTCAAGCGCGAAGGCGCGACGCGACGAACTCGACCAGGGTTGCCAACGCGGCACGGCGGGCGACCGACTCCATTACGCCCCCCCCCCATTGACAGGAGCGGGTCGGATTTGCTAAACTATGCGCCGTCGGTTGAAAAAGGATAATATGGTAGGCAATCGTCCGAACTTTTACTTTTACGGCTTTTACTTCGCGTACGACGTGCGCGGGGCCGGATTGCCTTACTGATAGAATCTGACGACAGATAGGTAAATCCAAAGCAAGACGGCCCCGCTCGAAAGAGAGGGGTCGTTTCAATTTACAAGGAACAAACAGAATGATAATCATCATCAAGAAGGACGCCGACGAGGCGCAGGTAGAGAACCTCAAGTCTCTGCTGAAATCAAAGAACATCGAACCGCACGTGTCGAAGGGTTCGCTCCAGACGCTGATCGGGTGCGTGGGCGACGTGACCCACATCGACCCCGGGCTGATTGAGGCACTGGACGTGGTGGAGTCCGTCCAGCGCATCCAGGAGCCCTACAAGGCGGCGAACCGCAAGTTCCATCCGGACGATTCGGTGGTCGACTGCGCGGGCGTGAAGATCGGCGCGGGGGATTTCGGCGTGATTGCGGGTCCGTGCAGCGTGGAGAGCGAAGAACAGGTCGTCGGAATCGCAAAGGCCGTGAAGGCGGCGGGTGCGTCGATGCTGCGCGGCGGTGCGTTCAAGCCGCGCACCTCGCCCTACGCCTTCCAGGGTCTCGGCGCGGAAGGGCTGCGGATGCTGCAGGTCGCGAAGCGCGAAACGGGGCTGCCGATCGTCACCGAACTGATGGACTTTGCCGACATCGAGCTCTTCAACGACGTGGACGTCATCCAGATCGGGGCGAGGAACATGCAGAACTTCAACTTGCTGAAGGAGGTCGGGGCCTACACGAAGAAGCCGATTCTCCTGAAGCGCGGCATGTCCGCGACATTGCAGGAACTGCTGATGAGTGCGGAATACGTGATGGCGTCGGGGAATCCGAACGTCATTCTCTGCGAGCGCGGCATCCGCACGTTCGAGACGATGCTCCGCAACACGCTCGACCTCGGAGTTGTGACGATGCTTCACCGCCTCTCGCACCTGCCCGTGGTCATCGATCCCTCTCACGCCACGGGTCACGCCTACATGGTGGATTCGGTGGCGGTCGCGGCGACGGCGATTGGCGCGGACGGGCTGATCATCGAGGTTCACAACGACCCGCCGCACGCGAAGTGCGACGGTGCGCAGAGCCAGACGCCGGAGATGTTCGCGAAGACGATGAAGAAAGTCAACCAGGTGCGCGGCCTTGTGCAGGGCTGGAAAGACGAATGAGAAACGACGGCAAGGAGACGAACATGAAGAATCTTGAAGACATCCGCAAGGAAATCGATTGCATTGACGACGAACTCGCCAATCTGTTCAAGCGGCGCATGGACATTGCGAGCGAGGTGGCGGCTTCCAAGCGCGAGAAGGGCGTGCCGGTGAACGATCCGGCGCGGGAGCGCGAGATTCTCTCGCGTGTTACGGCGGAGGCCGGCGCGGACTACGAGAGCGGCGTGCGTCTGCTCTTCACGACGCTCTTCGGCATCTCGAAGGCGCGTCAGCGGACGCTTCTGAACGGTGAATCGCCGCTCGTGAAGGAGATTCATGCGGCGGAGACGACGGCGGCCTTTCCAACCCGTGCGGTCGTCGCGTGCCCCGGCACGGAGGGTTCGTATGCCCAACAGGCGGTTTCGCATCTCTTCCCCCTGCCGACGATTCTTTATTTCACCGGGTTCGAGAAGGTGTTCGAGGCGGTTGAGAAAGGGCTGTGTCCCTATGGCATTCTGCCGATTGAGAATTCGGCGGCGGGGAGCGTCGCGGCGGTCTATGACCTGATGGTGAGCCACCGCTTTCACATCGTGCGGGCGCTTCGCCTGAAGGTCGACCACGTCCTGCTTGCGCCGCACGGCGTCAGTCTCGCGGACGTGAAGGAGGTTTCGAGCCATCCGCACGCGCTCTCGCAGTGCGGGGGTTTCCTGAAGGCGCACCCCGCCATCCGCGCCGTCCCCGCCTCCAACACGGCGGCGGCGGCGAAGGATCTCGCGGCAAGCGGGCGCAGGGACTGCGCCGTCATCGCGTCCCGCGCCTGCGCCGAACTCTACGGGCTTGACGTGATTGCGGAAGGCGTGGCGGATGCCGCGTATAACTACACGCGCTTCATCTGCATCTCGAAGAACCTTGAGGTCTATCCGGACGCGAACAAGTTCAGCGTCATGCTGAGCCTGCCGCATCGTCCGGGCGCACTGAACGGAATCATCTCCAAGTTCGCCGCGATTGACGTGAACCTGACGAAACTCGAGTCGCGGCCCGTGCCGGGGATGGACTTCGAGTTCCGTTTCACCTTCGAGTTCGAGGCGCGGCCGACCGACCCCGCCGTGCTGGGGCTTCTCGCGGAACTCGCGTCCGATCCGGGAATCGAACACTTCACCTTTCTCGGTGCTTACGCCGAGAAGTAAGAGGGGTGGAGATGAAAATGGTGGACCCGCCGGGACTTGAACCCAGGACCAAGGGATTATGAGTCCCCCGCTCTGACCGACTGAGCTACGGGTCCACCCAAGGAAAGGAACGCGGAGATTATACCATAATTTCCGCTCTGTCCGCCACCGAAACCGAAAACCGGAAATCGGGGGTGTGGCTTTTGACGCGGCGGGGGTGGGCGTGGTATAATATGTGATATGAAACTATCAGGTACGATAACTGCGCTCGTCACGCCCTTCGCGGCGGACGGTCAGGTGGACTATGGCAGACTGCGGGAACTCGTCGAGCGACAGGTCGCGGGCGGGGTCGAGGGCATTTGCTCGGTGGGCACGAGCGGCGAGTCGCCGACGCTTTCCCACGAGGAGCACCACAAGGTCATCGAGAAGACGATCGAATTCGCGGCGGGCAAGGTGAAGATCGTGGCGGGGACGGGTGCGAACTCGACCGCCGAGGCCGTGTCGCTGACGAAGGCGGCGATTGCGATGGGCGGAGCGGACGCGTGTCTGCAGGTGACGCCCTACTACAACAAGCCGAACGCCGAGGGGCTCTACCGCCACTTCATGACGATTGCCGACCTCGGGCTGCCCGTGGTGCTCTACAACGTGCCGGGGCGGGCGGGCAAGGAGATTCCGCTCGACGTGGTGGCGCGGCTCGCGAAGCACCCGAACGTGGTTGCCATCAAGGAGGCGGCGGGTAGCGTCGAGCGCGTGTCCGCAATCAAGAACCTCGCGCCGGACTTCACGGTGCTTTCGGGCGATGACTCGCTGACGGTGCCGATGATCTCGGTCGGGGCGGAGGGCGTCATATCCGTCGCGTCGAACGTGATTCCCCGCGAGATGAGCGACATGGTGCGGTCCGCCCTGGCGGGCGATTTCGCGAAGGCGCGCGAATGCCACGCGAAGTTCTATCCGCTCTTCCACGACCTCTTCATCGACACGAACCCGGTGATGGTGAAGGAGGCCCTGTGGCTGCAGGGACGAATCGAACGCGCATTCCGCCTGCCGCTCTGCGAGACGACGGAGAAGAATCTTGAAGCCATGCGGGGGACGCTCGCGAAACTGGGGCTGCTCAAGGCCGAATGAAGATGCAAGTCTACAACAGCCTGAACCGCCGCGTCGAAGACCTGAAGCCGCTCGTCGGCAACGAGGTGCGGCTCTACACCTGCGGCCCGACCGTCTACAACTTCGCGCACATCGGGAACTTCCGCGCCTATGCGTTCGAGGACATCCTGCGCCGCGTCATCCAGTTCAACGGGATGAAGATCCGGCAGGTGATGAACCTGACGGACGTGGACGACAAGACGATTCGCGGCGCGAACGCGGCGAACGTGAAGCTGACGGACTACACGAAGACCTACAAGGATGCGTTCTTCGCCGACCTGAAGAAACTCAACATCCAGCCGGCGGAGGTGTATCCGGCGGCGACCGACCACATCCCCGAGATGATCGCCCTCGTCGAGAAACTCGTCGAGAAGGGCGTTGCCTACAAGAGCGAGGACGGGTCGGTCTACTTCAACGTGCGCAAGTTCCCCGGCTACGGGAAACTCGCGCACATCGACTTCGACAACCAGCGCACGGGTGCGCGGTGCGCGGCGGACGAATACGACAAGGAGAACGTGGGCGACTTCGCGCTGTGGAAGGCGTGGGAGCCGTCCGACGGGCCGGTCGGCTGGGATTCGCCGTGGGGGCGGGGGCGTCCGGGCTGGCACATCGAGTGCTCGGCGATGTCGATGAAGTATCTCGGCGAGAGCTTCGACCTTCACACGGGCGGCATCGACAACCTCTTTCCGCACCACGAGAACGAGATCGCCCAGGCCGAGGCGGCGACGGGCAAGCCGTTCGTCCACACGTGGATGCACTGCGCCCACCTGCGGGTGAACGGCGAGAAGATGTCCAAGTCGGCGGGGAACTTCTTCACGCTCCGCGACTTGCTCGAGAAGGGGTATACGGGGCGGGAAATCCGCTACGTGCTCATCAACGCGCACTACCGCCAGGGTCTGAACTTCGCGTTCTCCGCGCTGGACGACGCCCGCAAGGCGCTCGCCCGAATCGACGCGTGCGTCGAGCGAACGACGGAGGGCGAGATACCCGACTGGGCGCAGAAGCACCTTGACGACTTCACGGCGGCGGTCAACGACGACCTCAACACGCCGAAGGCGTTTGCCGCGCTCTTCGAACTCGTGCGCGAGACGAACGCGCACGGCGGCGGGAGCGTGCTCGGCGCGTTCAGGCGGATGGACGAAGTGCTGGGCGTCATCTTCTTCGGCAAGGCGGAGAAGGCGGAGATTCCGGCCGAGATCCAGTCGTTGCTCGACGCCCGTGCCGAAGCGCGAAAGGCGAAGAATTGGGCGGAAAGCGACCGTCTGCGCGACGAAATCGCGGCGGCGGGGTGGCTTGTGAAGGATTCGAAGGAGGGGCAGACATGCACAAGGAAGTGAAGACGGCGGCGGAATACGACGCGGCGGTTGCGAGCGGCAAGGTTCTCGTGGACTTCTGGGCCACGTGGTGCGGCCCGTGCCAGATGATGGGGCGGGCGATTGCGAACGAACTCGAGCCGGCGCACCCCGACCTGACGGTCGTCAAGGTGAACGTGGACGAAGCGCCCGACCTCGCGGCGAAATTCGGCATTATGTCCATTCCCGCACTTTTTTGCTATAATAACGGGGAAAAGACGGCGGAGTTCGTCGGCGTGACCCCGGTGGCGACGCTTGCGGCGGCTTTCAACTAACAGAATCGGATTGGATTGAGTATGAACAAATACATGGATCAGTTTATGGCGGCCTTTCCCTACGAGGGGCTGACCTACGATGACGTCACGCTTGTGACGCAGTATGCGGACTTCCTGCCGGACGAGGCGTCCCTCGAAACGAAGCTCACCTCGCGAATGAAGATGAAGATTCCCTTCATGTCCGCCGCGATGGACACGGTGACGGAAGCGCCGATGGCGATTGCGATGGCGCTCGCCGGCGGCATCGGGTGCATCCACAAGAACCTGGAGGAGGACGACCAGGCGGCGCAGGTCGCCAAGGTCAAGAACCATCTCAACGGACTCATCGCCAGCCCCGTCTGCTTCCACGCGAACGACGACATCAGCTTTCTCCGCAGCGAAAAGAAGCGCATGGGGCTGAAGTTCAACGGCTTCCCCGTCCTTGACGCGGATGACAAGCTCGTCGGCATGATTACCTCGTCCGACATGCGCTTCGCACCGATGAACGCGATGAAACTCAAGGACGTGATGCAGCCGTGCCCGATTACGGGCGACGCGAAGACCTCGCTCAAGAAGGCCTACGACATCATGCGCAAGGAGAAGGTCGGCAAGCTTCCGCTCGTGGACAAGTCCGGCAAGGTCGTCGGCCTCTACTCGTTCACGGACGTTTCGCGCATCGTCGAGAACTCGGCGGCGGGCTACAACTGCGACGAGAAGTTCCGCCTGCGCGTGTCGGCTTCAGTGTCGGGCGGCAAGGGCGACCTGTCGCGCATGGAGAAACTCGCGGATGCGGGCGTGGATGTCGTCGTCGTCGATTCGGCGCACGGTCACACCAAGGGTATCATGGACATGACGAAATACATCGTCAGGCACTTCCCGAAGGTGGACGTGATTGCGGGCAACATCGCGACGGGCGAGGCGGCGGTTGCGCTCGCGAAGTGCGGTGCGCACGCGGTGAAGGTCGGCATCGGGCCGGGTTCGATCTGCACGACGCGCGTCGTCTGCGGCGTGGGCATTCCCCAGCTGACGGCGGTCTACAACGCGGCGAAGGCGCTTCGCGGCACGGATGTCGCGGTGATTGCCGACGGCGGCATCAAGCTTTCGGGCGACGTGCCGAAGGCGCTCGCGGCGGGTGCGGATTCGGTGATGCTCGGTTCGGTGCTCGCGGGCACGGAGGAGTCGCCGGGCGAGAAGATCTACTCGAACGGACGGCAGTATGTCGTCTACCGCGGCATGGGTTCGCTCGCCGCGCTCAAGAACGGCAAGGGTTCGCGCGCCCGCTACTTCCAGGACAACGAGGCGGAGGACGACCTCGTGCCGCAGGGCATCGAGGGCATGGTCCCCTATTCGGGTCGCGTGAAGTCGATCATGACGCAGTTCTGCGGCGGGCTTCGCGCGTCGCTCGGCTACTGCGGTGCGAAGACGGTCGCCGAACTTCAGAAGAAGGGCAAGTTCTACCGCGTGACGACGGCGGGTCTGCGCGAGGCGCGTCCGCACGACATCACGATCACCAAGGAAGCCCCCAACTACCGCACCTAAGTGAAAGAGAAGACGGGAAAGTCGTTTCAGGACTACGGGCGGGAGTGGCTCGATACGCTGGTCGTCGCGATTTCGGTCGCGATGGCCTTTCGCGCCTATTTCTTCACGCCGTTCAACATCCCGACCGGTTCCATGCAGCCGACCCTCTGGGGCTACCATACGCAAGTCGGCACGGAGAAGGGGACGTGGGACGCTTTTCCGCTTTCGGTTCTGAAGTGGGCGTGGACGGGCGAGCGCGTTGTGGACTACAAGGCCCCGGCGAGCGGGGTCGTGCGTTTCGCGCCGCGCAACGACGGGTTCGCCAACGTCGCCGTCGGGCTTTCGCCGCAGACCTTCAAACTGCCGACGGACGCCTGCGCGGCGCTGCAGGGGCGCTATTTCCGCGAGGGGGAGACGGTCTGGAAGGGCACGGTCAAGACGGGGGACTTCATCTTCGTCAACCGCTGGATCTGGAACTTCCGCCGTCCCCGCGTGAACGACGTGATGATTTTCTCGACGACGGGCATCGAGGGACTTCAGCAGGGGACGCACTACATCAAGCGGATGAAGGCGACGCCGGGCATGACTTATGTCCTGGAGCATCCGATTGAGGGCGGTGCGGCGGAAGTGACGATGGGCGAAGACGAGTATTTCGCCTGCGGCGACAACTACAACAACAGTTACGACAGCCGATACTGGGGACCCGTGCCGGGGACGAAACTGCGCGGCGTCGGGAGTATCGTGTTTTGGCCATTTAACGGATGGAGGATCATAAGATGAGCGAGCAACTGATTCCGACGCCGAGCGTGTTCGGCGAAACGGGCAACTTCCTTCTCGAGCGCGAACTCGGGTGCGGCGGAATGGGCGGTGTCTACATGGGGCGCGACAAGATGCTCGACCGCCCCGTGGCGGTGAAGGTGATGCTGAAGGAATACGGCTCGGACGCCGAGTTCGTCGAACGCTTCAAGCGCGAGGCCCAGGCGGCGGCGCGGCTCATCCACCCGAACATCGCCCAGATCTATTCCTACGGCATTGCCGACGGAATGCCCTACATCGCGATGGAACTCGTCGCGGGCGGTTCGCTCGACCAGCTGATGAGGAACGCGCCGGGCAAGACGGACGTGCCGCGCATCATGAAGATCGGCGAGCAGGTCGCCCAGGCTCTCCGCTGCGCGGCGGATCAGGGGCTCGTGCACGGCGACATCAAGCCGGAGAACATTCTCCTCGACGCGAACGGCAACGCCAAGATCGTGGATTTCGGCCTTGCCGGGATGCAGAAGAACACGGACGAAATCTGGGGAACGCCCTACTACATTTCGCCCGAAAAGGTGCGCAAGGAAGTCGTTGATTACCGCGCCGACATGTATAGCCTCGGTGCAACGCTCTATCACGCCCTGACGGGCGTCGCCCCGTTCGAGGGGGCGGACGCGGCGGCGGTCGTGAAGAAACGCTTTGAGGAGACCCCGAAGAAGCCGAGCGAGGTCCGTCCGGGGCTTTCGCCGCAGATCGACAACCTCATCATGACGATGCTCGCCTTCAAGAAGGAGGATCGCTTCCCCAGTTTCGAGGCGCTCATCGAGGCGTTCAAGAAAGTCATGACGACGGGATTGACCGCGACGCAGGCGGTCGCCGCATCCGACGGCGCGGCGAAGACGGCGGGCGGTTCGGCGCATCCGACGGGCAAGCGGATGGTCGTCAAGGGAAAGCACACGATGACGATGCGCCGTCCGACGGCAGCGGCGAAGCCGATCGCGCCGGAAGAGGATGAAGACGAGGATGAGGACGAGAAGGGCGGCAGCCTCGGCCTTAAGGTCGCGGGCGTCATCGTCGGCATCATCGTTGTCATCGGCGGTCTTGCGGGCGGACTTGTCTGGTACAAGGTGAGCGAGAAGAACGCGCAGGAAGAGGCCTATCAGTCGACGATTTCAAAGGGATGTTCCGAGGCTCGCGAGGCAATCGCCGGCACGCGAAAGGCCGCCGAGACCTTCTGCGGGGAATTCGAGACGTTCGCCCAGAAGGCGACGGACGGCTGCACGAAGGCGACGGACACCCTCGTCAAACTCCTGCCCGACTACGCGGCGGATTTGAAGATTCCCCCGACAAAGGAGTTGCTGGATGCGCAGGCCGCGCAAGCCGCCGCCGATGCGGCACCGGCGGCGACGGAGGCGACTCCGGCGACGAATGCGACGGCTGTTGCCGCCGCTTCTGCGGCGACGAACCAGCCGACGGCGACACCCGTCGCGGCAGTCCCTGCGGCGGAGCCGGAGAAGAAACTGCCGAGCGTCGTGAAGGATATGCAGACGGTCTGGGAGCGGACTTACAGCTGTCAGGCGAGCGTCATTCGCATTCGCCTTGCCGTTCGCAAGCTCGTGGCGGAATGTGACAAGGCGAACGTCATCACGGGCGAGACGAAGGAGGCGATGGATGCCCTCGTCACCATCTCCCAGAAGGCGAAGGACATGTACGAGGAGATTCGCGGCTCGAAGGATGTCGAAAGCGTCCGCAAGAACATCTCGTATGTCAACAGTCGCGGCGAGAAGGCAATCAAGAACACCGAGAAAGACCTTCGGCTCAAGAAGATCCAGAGTGCGCGTGACGAGGAGGCGGCCGCCAAGGCTGCGGAAGAGGAGGCGCGGCAGAAGCGTCTCGCGGAGGAACGCCAGGCGAAGATCGACGAAGAGACGAAGGCCATCAAGGACAAGTTCGAGACGATTGCGGCGGCGGGCACGTTCGAGTTGCTGGACTGGTCGCACGCCCTCCGTCAGCTGAACAGCCTGAAGTCCACTTTCACGACGGCGGAATCGTCGCTCGCGGCGGATGTTGAAATCCGCAAGGTGAACGCGATGAAGACCGTTCAGGACGTGCTGATTCAGAATATGACCGGCTACAAGTTCCGCAGCGGGGCGAAGGCGCTCAATTTGCGCGGCTGCACGGTGAAGTCGGCCAACAAGGACGAGATTCGCCTCGTTCGGGCGGACGGCTCGTCGCCGATGAAGCTGACGTGGCGGCGGTTCTACAAGGACTGCCCGAACAACCTGAACGAACTGATCAACAAGTTCGTCGAGAAGGGGAAGAACGTCTCGGCCTACAACAAGGGTAGGTTGGCCCTGAAGCCGTGGTCGGAGGCCATGTTCGGTTCGGCGCTGACGATGCGGCTCATCTGTTCGGACGCGCCCGGAGCAATCGGACGGAGCGAGGGGATCATCAAGGAGACCGTGCGGCAGTTCCCGGAATCGCTCAAGTTGGCCCAGTCAATGTTCCCCGACGTGTCGCTCGAAGGTGCGGATACGGCCGAGGAATGAGTGCCTTCCGTGGCTGATTTCTCACGCTCGACAGCCCTCCTGGGTGAAGAACCATTCAACCGTCTCGCGCAGATGCGCGTGGCGGTTGTCGGCGTTGGGGGCGTTGGCAGCTGGTGTGCGGAAGCCCTCCTCCGCACGGGTGTCCGCCATCTGACGCTGATGGATGACGACGTCGTCGCGCCGAGCAACGTCAATCGCCAGTGTCCGGCGACTTCGCGGACGCTCGGACGACCCAAGGTCAAGGTGATGCGCGAGCGGCTTTTGGAAATCAACCCCGAGGCGGACGTTGTTGCGATCAATGAGCGGTATGAACAGGGGCTGCCTTGCGGCGGCGCGGTCGATGTGATTGTGGACGCCATCGATTCGGTCGGCTGCAAGGCGGAACTCATCCTGTCGGCGACGGCGGCGGGCATTCCCATCTTCAGTTCGATGGGCGCGGCGCTTCGCTTCGATCCGACGCAGGTGACGGTTCGGCGGTTTGACAAAATTGCCGGCGACGGGCTTGCGCGAGCCCTGCGCCAGCGGTTTCGCAAGCTGGGGCGGTTTCCGTCGGCACGGTTCACGTGCGTGACGACGCGGGAATTGCCCGTGCGCCGACCCGATCTGACGACGAAGGGCAGTCTGATGCCCGTGACGGCGACCTTCGGCATGGCTCTTGCCGCCGAAGTCATCAGGTTGTGTGCGAAATGAACGTCTGTCTCGAGACATTCGGATGTCGGCTGAATCGGGCGGAGGCGCTGGAGGACGAGGCGCGTTACGTCGCCGAGGGTCATCGCATCGTGCGGACGCACGCTGAGGCCGACCTGATTGTCGTGCGCGGCTGTTCGGTGACGGCTCGCGCCCAGAAGGACTGCGAACGCCTGATTCGACATCTCGAGGGGAAATATCCGGGCAAGCGAATTGTGGTCGTCGGCTGTCTGCCGAGCGCCAAGCACCGCGATGCGCCGCTTCTATCCGAGGCCTCGAAGACGGCCGTCCCGACGCGGACGGCTCGCGCCTACCTGAAGGTTCAGGACGGCTGTTCGGGACGGTGCTCGTTCTGCATCGTGCCGCAGTTTCGCGGCAAATCGAGTTCCGTGCCCTTTGACGAGGTGCTGGATCGTGCGCGGCGGTTCATCGAGAGCGGGTATCATGAGATTGTCGTGACGGGGTGCAACCTGTCGCTCTATGCGTCGGGCGGACGGCGCCTGCCGGAACTCGCGGCGGCTCTCGCGTCGCTTTCGTCCAACTGCCGCATTCGGCTTGGGTCGGTCGAGCCGGGGGCGTGTGCGCACGAGGTCGTGCACGCGATGGCGGAAAACGAGCGGATCTGTCGCTTTCTGCACATTCCCGTGCAGTCCGGCTCGAATCGCATTCTCGCCGCCATGCGTCGTCCGTATCTGGTGAACGACGTGGACTCCCTCATTGCCGAGGCCGTGAATCTGATGCCGCTCGTGGGAATCGGGTGCGACCTGATTGCCGGCTTCCCGGATGAGACGGAAGTCGATTTCCGCCTGACGCAGGGCTTTCTGTCGCGGCACATGATTTCGAACGCCCACGTCTTCCCCTATTCGCCGCGACCTGGAACATTGGCCGCCGGGTTGCCGGGGGCGTTGCCGACGGAAATCCGCCATGCCCGCGCACGCTACCTGTCGGAACTGGCGAAGGAGAGTCGCCGCAAGTTCGCCAAGCGCTTCGTCGGGCGCTCCGTTGACGTGGTTGTCGAGTCCGATTCCGCGCTCAAGGGGTGGACGGCGGAATACCTGTGGTTCGAGAAGTCGCGTCCGGAGGCCGTTGGGTCGCGCCCGGTTGCTTCGCATCGCAAGGAGTGCGCGCGCTTTCAGGTGCGTGCCGCGCACGGCGGCGTCTTGTACGGGGATTGTCGCTGAATGGCGGGCGAGACGATCAAGAGCGAGGCGATTTGCCTTGAGATGCACCCGTGGTCGCGCACGAGTCATGTCATCGAATGGCTGACGCCCGAGGGCGTCGTGACGACGGTCGTGAAGGGCGCGGTTCGTCCGAAGAGCGCCTTCTTGGGGCAGTATGATCTCAACTACACGTGCGAAATCGTGCGGTATGCGCGGCTCAGGAACGGGGCGAGCGCCCTGCGCGAATGTGCGCCGCTTGAGCGGCGCGACGGGTTGCGCGGCGACTATCGCGCACTCGCGCTGGCCGGATGGTTTCGCCGCCTCGCGGCGGAACTCGCGCCGAACGGGCCTGACTGTCAGGCGTGGTACGCCGCGCTTTCGTCCGCTCTTTCGTCCCTTTCGTCCGCGGATACCCTCCCGCAACGGCTTGCAAATCTGCTTGATTTTGAATTGAAAGTGCTTGATTTGCTCGGATTGACGCCGGATTTGGTGCTGGAGGATGGCTCGTTTCTGTTGCGTGGCGAGCGGCGGATCCCCGTCTCGAACGAGGTCGCTGCCTGTCTGCGCAATCCCTCTGCGGAAAAAAATCCAAAAATTCTACTGGACGCGGCAAGGGTAATTGGTGTATTCTATACATTCCACTTGGATTGTGCCTCCGATGTACGGAGGGTAGTCCTGCGGATGATTTCGGAAAACGAATGAAAGAAAGAAGAGAAAAGAAGATGAATAAATTGCATCTGATTGGAACGGCGGCACTCGCCGGCATGATGGTTGTCGGCTGTACCAAGAGTGAAGAGGGCGCGGAGAAATCCGCCGCCACGAATCAGAACGAGGTCGCCGTCGAGATAAACGGTCAGAAGATGACCGTCGGACAGATTGATGCCGACGTCGAGAAGATCATCGCCGCACAGGGCGACAAAATGCCCGAGGAGCAGAAGGGCTACGTGCGCCAGATGATGCGCAATCAGATGGCACAGGCCTTTCTTTATGAGAATGCGCTCGTCGCGGCGGCGAAGGCCGCGGGCTTTGTCGTGACGGATGCCGACCGCAAGGAGCGCGAGGCCGAGTTCCTCAAGGCGGTGGCGAACCGCCCCGACGCGCCGAAGTCCATTGAGGAAGCCGCCGAGAAGCATCCGCTGGGCAAGGAACGCCTGATGGCGGAGTTCGAGAACGGCATTCTGATCGAGAAGATGATCAAGGATGAAGTCGCGAAGTCCGCGAAGGACTTTACGGCCGAAGCGCAGAAGATGATTGATTCGATCGTCTCCAACAACGCGGCGCAGGCCACGGCGGATGCGGATGCCCTCGCGAAACTCAAGGGGATTCAGACCGAGCTTGCGAAGCCCGGCGTCAATGTGCCGGAGAAGTTCGCCGCGCTCGCGAAGGAGCACAGCGCGTGTCCGTCGTCCTCCAAGGGCGGCGACCTCGGCGAATTCACCCACGGTCAGATGGTGAAGGAGTTTGACGAGGCGGCGTTTGCGCTCCCGGTCGGCAAGGTTTCCGATCCGGTCAAGACGCAGTTCGGCTATCACCTCATTCTCGTGACGGACAAGATTCCCGCCGTCGAGGCGAAGGGCGATGCGCCCGCGACCCCTGAAAAGGTTCATGCGAGCCACATCCTCATCAAGACCGGTGAAAAGCGGCCCGTTCCTGAGTTGGCGCAGGTCGTCTCTTTCCTCAAGAGCCAGGCCGAGCGTGAAGTCGTCCAGAAACTCATCCAGTCGTCGCTGAAGGCCGCGAAAGTCTCGGTTTCCGACGAGTTCAAGCGTCTGCTTCCGCCGGAAGAGCTGAAGGCCGAACCGACCCCGGTTGAAACGCCCGCCGGAAAATGATATACTATGTCCCTGTTCTGTTGAAAGGATACAAAGACAATGAGTCAGCACGCATCTCTTAAGGGTTCCGGGAAGATCACTTCCAAGCGCAACGTTCTCAAGCGTTTCGAGCGCGTCAATTTGCTGCAGAAGCGCGGCGAATGGAAGGAAGGCAGCCGCGGTTTCGGTCTGAAGAAGACCAAGCCCGAGGCGTAAGGTTCGCCCTTGACTGAAGAAAAGAAGCGTCTGGTCGATGTTCGATCAGGCGTTTCTTTTGATTTTCAGATGAATCCGGCAACGCTTTTGCACACTTGTTGCGGGCCCTGCGCGTCGGCCTGCGTTCCCGTCCTGCGGGAGGCGGGGAAGCCGCCCGTCCTGTATTTCGCCAATTCCAACATCGATACGGCGGAGGAGTGGGAGCGGCGGCTCGTCGCCGCCCGCCGTCTGGCGGCGGCAGAAGGCATCGATCTGGTTGTCGAGCCGTATGACCATGCCGAATGGCTTGAACAAGTCGCCAGAGGCTTCGAGAACGCACCGGAAAAGGGGGCGCGATGCGAACGCTGCTACCTCTACAACCTGCGGAAGACGGCGGAATATGCCGCACGGCACGGGTATGCGACGATGACGACGTCCCTGACGATTAGCCCTCACAAGCCGTCAAAGGTCGTTTTCGGCGCGGGGCGGTCGGCCGCGGAGGGGACTTCGGTCGAGTTTCTGCCGTTCGATTTCAAGAAGCGGAACGGCTTTCTGAAGAGCGTTGCCCGTGCGAAGGAACTGGGGCTTTACCGCCAGTCATACTGCGGGTGCGAGTTTTCCAAAAGTGTGGTATAATTTCCCTCACCCGTGAAGACCATCGAACAGCATTATCGGGAGATCGCGCCGAAACTCATGAACTACTTCATGGGAAACGGGGCGAATTACGACGATGCCTGCGAAATCGTGCAGGAGACGTTCGTTCGGCTCTGGAAGATGCGCGAGCAGTTGCGCGACGACGATGCCGCCGTGAGCGGGCTTGTCTACACGATTGCGCGCAACATCCGCAACGACCGCGCCCGCCACGGGCGCTTCGAGGTCTTCGCGACGGCGGTCGTGGACGGCGAGGAGACGAATGTCGCCCCCGAGCCGACCGTCCCCGCGCCCGAGACGATGCCGAGCGACCGGGCGTTTCTGCGCCGCCGCATTCTCGCGGCGCTTGCCAAACTGCCCGAAGTCCTGCGCGAGGCGTATACGCTCTTCCATATCTCCGAACTGAGCATCCGCGAGATCGCCGCCCAGACGGGCGTCACCGAGAACCTCGTCAAGGTGCGCATCCATCGCGCCAAGCTCAAATTGCGCGAGAGCCTCGCCGACCTTTCGTCCTGATGATCCACCCCGAAACACCTCCAAAGCAATGAACATGACACGACTTCTCTGCCTCGGTCTGCTGGCGACCCTCGTCGGGTGCGGCGACCGTGCCTCAACGGCGGTCGATCCGCGCGCGGCGGATCCGACGCGCCCGCTCGTCTTCCTCGCGCACCCGACCGAGCCGCCGTGCGCCTACACGAACGCGCAGGGCGAGTGCGTCGGCACGGACGTCGACCTTGCGCGGAAGATCGCCGCGAAGATGGGGCGCGAGCTCATCTGCGAACTCGAGAACTTCGAGGACCTGATACCCCGTCTCAAGGCCGGCACGGCTGACTTCGCCATCGCGACCATCACCATCACCGAGGCGCGGAAACTGGACGTCGATTTCTCCGAACCCTACGCGACAAGCGGCAACTGCTTCCTCTATCGTGCGGGCGACCCGCGTCCGCGGATGTCGCAGATCGCGTCCCTGCGCGTCGGGGCCGAGCCCGGCACGACGGGCGACCTCTACCTCTGCTATCACGGGGCCGACCCGATGCGCTTTTCGCGCGCGAGCGACGCCATCGGTGCGCTGGAGCGGGGGGATCTGGACGCCATCTTCTTCGATGCCGTGCCCCTGCAGAGCTGGGCGGCCAAGTCGGGCGGGCGGCTCGTCACCTCGCCCCTTGAGACACGCGAAGGCTACGGTGTCGCCGTCGACAAGCGCCGCCCGGACGTCCTCGCCGCCGCGAACGCCGTCATCGCCGAAGAGAAGGAAAAGGAGGTGTCGAAATGACCGCCCGTCGGAGCCTAGCCCTTAAGATCGTCCTCAGCGTCCTCGTCGCCTTCGCCGTTTCGCTCGTGGTGACCTGGTGCGTCTGCGCCATGCTTTCCACGCGCGAGGCCGACCGCCTCGTCAACCGCGCCTTCGACGACGTGGAGTCCGCAATCGGCGAGCGAGTCAATGCGCGGCTCGTCCGTCAGGCGATGGCGGTGCGCGAACGCCTGGCGGACGGCGCCAAGACCGACGTCGCTTCGCTCGGTGCGCTCGCCCGCGAACTGCGCATCACCGAGATCTGCGTCGCGGACGCGAACGGCGTCATCGTCCATTCGTCCGATCCCGACTACCTCGGCTTCGACTTCTCCAAGGCGGAAGGTCAGGCGGCCGAGATGATGTGCCTGCTCAATACGACGGCGACCGAGTTCTGCCAGACATTCCAGCCGAACACCGCCAAGGGTTCCTGGCGCAAGTATGTCGCCGTCTGGCGGCCGGAGGGCGGCTTCGTCGAGATTGGCTGTGACGGGGTTGCGCTGCGCGCGCTGGCGCGTTCGTCGCTCGTCGGGCTGTCGCGCAGCTGGCACGTCGGCGGCACGGGCGGCATCGTCATCGTCACGCCGTCCGGGCTTGTCCTCTCCGACTACGCCGTGCCGAATCGCGAGGGGACGCAGTGGGGCGGTCCCGGTCCCGGCTTTCACTGGCGGATGCGCGCGATCGACAGCTTCCCCGTCTACGTGATGATTCCGAACGCCGCCGCCGCCGTCACGCGCAACGTGCTGCTCTCGACGACGGCGATCCTCAACGCCGGCGCACTCGTCTTCGTCGCCATTCTCGTCGGCCTCGTCATCGCCGCGTTCGTCCGCCGCCAGATTCGCGAACAGACCGAGCGCGAACTCAAGACGGCGACGGATATCCAGCTTTCCGCGCTGCCGAGCGTCTTCCCGCCGTTCCCGGACAAGACGTCGTTCGACATCTACGCGAACATGAAGACGGCGCGCGAGGTCGGCGGCGACTTCTACGACTTCTATTTCACCGGTCCGAAGACCGTGCTGTTCCTCGTCGCGGACGTGAGCGGCAAGGGCGTTCCGGCGGCGATGTTCATGATGCGCGCGAAGACGCTCCTGAAGAGCGCGGCGCAGACGGGCAAGCCGCTCGCGGACGTCGTCACGGAGACGAACGACGCGCTCTGCGAGGGCAACGAGGCGATGATGTTCGTGACGGCGTGGGTCGGGCTGCTCGACGTCACGACCGGCCGCGTCACTTACGTGAACGCCGGGCACAATCCGCCGGTCATCCGCCGCGAAGGCTCGACGGACTACCTGCGCGAGGCGAAGCCGGGACTGGTGCTTGGCGCGATGGCGGGCATTCCCTACCGGGCGCACGAACTGACGCTCGCGCCCGGCGAGGCGATCTACCTCTACACCGACGGCATCACCGAACAGCCGAACGCCGCCGGCGAACTCTTCGGCGAGACGCGGCTGATTGACCTGCTGAAGAAGATGGACGGCGAATGCGACCAGAAGTCCATGCTCGACGGCGTGCTCAAGGCCGTCACCGACTATGCCGACGCGGTCGATCAGGCGGACGATTGCACGCAGCTGACGATACGCTATCGCGGCGTGGCGGAGGCGGTCGAGCACGAGTATCCGCCGACGATGGAAGGGCTTTCGAAGGCGACGGCCGACCTCGAGACCGCGCTCGCGGACGTGCCGATGAAGGTTCAGGCGACGCTGATGGTCGCGGCGGACGAGATCTTCGCGAACATCGTGCGCTATTCGGGGGCGACGGGATGGACGCTGAAGGTCGAGCGGCTGCGCTTCCCGGACGCCGTGCGGCTCATCTTCTGCGACGACGGCAAGCCGTTCGACCCGTTGCGCCAGCGCGACCCCGACACGACGCTGGACGCGGCGAACCGCACGATTGGCGGTCTCGGCATCCTCATCGTGAAGAAGACGATGTCGCCCGTCACCTATGCGCGGCAGAACGGGCGTAACGTCCTCACGATGGGCCTGACGATCGGCGCATGAGCCAACCGCACGACCGCACGCGGCTGAACATCTGCTTTTCGCGAACAGGGATATGTTATAATATCAGTATGAAATTAAAAACCATTCTGGCGGGGGCGGCTGTCGCCCTGGCGTTCGGCGCATCAGCGCGGACATTCGAGGTTGCCGCGTGGCGCGGCGAAACGGTGGCGGTGCGCGTGCCCGACTTCGCCGAACTCGGGGATGCCCCCGAGGGGATTCGCGTCCGTCGCGGCGTCCTGAAGGGCGTGAAATACGCCCCGAAGCCGAGCGACCTGCATCGGCTTGAGGTCTGCGACCGCGTGAAGTGGGGCGCGAAGGACGAGGATGGCCCGCGCATCGTTGAGGTGCGCGTGGCGGAGGATGCGAAGCCCGGCGTCTATGACTGCGGCATGATGCGCGTCCGCGTCGTCGATCGCGTCCTCCCCCAGCCGAAGGACTGGAAGTATTTCCTCGACCTCTGGCAGCACCCGTGGGCTGTCGCCCGCATGGAGGGCGTGAAGCCGTTCTCGAAGAAGCACTACGCCGCGATGC
>CAVFWY010000018.1:0-18233 GCA_963626175.1 Gemmiger sp.
ATAGGGGGAGAGGGGAATAGCCGTGGTGATCGGGAGAATCGGGGGAGAGGGGGGGGGGATAGCCGTTGAGATCGGGAGAATCGGGAGAGGGGATAGCCGTGGTGATAACGGTCACGTGAAGGTTTGATGCGCATCAAGTGGGGTGGTTGATGCGCATCAAGGGGGGTAGTTGATGCGCATCAAAGGGGGTGGTTGATGCGCATCAAGGGTAGTAGTTGATGCGCATCACTGGGGGTGGTTGATGCGCATCTCCGATGCAGTTGATGCGGACTTATCTCCAATGCGAAAGAAGAGAAATGAAGCATCTGAATCGTTATGTGCGGAGTTTTGCTTGAAATCGCGTCGTTTTATGCAGAAAAGGCGTGACAAGCGTGGAAAATTCGACCTACTTGCGCAAGCGGCTCACTTTTTGCTATAATATGCGCTCATTCGACCACTCAAAAGAGTAAAACAAACAATGAAAGTACGTAGTTCCGTTCGTCGCATTTGCGAGAACTGCCGCATCATCCGCCGCAAAGGCGTGGTGCGCGTGATCTGCACCAACCCCCGCCATAAGCAGCGTCAGGGCTGAGAAAGTAAAGAGGTAAAACAACTATGCCGAGAATGATGGGTGTGGATATTCCGGGCAAGAAGCACATTCGCTTCGCCCTCCGCTATATCCACGGTATCGGGCCGAAACTCGCTGACGATGTTTTGGCGGCCTGCAAAGTCGATCCGATGAAGAAGGCGGACGACGTCACTCAGGATGAGATTCACGCGATTACGACCTATATTCAGGAACACTATCGCGTGGAGGGCGACCTCCGCCGCGAAGTCGCGCAGAACATCCGCCGTCTGATCCAGATCGGGTCTTACCGTGGCACGCGCCACAAGAAGGGCCTTCCGGTTCGCGGACAGCGTACGAAGACGAACGCGCGCACGCGCAAGGGCGGCAAGCGCGTATCGATTGCGATGCCCAAGCAGGCCGCTCGCTAAGGAGATTTAAGCAATGAGCGAAGAAGTGAAGAAGGAAGAAGCCCCGGCGGCCGTCGCCGCCGAAGCCGCCGCGACTCCCGCGGCCGAGGGCGAAGGCGCTGCCAAGAAGCGTTCGGGGAAGTCGATTCCCGCCGGTATCGCGTTCATCCGCAGCACGTTCAACAACACGCAGGTTTCGATTGCGGACGCCCGCGGCGGCGTGATTTCCTGGAGCTCGGCCGGCAAGGCTGGCTTCAAGGGTTCGCGCAAGTCCACGGCTTTCGCCGCGACGATGGTTGCGCAGGATGCGGCCCGCACGGCCGTAGCCAAGGGCATGCATGAGTGCGAAGTTCGCATGCAGGGCGCCGGAGCCGGCCGCGAGAGCGCGGTTCGCGCGATTCAGGCGGCGGGCATTCGCGTCACTCAGATTATCGATACGACGCCGGTTCCGCACAACGGTTGCCGTGCACGTAAGCGCAGGAGGGTCTAATTTATGGGTCGTTTCACTGGTTCCAAGTCCAAGGTTTCCCGCCGTTTCGGCGAACCGATCTTCGGTCGCGAAAAGGAAATCAAGCGTTCCACGCCTCCGGGGCAGCACGGTGCGCGCCGCAAGCGGAAAGTCTCCGAATACGGTCAGCAGCTCCTTGAGAAGCAGAAGGCCAAATACATCTACGGGATGCGCGAGGGTCAGTTCCGTCTCTTCTTCGAACGCGCGAAGGCGAAGGAAGGCAAGACGGGCGATCTTCTGCTCCAGATGTGCGAATCGCGCCTTGACAACGTCGTCTACCGTCTGGGGCTCGCCCCGACGCGCACGGCGGCCCGTCAGTTCGTGACGCACCGCCACATCCTCGTGGACGGCAAGATTCTCAACATCCCCTCCTACATCGTCAAGCCGGGTCAGACCGTCGGCGTTCGCGAGAAGAGTCGTCAGATGATTGCCATCGTCGATTCCCTCGCCCATCGCAAGGTGACGGGGAACTGGCTCGCGTGGGACGAGACGACGATGACCGGCACGTTCCTTCAGGTTCCCGAACGTGCGGAAATCCCCGAGAACATCAACGAGCAGGCGATTGTCGAATTGTACTCGCGTTGATTGTCTGTCCGTATCTTTAACCTTTCAAGGGAGGTAAACAATGCCTATCCGTTTGAGCCGATTTGAAATGCCGACGGCCGTCCAGAAGGACGAGTCGACGGCGACTGCGACCTACACCCGTTTTGTCGCGGAGCCTTTTGAAATCGGTTATGCCCGCACGATCGGCAACTCGCTTCGCCGCGTTCTTCTTTCGTCGATTGAAGGCGCCGCGATCTCGAGCGTGAAGATCAGGGGCGTGAGTCACGAGTTCTCGACAATCAAGGGTTGCACCGAGGACGTTACGGACATCATCCTCAACCTCAAGCGCGTGCTGGTGAAGACCTTCTCGCGCGAGAATCAGACGATTACGCTCAAGGCGCAGGGACCCTGCACGGTGACGGCCGGTGACTTCACCGCCGAAAACAGCATTCAGGTGCTGAATCCGCGGCAGGAAATCTGCACGCTCGACGTGGACGGCTCCATTGAGATGGAGTGCGAAGTCCGCACGGGTCGCGGATTCTGCCTTGCTGAAGGCAACAAGAAGTCCGAGCAGGAGATTGGCCGAATCGCCATCGATTCGATTTTCTCGCCCGTGACGCGGGTCAACTTCCTCGTGGAGAACACCCGCGTCGGCCAGCGCACCGACTACGAGAAACTGATTCTCGACGTCTGGACGGACGGCCGAATCGGGCCGGAGGACGCTCTTCGGACGGCCGGCGCCGTCCTTCGCCGTCACCTCGACGTCTTCGTCGATTACGGCGGGGCCGAGGATACGACGCTCGAATTCGAGGATAACGACAAGAAGGACGCGGACGAGCGCGAACGCCTCCGCAAGCTCCTCAACATGTCGGTCAACGAAATCGAACTCAGCGTCCGTGCGGCGAACTGCCTTAACAACGCGAACATCTCCACGGTCGGCGAACTCGCGTCCAAGACCGAGGCCGACATGCTCAAGTACCGCAACTTCGGCAAGAAGTCGCTCACCGAGATCAAGGCGAAACTTGTGTCGCTCGGGCTGTCGCTCGGCTACAAGTTCGACCCGAGTCTCCTCGAAAAGAAGTAAGGAATCTATACAATGCGTCATCAGAGAGTAATGAAGAAGTTCGGGCGTTCGACCGCCCACCGCAAGATGCTCATGAAGAGCCTTGTGACGAACCTCATCCTCGCGGAGTCGATCAAGACGACCCTGCCGAAGGCCAAGGAAGCGCGTAAGGATGCAGACCGCATCGTGACGATTGCCAAGCGCGGCGATCTCGCGGCTCGCCGTCTCGCCGCCAGCCGTCTCCTTGAACCGAAGGCCGTCCAGAAGCTCTTCGACAAGATTGCCCCCGGCATGAAAGACCGCAAGGGCGGCTACACGCGCATCGTCAAGCTCGGCACCCGCAAGGGTGACGCGGCCGAGACGTGCGTCCTCCAGTGGGTTACGGCTGGCGAAGCCGCCGCACCCGCGCCGGAGACCAAGGAAGAGGCGAAGGAGGTGAAATAATGGCTATCGTGCTGAAGCTCAAGAAGGGCGAGTCCGTCGAGCGCGGACTTAAGCGCATGAAGAAGGTGCTCGACCGCGAGGGACTTCTGAAGACCCTGCGCGACCAGCGCTACTTCGAGAAGCCGTGCGTCAAGGCGCGCAAGAAATCCCAGCGCGCCCGCATCCGCAACCGTTCGCGTCGCGGCCGCATGGAACTCAACTGAAGAATCGGTTGAGTTGTCAAAGGGGGCGCACCGCTTTCCGGCGGTGCGCCCTTGCTGTAATGGGTTAGTCGGTTGCGCAAGTCGTTTGCAAACTGTAACCGCCGCAGCGTTGTTTGCAATTTCTGCCTTTCCCCTTTGTCTTTGTGCCTGACAACGTGCGGCACGGCGGGCGGCAACCTCGCTGACCCCGCCCTGATGCGCGGCGGCTTGCGCGTCCGTCGCCCCGCTCGGCAATCCTGAGATTGCCTTCGGGGGCGCGTCCGGCGCAATCCGCCGCGCCTGAGGTCGGGTGCTCGGCTGTCGGCCGCCCGCCGTGCCGCGTTGGCAATCCTGGTCGAGTTCGTCGCGTCGCGCCTTCGCGCTTGAGGGGCGTGCTCGGTCTCGCTGCCGTTCGCCGTGCGGAACGCTCCCGGCGGCTTCGTCCGCGAATCCTCGCGCAATGCTTCGTCGCCGGAATACCGGCTTCCTCGCCTCGCGTGGCCTTCGCGGCACATCCGCCGAGCCGCGTCCGCCCGTCTCACTTCGCTCAACGTTCGCCCGCCCCTCCCGCTCCTCACCCCCGTCCGTTTGTGTTTGTCGCTGTCATTGCCTGTGTGGCGGTTTGCCGGTTTTCAGGCGCAGGCGGTGAGGGCGGGGGTTGCGCGAGAGGAGCGACCAGAATTGGTTGGCCTGCCGCACAACCTAACCCATTGCGTTTCACGCTGTTTCGCACTTGCAAGTTGCGGGCGGTTTTTGGTAAAATATGCGCCGTTTTGCCGCGGAGGGTAGCGTGTGTGCGCGAGAGTAAGCGGAAGATTACCAGAAAAGGCAAGAATGGATCAGATTAAGATCAAGGCGGAGCCGCGTACCGAACAGGGTACGGGGGCGGTTCGCCGTTTGCGCCGCACGGGGATGATTCCCGGTTCGGTGATGAAGATGAAGAAGGGCGGGACGGAGCTCATCAAGCTGCCGGCCCACGACTTCATGATGGCAATGCGCGGTCACGCGAGCAAGCAGCTCCTGGTCACGCTGGACATGGATGGGCGCGAGGTCGCCGCGCTGATGCGCGAAGTCCAGAACGACGTCCTCGCCGGTACGCCGATTCACGTGGACTTCAGCGAGGTCTCGCTCGCGGAGAAGGTGCGCGTGACGGTTCCCGTGTATCTCATTGGCGAAGCGGTGGGCGTGAAGCTCGGCGGCGGCGTTCTCGAACAGCCCCTGCGCACGATTGACGTGGACTGCCTGCCGACGGACATCGTCGAGAAGTTCGAAGTCGACGTCTCGGGTCTCGGCCTTGACCAGACGCTGTTCGTGCGCGACCTGAATCTCGGCGACAAGTATACGGTCGTCACGCGCGGCGAACACGCGCTCGCGGTCGTGAAGGCTCCGGACGACGTGCCGGCGTCGGGCGCGGCGGCTGGCGCGACGGATGCGGCGAAGACCCCCGAAGTCATCAAGAAGGGTAAGGAAGAGGAGGCCGGTGCGGCCGACAAGAAGGAGGAGAAGAAGTAATGAAGACTTACGATGCTCTCTATATTTTCGTCGGCGTCGCCAAGGACGATGCGCTCGAGGCGAACCTCGAGAAGGCGCTTGCGGAAGTGACGCGCCTCGGCGGCAACGTGCTCGAGAAGGTCTCGCTCGGCAAGCGTTCGTTCTCGCGTCCGATGAAGAAGCGTGAAAACGGCGTTTACGTGAAGGTTCGCTTCGAACTCGATCCGCTCAAGGTCGAGGAACTCGTGAAGCGTTATCTGCTCGTCGAGGAAGTGTTCCGCGTTCAGATCCTGGCCGTCGACACCCGCCGCGAGGCGAAGATCGCCCAGGAACGCGCCGCGCGCGCCGAACGCCAGGCCAAGAAGGAGGCCGCTGCGGCCGCGTCGGCCGAGGCGGCAGTCGCCGAGCAGCCGGTCGAAGCCTGAACCAACGGAAAGTGAGGTGCCGCGATGGCGTCTTTCAACAGAGTCATTCTCATGGGCAATCTGACCCGCGACCCCGACGTCCGGGCGACCGGAACGAGCGGCATGAAGGTCGCGCGTCTCGGGCTCGCCGTCAACGAGCGCCGGAAGGATCGCAACGGACAGATTCAGGAGTTCCCCGTGTTCGTCGACGTGGACGCATGGGACAAACTCGCCGAACTGTGCGGGCAGTACCTGTCGAAGGGCCGTTCCATTCTCGTGGAAGGGCGGCTTCAGATGGACACCTGGGAGAAGGACGGCGTCAAGCACCAGAAGTTGAAGGTGAGGGCTTCGACAATCAAGTTTCTGCCGCAGGGCGACCGCATGAACGGCGGTCCCGCGTCGCAGCAGCCTGTCGCGCGGCAGGAGGCCTACGCCCCCGTCGTGTCCGCGTCAGAGTCCGATGCCGACGACATTCCGTTCTAATACAAACAACTTAAAGAAGGAAATCCACAATGGCTTTCAGAAAATCCAACAGCTCGGCTGGCGAGGAATTCGCCGCGAGGAAGCGTCCGCCGCTCGGTCCGAACGACCAGATCGACGTCAATGACATCGAGACGCTGAAGTATTACGTCACCGACTACGGCAAGATCCTGCCCGCGCGCATCACCGGGGTCACCTCGGCGCAGCAGCGTCAGATCCGCCAGGGCGTCAAGCGCGCCCGCAACATGGGTCTCATGGCCTGAACGGAGGTATCACGATGAAAATGCATGTTGAAGTGATGCTCATGGACAACGTGAAGAAGCTCGGCAAGTCGGGTCAGATCGTCAAGGTCGCCCCCGGCTACGCCCGCAACTACCTTCTTCCCCAGGGTCTTGCGGCCGAAGTGACCGAAGCGGCGAAGCGGCGTCTGAAGAAACTCGAGGCCGAGCGCGCCGCCCGTGCCGCCGAGGAGAAGAAGGCCGCGCTTGAAGTCGCCAAGAAGTTGGCCGACCTCGCGCTTACCGTTTCTGCCCACACGACGGACGGCAAGAAGCTCTACGGCTCCGTCAGCGTGAGCGACCTGCTCGCGGCGATTGAAGCGAACCGCGGCATCAAGCTCGAGCGTTCGCAGATCGACCTCGACGACGCGCTCCGCGAAGTCGGCGAGTATGCGGCGAACATCGACCTTGGCCACGGCGTGAACGTCAAGTTCAAGGTCACGATTCTCGACGAAGAGGCTCCGGCGGCCGAGTAATCCGCATCCGGAATCGAAGGAAAAACGCCTGCTCCGGTTTCGGAGCGGGCGTTTTTTTGGTATACTTGACGCACCTATGAAGAGAAAGAAGGAAAGGCGACCGCCCCTACCGCCGGAGGAGCGCCCGCCGAAACTGCCCAAGACGGCGGAAGATCTCGCGGCGATTGCCGTGCTGGACGCCCTGCGCGAATGCAAGGGCGAAGTGATTCCGACGGGTCTCCCCCTCGCCTGCGTCGTGAAGGTCTTGGACTACACGGACATTCGGAAGGCGAACGACGCCTACGCGATGGTCACGGTGGAAGGCCCCGACGGGAAGTCCTGGCGGATGTGCGTTCTGCGCAAGTCGGTGAAGGCCGGCAAGCTTGCGCTTTACGTTGCGGAAGACGCGGCGCTTCCGCCCGAGGAACGCTTCCGCAACCTGACCGTCTGCAAGGTGAAGGAGAAGGTCTACAAGTTCGGCTTCGGCTTTACCGACCGCCGCCTGTTGCCGCGCGTGAAGCGGCACATCTTCCGCCTCAACCCCGGCGTCCTGTATCCCGTGTCGGCATTTCCCGAACTGAAGGGAAAGAGGAAGGGGTTCGCGTGTCCCACCCTTCTTAAGATTGAATCGCAGACCGAACTGAAACTGCGGCAGCAGGCGCCGCGACCGAAGAACACGTTCGTTCCGCCGGCGGGGACGGCTCGCATGATGGCCGCGCTTCGCCTGCGGCGGCGGTTGAGAAATTTCCCCCAAGAGGGGGGAAGTGTGGTATAATTCGTCCAAATGATTGCATACGTGAGAGGCGTGTTGGCCGAGAAGGAGCCGATGCGGGTCGTCGTGGAGGCGGCCGGCGTCGGCTATGAGGTGCTTGTTCCCCTCACGACGTTCGACCGACTGCCGCGCACGGGCGAGGAGGTGAAGCTTCTCGTCCATCATGTCGTGCGCGAGGACGACGAACTGCTGTTCGGCTTCTTCACGCCCGCCGAGAAGGAGATGTTCGCGAAGCTGACGGCGGTGAGCGGCGTCGGCCCGAAGATCGCCCTCGCCATTCTCTCCGGCTTCTCCATCGGCGAACTCTCCCTCGCCATTGCCAGCGGCAACGCGAAGCGCATTTCCGCCATCAAGGGCGTGGGGAAGAAGACCGCCGAGAAGATCTGCATCGAGCTGAAGGACAAGGTGAACGCCCTCGAGGGGCTTGCGGCGAGCGGTCGCGGCGGTGCGAAGGGCGACGCGGTTTCGCCCATGCTCCATGACGCCATCCTCGCGCTCTCGGCCCTCGGCTTCAACGAGGAGACGGCGAACAAGATGGTCGCCCAGGTCGTGGCGGCGAAGTCGGACGTGAAGGACGTCGAGACAATCGTCCGCATGGCGCTTTCGGGCAAGTGAACGAATTGACTGTAAAAACACAAACAGAAACTGAAAAAGGTGAGGAGACAAAACGAAATGAAAAGAATCACGATTGGACTTGCGGCCGCGCTTTCGGTCGCGGCGGTTTTCGCGGGCGAGCGCGTCCCGCTCTGGCCGGAGGGGAAGATGCCCGACAGCCAGCCCCATCAGATTGCTGCGATGACGGACGAGGCGGACAAGCCCGGGTTCAAGGCAGACGAGCACCGGATGCCCTACGTGGAGTGGTTCGACGCGCCGACGAACGGCGCGGCGAAGGGGTGCATCATCCTCATCTCGGGCGGCGGCTATGTCTGCTGCTGCGACGTCGGGCACATCAAGGCGTGGCGTGAGCGATTCACCGAACTCGGCTTCCAGTGCGTGAACCTCGTCTACCGGACGCCGCGTCCGAAGGGGCTTGAGATCTACAGGAGCGCGTGGGAGGACGGCCAGCGGGCGGTGCGCCTCGTGCGTTCGCAGGCGGCGAAGCGCGGCTTCGACCCGGAGCGCATCGGCTCGATCTCGATGTCCGCCGGCTCGCACCTGAACGTGCTGCTCGCGACGAGTTCGCAGACCCCCGCCTACGCGGCGATTGACGAACTCGACAAGACGCCCTGCCACCTGAACTTCGCAATGACCTGCGCCATCGCCTACGCCGTGACGGACGGCTACGGCATTCCGAACACCCGCGACGGGGACGCAATCGATGCGAAACTCGATCCGCTGTTCAAGTTCGACGAGAAGACGTGTCCGATGTGGATGTCTCACGGGGGGCAGGATCAGTTCTCGCCGTTCGCCTCGACGCTCGTCTACCGCAAGTTGCGGAGCATGAAGATTCCGGCGGAACTCCACCTCTATCCCGACAAGGGTCACGGCGTCTACGGGGTTGAGCGGGCTGTCGAGTTCCTCACGCAGATGGGCTTCGCGGGACCGGTCGCGCCCGAGGTGAAGGTGATGAGCCGCTTCCCGAACGACGACGCGCGCGGCGAATATGCGAAGGAGAACGTCTGGCCCGAAGGGCGCACCCCCGACTTCCAGGCGCACCAGTGCACACCCTATATCGAGTGGCACATGCCGAAGGAACTGAAGACGAAGGCGATTCAGATCGTCTACTCCGGCGGATCCTACCAAGGCAACGGTCCGGACAGTTTCGAGGTCATGCCCGTGCGCCGCTACCTGAACGAGAAGGGGATGGCGGTCGTCACGATGAAGTATCGTACGCCGCGTCCGAAGGGGCTGGCGAAGCACACGACGGCGTGGCAGGATCTGCAGCGGGCGATTCGCATCGTGCGCAGCGAGGCCGCCGGGCGCGGACTCGACCCGAACCGCATCGGCATCATGGGCTCTTCCGCCGGCGGACACCTCACGCTGATGGGCGCGACGAGTTCGCGTCACCGCTCCTACTGGCCGATTGACGAAATCGACAAGCAGCCGTGCAACGTGCAGTGGGCGGTCGCGATCTATCCCGCCTATGCGCTGACAGACGGCGCGGACTGGCACAACACGACGGGTGGCAACGACGACTCGGCGCGCCTCGTGCCGGAGTTCTCGTTCGATCCCGCGACCCCGCCGACGCTTTTCATTCACGGCGACGCGGACGGCTGGGCGGCGATGAATTCGGTGAAGTGCTGGGAGCAGATGCGCCGGATGGGCGTTCAGGGCGAACTCCACACGCTCGCCCTGCGCAACCACTGCTTCCAGAACTCGGCAACCCCCGGTACGGGCAGTTATACGTGGCTCGACCGCATCTGGGAGTTCATGACGGCAAAGGGCTTCAACAAGTAATTCACGCGGACTAAACGGACAACATCAGGAAACGGCAAATGAAAAAGACACTCGTTCTTTCGCTTCTCGCGGCGGCTCTCGTCGGTTACGGCGCAAATCCCGCGAAGGACTCGGGCACGACGTTCGTGCGCGACGCGCTTCAGCCCTATGTCGCGGACGGCCGCCTGCCGGGCGCAATCGCGATTCTCGTCAACGACGACGTGCAGGAGACGGCGTGCGTCGGCTATGCGGACGTCGCGGCGAAGCGGCCGATTACGCTCGACGACCCCTACATGCAGTGCTCGCAGACGAAGGGCTTCTGCGGCGTGACGGTTGCGAAACTCGTCGAGGAGGGCAAGATCTCGCTTGACGACCCCGTGTCGAAATACCTTCCCGAGTTCAAGACGCTCTGGGTGAAGGTCTCGGAGACGAACGGCACGATGACGCTGAAGAAGGCGCAGAACGTGCTGACGGTGCGCATGGTGATGAACCACACGGGCGGCTTCCCGTTCGAGATTCCGGCGAAGCAGGGGTCGATTCCCGGCGGCGGCTGGTCGGGCGGAATGCCGATTCGCTCGGTTGCGGCGACGGCGGCGGCGCAGCCTCTCCTGTTCGAGCCGGGCACGCGCGAGCAGTATTCCAACACGGGCATCGACATCGGCGCGGCGGTCGTCGAGGCGGTGACGGGCAAGCGGTGGGAGGACTACCTCAAGGAAACCGTGCTCGACCCGCTCGGCATGAAGTCCACGTGGTTCTGGCCGACGGACGAACAGCTTTCGCGGCAGATCGAGATGTATGCGACGTTCAAGGACAAGCCGGCGGAGTGGAAGTCGCAAAACCCGATGCAGCAGCGTCCCTACAACGACCGCCACGTTTTCGCGTCGGCGGGCGCTGGGCTCTGGACGACGGCGAACGACCAGCTCAAGTTCTACAAGATGCTGATGAACCTCGGCGTGGGCGACAACGGGGTGCGCATCCTCAGGGAGGAGACGGTCAAGTCGATTCTCGCGGTGACGACGCGCCCCCAGTCGATGGGCGGCTACTCGCTCGGTCTGGGTGCGCCAAAGGTGGACGACGAGAACGCCTGGTTCGGTCACGGCGGTGCGTGGGGAACGAGCTGCATGGTCAACTGGCACAAGAGGCAGCTTAAGCTTTGGGCGATCCAGAGCAACGGTGGTAACGGCTGGGCGTGGTCGGCGGACTACGGCAAGGCCGTGGAGGCGTTTTTCAAGTCGCGGCAGAACGACGCGGCGAAGGAATACACGGGACGCATGAACTGAGGAGCGAAGGAAGAAATGTCAGACGTAAGGGTTAGGTTCGCGCCGTCGCCGACGGGCAAGGTGCACATCGGGAACATTCGGGCGGCGATCTACAACTGGCTGTATGCGCGGCACACGGGCGGCAAGTTCCTCCTGCGCGTGGAGGATACCGACCTTGAGCGGTCGACCCCCGAGGCGATTGCCGTCCTGATGGACTGCATGAAGTGGCTCGGCCTCGACTACGACGAGCCGGTATTCTACCAGACGAAGAACGTGGCGCGGCACTTGGAGTGCGTCGAGAAACTGCTCGCCAGCGGTCGTGCCTACAAGGTCGAGAAGACCTCGCGGGACGGCAAGACTGGCGTCGTGACGATGTTCCGCATGCCGAAGGAAGGGACGATCGAGTTCGACGACATCGTGAAGGGTCACATGGCGAAGAAGGCGGAGGACGTTCAGGACTTCGCCATCGTCCGCTCGGACGGCTCGCCGATCTTCCACATCGCGAACGTCGTCGATGACATCGACCAGGGCGTGACGCACATCATCCGCGGCGACGACCACGTGGAGAACACCTTCAAGCACATCGAGATCTTCAAGGCGCTCGGTGCGCCGATTCCGAAATACGGGCATCTCTCGATGATCGTGAACCAGCAGGGCAAGCCCTACTCGAAGCGCGACGGCGCGGCGTTCGTGGGAGAGTTCCGCGAGCAGGGCTACCTGCCGGAGGCGCTCTTCAACTACCTCCTGCTGCTCGGCTGGAATCCGGGCGACGACCGCGAGGTGCTGACGAAGGATGAGATGATCCGCCTCTTCGACCTTGAGAAGGTGCACGTGACGGCGGCGAAGTTCGACCTCAAGAAACTGCAGTGGATGAACGGCGAATACGTGAAGCGTCTGCCGCGTGAGACGTTCGAGGCGGAATTGCGCTCGCGTGTCGCGGCGGCGGGGCTGACGATTCCGGCGGATTTCAACATGCCGCTTCTCATCGACCAGCTGCAGGTGCGCACGAAGTTCCTGAACGACATTCCGGGGAACTGCGCCTATTTCTTCACGGACGACTATCCGTATGACGAGAAGTCCGTCGAGAAGCGTCTGCGCAAGGAGGGCGTGAAGGAGACGCTGCTCGACCTCGCCGACCGTTTCGAGAAGCTGCCGGAATGGACGGCGGCGGCGGGCGAGGCGATGGTGAAGGAACTCTCGCAGGGCAACGGCATGGGCCCGTGGGTGCATCCGATTCGCGTCGCCGTCTCGGGGCGCATGGATGGGCCCGGACTCTTCGAGATGCTCGAACTGATCGGACGCGAGAAGACGGTTGAGCGTCTGCGCAAGACGGCGGGAATGCTGTGAGGACGCTTCTCGTCGGCTACAAGGCGGCTGACCTGACGCCGCAACTCCTTGAGGGGGACGTCGTCTGCCACGTGCTCGACGTCTACCACAAGCACGCGATCGAGCGCGTATTTCCGACGGCGAAGGTGGTTTGCGAACCGAACCTGCCGAAGGAGAAGTGGGACCTCATCCGCTTTCGCACGGGACCGAAACTGATGTCGGGCGAACTCGCGCTCGACCTCCTGCAGGAGATTCACTTCCTCCTGAAGGACTCCGGCGGAAAGCTGGACCTTCACTACGTCGGGCGCGAGCGCGACCGAAACGATCTCATCGACAAAATCAAGGATGCGCCCGACCGGGTGCGCAACTTCCGCGCCGAGTGGCAGGCGAGTGTGCCGGGTGGCGAGAAGGTGACGTTCGCGAGTTATCCGGGGTGCTTCTGCCATCGGCGGCAGGACGAGGGCGGACTCGCCCTCGCGGAAGTCGCCGCGAAGCAGTTGCTCGAACGCGGCGGAAAGGAGCCGATTCGCGTGCTTGACATGGGCTGCGGTTGCGGGCTTGTCGGGCTGCTGATCGCGAGCGTCGTTCCGGACGTGCGCCTGACGATGATCGATTCCTATTCCCGGTCGGTCGCGGCGGCGAAGGAGAATGCCGCGAACTTCGGGATTGACGCGGAAGTCGTGATGACGGATGACGGCATCGACCGGCTGAAGGGCGTGAAGCACCGCTTTGACGTGTTCGTCGGCAATCCGCCCTACTACAGCGACTACCGCATCGCAGAGGTCTTTCTCGACGCGGCGCGGAAGTCGCTCAAGACGGGCGGCGTCTGCTATACCGTCGTCAAGAACGACGCGGGGCTGAAGCCCGTGCAGGAGAAATATTTCCCGTCCGTGGCGGTGATTCGGCGGCGCAACTACTGCGTGCTGAAGAGCGTCCAGCCGCCGCGTGAGGATATGAAACACTGAAGGAGAAGAATATGCAAACCGTGACAACGCAGATTAAGAACTCGATGGCTTCGTCGAGTTGGATTCGCAAGATGTTCGAGAAGGGGCTGGAACTCAAGAAGCAGTTCGGCGAGGACGCGGTGTGCGACTTCTCGCTCGGCAACCCCGATGTTCCGCCGCCCCTGAAGACGCGGGACGTCTTGAAGGAACTCGCGGAAAGCGCGGTGAAGCCGCTCGGCCTCGGCTACTGCCCGAATGCGGGCATCCCGTCCGTCCGCGAGACGATGGCTTCCTATCTCTCGAAACAGCAGGAAACGCCCGTTGCCGCGAAGGACGTGGTGATGACGGTCGGCGCGGCGGGTGCGCTCGTCTCGTTCTTCCGCGCCGTCATCGAGCCGGGGGACGAGGTGATTACGCCCGCGCCCTACTTCGTCGAATACGGCGCCTACTGCGGACACTTCGGCGGCGTGCTGAAGGCCGTCCCGTCCATTCCGCCGATCTTCCGTCCCGATGTTGCGGCGATTGCGGCGGCGATCACGCCGAAGACCCGCGCAATCATCATCAACTCGCCGAACAATCCGACGGGGTGCATCTATTCGACGGAAGACCTGACGGCGATTGCCGCCGTCGTCGAGCGCGTGAATGCGACGCGGGAGCGTCCGCTCTTCCTCCTCTTCGACGAGCCGTACCGTGCGTTCGCCTACGACGGGGCGAAAGTCCCGGCGGCGCTTCCGCTGTCGAAGTTCGCCTGTGTGCTCGGCAGTTTCTCGAAGACGCTCTCGCTCGCGGGCGAGCGCATCGGCTACTTTGTGGCGAACCCGGCGATGCCCGACCAGGCGACGCTGATGGCGGCGGTGACGCTGACGAACCGCACCCTCGGCTACGTGAACGCCCCTGTGATCGGTCAGCGGCTCGCCGCCGCGCTCGTCGATGAGACGGTCGATCTCTCCGTCTACGACCGCCGCCGCAAGCTGATGGCGAAGGTGCTTTCGGAAGCCGGAATCGAGTTCGAGATGCCGAAGGGGGCGTTCTACTTCTTCGCGAAAAGCCCGGTTGCGGACGATACCGTCTTCGTAGACGCACTCCTGAAGGAACGCATCCTCGTCGTGCCGGGGCGCGGCTTCGGCTTCGCGGGCTACGTGCGGCTCAGCTGCAGCGTGGACGAGGCGATCATCGCCCGTTCCGCCGAGGGCTTCCGCCGCGCCATGGAGGCGTTCAGGTGATGGTCGGCGGACTTTTCCTTGCCGCGCTCTTCGCCGCCGCGCCGCTGAAGGTCGATGCGGCGAAGCACTCGGTTTCGTTTGCCGCGAAGGCGACGGGCGTGGAGGATGCCGTCCAGCTCGAGTTCCTCTTCGTCGGGCCGGACTCCGACCGTGACTACGAGGCGATGTTCGTGACGGAAGCGCCGCTGCAGGAACTCGTCGCGGCGATTGACAAGGCGGGCTTCCCCATTGGGCGACCCGTCAATCCGCGCGCCTGTTCCTTCTGGCCGACGGGCGCGGAGGTGAAGATCGAGCCCGACGTCTGGTCGTTCATCCGCGATACCCGCGACCTGCCGCACCTTCCCGTCGTCTGGACGGGCGGCACGCGCACGGCGGGCAACTTCCCCGAAGCCGCGACGAACATGCCGTCGGCGTTCTTCGCCCTCTACAGTTGCGGTCAGTCCCCGCTCCTCTTCGACGACACGCTCGACCAGTCCGCGACCTACGGACGCTTCCAGCCGATCCGCAAGTTGGAGAAGGGGAAGTCCTACACTTTCACGCTTTCGTGGAATGGTGCGCCGCCGCCCGTCACGAATCGCCCCCTCTTCGCGCCCGGAAATTTGAAGGCAACGCTGGAGGAACTTCGTGCGACCGGCGCGGCGCAGGAGGTTATCCCCGTCTTTTCCCCCGACCTGACCGTTCGGGAGGCGAAGGGCGTCTCCTCCGCGCTTGACGTGCTTGATTCGCGGAAGGTGAAGGTGAACGGCTTTGCGGACGGACAGTTCTTCTATCGCGGCTTCTTGCCGCTTGAGAAGTGGCGCGACCGCACGGAACGTCTCACCCAGCCGCTGGAAGTCCGTCTCGGGGCGACCAACGCCTTCACGATTGTCGAGGAGGACTGGAATGTCGAGGGCACCGACCCCAAACTCACGCCCCGTGCGGTGTCCCTCTCTGAAACCGCCGCGTTCAAGGGCGACACCTGTTTCTTCTACGCGCCGGGCGAGATGAAGTTGGAGCGGGTGTTCTCCTGTATGAAACTCCTGCCGAAGACGATTCGCAACTGGTATGTCTTCTGCGAACCGTAGGCGGCTATTTCCCCTTGTCCTCGCTGTCGGGCTGTGTGGGTGCGAGCCTTCCGCACGGACGGTCGAGCGGCTCGAATGGCCCGCGATGGGGACGGTCGCGGCACTTTCCTTTCGGTCGGATGACCGTGTGAAGCGCGGCGAGTCTGTCGAGGTCGTGAAGGGCGTCTATTCGTCGCTCGCGGCAAGACTGAATGCGTGGAATCCCGATTCCGAGTTGAGCCGCCTGACGACGACGAACGGGTGGCGGGAAGCCGTCTCGCCCGAAGTTCGCCCCTGCTATGAGACGGCGTTTCGGCTGATGAATGAGTCGGGCGGGGCGTTCAATCCGCTGCTCGCCGTCCGTCTTCGCGAGAAGGGGTTCACGCGCCGTGCGGCACTTCTCGACCTCGGTGCGATTGCGAAGGGGTTCGCCGTCGATTGCGCTTTCGCGACACTTTTGGGGAAATTTGAACAACCTGATTTGCTCGTCGATTTGGGTGGCAATCTTCGTGCCTGCGGCGGCACATGGAAGGTCGGGGTGCGCAATCCGCTGGGGACGGGGTTTTGCGCCACGGTTGAACTCCGCCCGAGCGAAGCTCTCGCCACGAGTGGCACGTATGAGCGTGGCAACCACATCCTGGACGGACGCACGGGCGAAACCGCCGTATCGGGCATCGCCGCCGTCACCGTCCTTGCCCCGACGGCAATGCTCGCGGACGGACTTTCCACGACCCTGTTCGTCCTTGGTGAGACGGAAGGGCGCAAGTTCCTCGTTCGCCACTATCCAGCCGTGTGCGCACTCTGGGTTCGGACGGACGGACGCATTGAACTATTCGACCCGTCGCACCGGTTCATTCGGTAACCCGAGGGTTTCGTCGCAACCGAGCTGTTACGCGGACGTGAGTCGCATTGCGCGAATATGGTATAATACGCGGCATGGAGAAACTCGCGACAGACATCTACACGTTTGAGGAACTAATCCGCAACGGGTTCACGTATGTGGACAAGACGGATCGGCTGCTGCCGCTCGTTGACATGTCGATCGGCAAGCAGTTCTTCATCGCGCGTCCGCGTCGCTTCGGCAAGTCGCTCGCCGTCTCGACGCTCCAAACCCTCTTCGAGGGACGGCGCGACCTCTTCAAGGGGCTCTACATCGAGCCGCGCTGGGACTGGACGAAGAAGTGGCGCGTCCTGCGGCTCGACCTCAGCGACGTCCAGCCGGAGCGCGTCGAGGGCTTGCAGTCTGCCTTGTCCTCGACACTGGAAAGCGAGGCGCGGCGAAACGGCATCCCGCTTCGCGTCGGCGAATCGGCGGCGATTACGTTCAAGAACCTCATTGAAGACCTTGCCGCGAAGTCGGACGACGGTCAGATGGTCCTGCTCGTCGACGAATACGACAAGCCGCTCCTGAAGAAACTGAACACCCCCGCCGTCCGCCCGTTCCGCGACGCGCTCAAGGAGTTCTATTCCGTCATCAAGAAGACGGAGGGCCTGCAGCGCTTCGCGTTCATCACCGGCATCTCCAAGTTCTCGAAGGTCTCGATCTTCTCCGACCTGAACAACCTGAACGACATGACGATGGTGCAGTCCACGGCGACGCTCTTCGGCTACACGCACGACGAGGTGAAGCGGCTTCTGCCGGGACTCCTGCACGAGTTCGCCGCCGCGAACGGTTGGACGGACGGGCAGGGCTTTGCCGAACTTGTCCGCTGGTATGACGGCTATCGCTTCCACCATTCGGCAGAGAAGGTCGTCAATCCCGTCTCGCTTGCCTCTGCCCTGAAAAACAGGGAACTGTGCAATTACTGGTCGACGACGGCGATGACGACGTTCCTGATGGACACGCTGAAGCAAAAGCCGCTGAACTTCGCGAAGGTCAACGTCGACGAGGCGACGCTCGGAACCTACGAGCCCGACCGCGCCGACCTGACGACGCTCCTCTTCCAGACGGGCTACCTCACCATCACGGGCTTTCGTCAGATTGGCACGTCACGCCGCTACTCGCTCGATTTCCCGAACCTCGAGGTCGAGAACTCGTTCCTCCGTCAGGTCGTCCCCGCCTACACGGGGCGCGTGGACGAGGAGTCCAACTCGATCCAGTCGGACGCGGTGGCGGCGCTTCTCGATCGCGACCCGAAGGCGTTCGTCGCCGCGCTGAAGCGTCTCTTCGCGAACATCCCCTACGATCTCACCGACAGGCAGAACGAGCAGATGTGGCAGACAATCGTTTATGTTGCGCTGAAGCTCGTCGGCGTGGACGTCGAGGCGGAGGTGAAGACGAACGAAGGGCGCATCGACATGACGGTCGAGACGGACGCACACTGCTACGTGATCGAGTTCAAGCTCGGCACGACCGCCGTCTCGGCGATCCGCCAGATCAAGGCGAACCACTACGCGGACAAGTTCGCCGGGAACGGAAAGACCCTCACGCTGATCGGCCTCGCGTTCTCGAAGGCGAAGCGCACCATCGTCGCCGCGAAGATTGAAG
>CAVFWY010000019.1:0-17643 GCA_963626175.1 Gemmiger sp.
GGGAGAATCGGGAGAGAGGGGAGTGAAGTTGAAGAATGGAGTGATGCGCATCAAAGGGGGTAGTTGATGCGCATCAAGGGGGGTAGTTGATGCGCATCAAGGGGGGTGGTTGATGCGCATCAAAGGGTGTGGTTGATGCGCATCAAGGGGGTGTGTTGATGCGCATCAAACCTTCGGACGATGCGCAGGGCGGGGCAGCGGGATTGTTATCACCACGGATTTCACGGATAGGGAGAGGGGGAAGGGACGTTGTCGCCACGGATCTTGCCTCCTGTTGCGGGGGTTTTGTCGTGTGAAGCGGTTTTCAAGTCGCTCCCCGAAAGACCGGACAACCGAAGTCGCCTAACGGAGCAGGCGACGGCAAGACCTCGGACGCATCCGCGCCTGAGCCTTGCTTCGCGGCAAAAAGGCGGTGTCCCGTCCGAAAGTTCTGCCGGACATCGCTCCGTCGATGTCCCTTGGGATTCAACTGGCGATCAATTGAAACCATACGCTTGCTCTATCAGTCGTTGAGTTGTTCGCAACCGCCTAAAATATGATATAATTACCACCGCTATGGAAAAGAAGAATGCTTTATGTGTCGTCCTCGCCCTTCTGGCGACGGTCGTGAGTGCGGATACAGCCCGGAACGCGGCGGCGCGGGCGGAACTCGTGAAGGGCGTGGCGGCGATTGACTGCAACGACGCCCTGCCGGGTCCCTTCGTCTGCCTGACGGACGATGCGTTCAACGTGATTGCCGCGAAGAACTACGACGGCACGATCCATCCCGTGGCGGTCGGGGCGTTCTACGGCGAAGGGCGCGTGGTGGCGCTCGGTCACCCGAACTTCCTCTGTCAGCGGGCGACGAAGGCCGATACGGCGCAGTTCCTGCGGAACGCGGCGGGCTGGCTCGCGGGCGGGCGGTCCGGCAAGGTGGCAGTCGTACGGAACGCGGCGCTTCTCGACAACCTGACCTCGTGCGGCATCGCGGCGGAGAAGGTGGAAAGTTTCGACGCGGCGTTTTCCCATCCGGCGGTCGCGTTCATGTCGGGCGACGTGTCGGTGGCGGACTATCCGAAGATTCGGGATTATGTGAAGCGCGGCGGCGGCATCGTGACCGAGGCGCTCACGTGGGGCTGGGCCTATTTCGCGGAGCGCAATACGGGGCTCGTGTCGCCGTCGCTCCACTATGACGTCGAGAAACTCCTCGCATCATTCGGCTTCATTGCGGGCGACGCGGGCGTGAACCGCTCCGGGGCGAAGGGCTTTGAGACGGGCGTGGCGTTCCCGTTCGGCACGACGCTCCCGGAGGCGATGAAGGCGGTGCGAGACGGTTCGGCGGAGGCGAATGCGACGGTTCGCGCCCAGGTGACGAAGACGCTCGTGCAGGCGGCGAATGCGTGTCCGCCCGGTGCGGGGGCGGCTTTCGACGCACTCGCCGCGCTCGCGGACGAACCGACCGCGCAGAAGCGTCCCACCCCCGAACAGCCGCTGACGGCGAAGGACTATCTCGCGCGTGTCGCGGTCGTGCTGCGGCAGAACGCCTGGCAGCAGAACCCCGTGCGCCTCTGGCCGGCGGACCCGGCGGCGGCGGTCTATCCCGGTCTCGTGAAGGAGGGGGCGAAGACCGTCGAGAACGAGCGCATCTCGGTTGACATGACGGCTTCGCGCTGGAAATCGACGGGGCTTTTCGCGGGCGCGGGTCAGCCGATTACCGTCCGCCTCCCCGGCAAGGGGACGGAGAAACTCGGTCTCAAGCTCCGCGTCGGCACGACGGGCGACGACAACACCTCGTGCGGCGAATGGAAGCGCGCACCGCTCGTGACCGTGACGATTCCGCTCGACCGTCGCGAGATGACCTTCTCGACTCCGTTCGGCGGGCTTCTCTACGTCGTCGTGCCGGAAGGGGGCAAGGGCACGACCGAGGTCGAGTTCTCCGGCGCGGTTCGCGCACCGCACTTCGTACTCGGACGCGACACGAATGCCGACTGGCGGCGGATGCTCGCGGAATGCGCCGCGCCGCAGGCCGAGATCGAGGGGCGGCACTACGTGATCACGGTCTTCTCGAATCGCGCCGGCGAGTGCGACGACCCGGAGTGGATCGCGACGTTCTGGGACAAGGTGGTCGAGGTCGATTCCCGCCTGACGGGTCTGCCCGCGCCCCGCGACTACAAGGAGCGCATCTGCGCCGACATCCAGCTCAGGGCGGGCTGGCTGCACGACGGCTACCCGATGATGTATCATTCGCTCGCGAGAAACCCGGAGGACATCCTCATCCGCAAAAAGATTGAGAAGACGGGCGAGTGGGGCGTTCAGCACGAACTCGGCCACAACTTCCAGAACCGCGACTGGACGTTCGAGGGCACGGGCGAGGTGACGGTGAACCTCTTCACCCTCTACTCCGCCGAAATGGCCGCCGGACTCGCCGACCGCGAGATCTTCGCCGACTACACCTCCCGCGCCGCCTGCAAGCGCCGCGTCGTGCGCTGGGTCGAGGACGGCAAGAGTTTCGACGACTGGAAGAAGGATTACTTCCTCGCCCTCGACACCTTCATGCGCATCCAGCGCACGTTCGGCTGGGAGCCGTTCCTGACGATGTTCCGCGAATACCGCGCTCCCGTCGTCGGCAAGCTGCCGACGAACAACCAGGAGCGCATCGACCAGTGGGCGACGCGCCTTTCGCGCATCCTGAACCGTAACTTCGCCGACTACTTCGCCGCGTGGAGCTGGCCGCTCTCGAAGGAGGCGGTCGCCGAGTGCGCGAAATACCCGAAGTTCACCGCGGAGGAGGCGAAGCCGCTCTACGAATACATGGAGGGACTGCCGGACGACAGCGTCGTCGGCATCACGATCACGCCGAAGGAAGGGGCGATTGCGAACGTCGGCGGCTGGACGTCGTTCGTCTTCTCGAGCGAACCGGAGGCGCGTTCGCGGGCGATGTCCAACGGGCTGAAGTGCACGGGCAAGTATCGTCTGCGCATCTCGATTACGGACGAGACGGACGGGCAGAGCCGCACCTTCGACTATCCGATCCGCGACATGAACAAGGACATGTGGCCCGTGACGCGCATCGCGCCGATTCCCTACGGGCTCACGCCTCGGCGCGACCACGCCTACACGCTGAAGATGACGGTTCTCGAGGGCGACCGCGTCCGCTTCGAGGGAACGTCCGAGAAGGGGGCGTTCGTCTCGACCGATCCGAGCTTCCTGCTCGACGGGCCGATTCACTTCGCGCCCGACGTGAAGGTTCGCGGCGCTACGCCGCTGAAGGGGCGGAGCGTCCTCTTCGTCGGCGACTCGATTACGGAGGCGATCTGCGAGGTGAACAACCCGCACCTGCGCTACACGGCGGGCTGGCCGGGGCGCGTCGGCTGGGCGAACGGCATGCGGTGGCTCAACACGGGCATCTCCGGCGCGACGGTCTCGGACAACTGGGGACCGGGGAACACGGTGCGCCGTCAGGTCGGCTGGCACAAGGGAATGCCCTTCGACATCGTCATCGCCCACGGCGGCATAAACGACGCGATGGGCAAGTGTCCGGCGGGGACGGTCGCGCCCGGCAAACCGGAGGACTACAACCCGTCCGCCGAGGACTTCAAGACGTTCGCGGGCTCGCTCGAATACCTCTTCTGGCAGATCCGCCACGAGATTCCCGGCGCGAAGGTCGGCTATATCATCAATTTCCGCGTCGAGAAGTCGGGCTGGAGCGACTGGGCGAAGATGCCGGAATACCTGCCGCTCATGAAGAAGGCGTGCGAGAAGTGGGGCATTCCCTACATCAACCTGTGGGAGGACGAGAGCGTGGCGGCGCAGATAAAGCCCGAGACGCGCACCGCCCTCGGCGACAGCCTGCACCCGAACAACCTCGGCTACGACATCCTCTATCCTTATGTAGAGCAGTTCGTCGAGGCGGTGTGGACGGGCGCGGCGAAGCCGGGCGTGGAGTTCAAGGCGAAGCCCGTCGTCACCGCGAAGCCCGTCGCCGCCGTCATCGGGCCGGACGACGTGAACGTCGCGGCGGGCAAGATGTGCCGCAGCGGCGACGGCTGGAGCGACCGCATGACGGACGGCAAGACGGAGGGCTACATCCTCACCGGGAACACGACCACCTTCGACGATGTCGCCAAGAGCGACTGCTATCAGGAAATCGACCTCGGTGCACTCTACACGATAGACAAGGTCCGCGTCTTCCCGTTCGTCAGCAACGGCGTCGCCTACTGGGCGGCGTATGCGACGGACGACGCGGCGAAACCGCTCCACCAGTGGAAACTCCTCTTCCACAAGGCCGACCAGCGCATGAGCGGCGGCGACGGCTACGCGGTGAAGTTCCCCGAGACGGACGCGCGGTTCGTGCGCATCTACGGACTTCACGAACTCGGTCAGTCGAACGCGCTCTTCATCGAGGCGGAGGTCTACGGCAAGGTGAGCGCGAAGAACACCTTCCCGCTTGAGGAGGCGAAAGTCCCCGAAGGGCTCGTCGATCTCGCGAAGGGCAAGCACCGGACGAACCCCGGCATGGTGTGGTGCGCGGACGGCGAGACGGAGTGCCGCGAATCGCTCGGCACGGTAAGCGACTGCTACGTCGAGGTCGATCTCGGCGGACTCTGCGAGATTTCCGCCCTCCGTGCGCGGGCGACGTGGGGCATCCGCTGCCACTGGGCGGCGTATGCGACGGATGACGCGACGAAGCCCATCGGCGACTGGACGCCGCTCGGCGGCAAGTTGAGCGTCTACAAGGGCGACGAGAAGGGCTACACCATCGGCTTCAGCCCCGTCAAGGCGCGGTATGTGCGCGTCTACGGTCTTCGCGCGTGGAAGCGCAAGACGTTGCAGATGGAAGCCCCCGAAGTCTATGGGCGCGAACTCGATGCGCCGCGTTGTCCCGCGCATTCGCCGCGTGTCAAGCCCGACTGGCGGTGGGACGCGACTTCGCACTACGTCGAGTGCACGGACTCGAACTGCCGCGAGCGCGTCCGCGTCGGTCGCCACGTCTACGGTGCGCCGACGATGACGAAGCGTCCCGAGGGCGGCAAGCCCGGCGAACTCGTCCGCAAGTGCCTCTTCTGCGACTACCAGCCGATTGAGCGCGGCATCGACGGGCGCGGGCGCGTGAACGTGGCGCTCGGCTGTCCCGCGACTTTCCCCGACGGCCGCCCCGCCGCGTGGATTACGGACGGCGTTCGCGCCTACACCGCGAGTTGGTCGGGCTATGTGGACGACCCCACGCCGCTCGGCAAGTTGACGGACGACAGCCGGTGCTTCTTCGAGATCGACCTCGGCTCCGCCCACGAACTGACGGCGGCGAACCTCGTCGATGACTTCAAGAACACGCGCAACGCCTTCGCCGTCTTCGTCGCACAAGACCGAACGCTGCCGATTGCCGAGTGGACGCTCGCGGCGCGGCGCGAGGACGGACCGATTGCCCGCGAAGAGGGCATTGCGCTCGACTTCGCGAAGCCCGTCGTCGGTCGCTACGTGCGGGTCTACGGTCTTCGCTGCAATCTTGGAATCGGCGAACTCGCGGTCTATGGCAAGCCGGTCGATGCGCCCGCGCCCGTTCCGCGTCACGCGATTCCGACGAACTTCACGTTCAACGCCGAGCAGCACTGGTTCGCCTGCACGAACGACGGGTGTTCGTTCACGCGCCTTCACGCGAAGCACCGCTTCGGCGGCATGACGCTTAAGGCTCTGCCGACGGCGACGGCGGATGGCGAGAAGTTCCGCGACTGCGGCGACTGCGCCTTCCGCGAGAGGACGCCGCTCCCGGCGAATCCCGCCCTCGGCGAAATCGTCTCGCTCGGCAAGAGCGCACGGCTCGGCATCGGCAAGGTGACGAAGGCGCTGACCGACGGCGACTTCAGGAATGGCGAATGGACGACGAAGGAGGCTCGCGCACAGGCGACCGTCGATGACGCGGACAAGTGCTACTTCGAGATTGACCTCGAGCGGAGCGTCCCCGTGACGGCAATCACCTACATGGCGTTCGAGAACTGCGTCAAGTTCGCCGCGTATGGGACGGACGACGCGGCGAAACCCATTGCCCAGTGGAAGAAACTCGGCGAGAAGACGGACGGCGCGAACTTCCCGATGGAGGGCTGGACGCTCCCCTGCGACGGAACGCCCGTCCGCTACGTGCGGCTCTACGGTCTCGAATACGGCGACCAGAACGGTATCTTCGCCCGTGAAATCACGGTTTACGGAAGGAAAGAGTGATGAAAACACTGAATAAGTTCATCGGAATCGGGTTCGCAGTGCTCACCACGGAAGTGGCGGAGGCTGTCAGTTTAAGCGACTGCGCGAAAGATGGCGCAACCATCACGATTGGTGTGGATGCGTCCTTTTCGAAGTACGAGGGGTGGATTCCGTGGCTCAAGCCCTATGCGAACCAGTCGTGGGGAACGGATCAGAAGGCTGTCATCTGGAAAAACCGCAGGCTTTCCGAAATCAAGGGACTCACGTGCAAGATGAGCGGAGCATGGATGGGCGGTATCGAGTTCGTGGGTCGCGGGCTGATTACGAGTCGCACGGACGAGAAGATGGAAGTGCAGTTTCAGGTGAAGGACGGGTCTGCCAACAAGGCGGTTCTCGCCTATTTGGAACAGAGCGGGGATGACATCGTCATCTGGGGTCGAAATGCGGGATACATCTATAACACCGATGCCGGGACACCAATTCCAAATGCTAATTTCAATATGCAGGTTTCGTCAGCCAAGGACAATGGCGCGTATGGCGTTTACGATGTTGAGGTGCTGAACGTCCTCGAGACAACGCCCACGGAACTGAAGTCGTACGCCGCAACGGTTGGAGATTCGGGGACGGACACCCTCCAGGTCAACGAGGGAACGCTCGTCGTCCGCCCGACCCAGACGAACGACGTGTTCGACCTCAACGTGACGGGCAACGCGAACGTCTACTTCGGGAAGGGCGATGGCGGACAGGAGGTGGAGACGCTCAGTGACGGCATTCTGCAGACAACCGCACGGACGATTCTTCCCGGTCTTGAACTCCGAGGCGTTGAGATTATCTCGGCGAAGACGGGCGGCAGTTGGATGGGTATCGGCGATGCGCAGATTTTCCATCTGCAGGAGGAAACCGGGAAAGTGACGTTTCAGGCGCAGAAACAGGATTCGGGCTGGACGAAGTGCGTGCTCGTCGAACTGACGGACGGTGAGAAAGGAATCGATGCCCGAATTGTCTGGGGACGCTACAAGGCGGCCGCCTACTGTCCGATGGGAAGTGACTTCTCGAATTTGGAGGGCTATAACTCCTACAGCATAACTTCGTCGGATATGCAGAGTTCGCTTTCGTCCCTTGTCCTGAAGGTCGAGCCGACGTTGGTATTCGCTTCGTCCAAGTCGTCATGGACGACCTGGGGCACGACTTTCGACGGTGGCATCGTCCGCGTGACGAATGCGGCATTGCCCGTCAATCCGTTGACCTTCGTTGCGAACGGCGGCAGCCTTCGACTGGAGGTGGCTGGTGGTGCGTGGTATGGTGGCGACAGTCGGCAGTATGTGGTTCTCGCCGATTCCGAACTCGTCCTCGCGGAGGGAGTGGCGATGGCGAGCGGATCTTTGCTGACGCTTGACGGCGGCAGTCTTCGGATGCTGAATGGGTTCAACTACGTCAACGACCTCGTCATCACGAACGGCGGCGGAATCATCGGCTCGACGACCTGCCGCGCCGGCTATGCGAAGGACGTGACGTGGAATATTTATGGAACTGATCCCGTGACAATTGAGCCGGGAATCGAACTCGTCAACAACGGGTCGAAGACCGTGACCCTGAACGCGCAGGCCGAAACCTTCCTGTCGGGGTCTCTGAAGGACGCGAGTGGGTATGGCGGTACGACGTTCGCAAAGGACGGGTCGGCGACCCTGACGCTCGGCAGCGAGAACTACAATTCGGGTACGTTCAAAGTCGTGGCGGGAAAACTCGTCTTCGCGAGCGCGAAGGGAATCAAGGCGAACAACGCCGTTATCCTGGGGGGGGGGGGGGGTATGTTGGGCCTCTCGCAGGGTAATGACGGGGTCTCCGCCGGGACACTGACGCTCGACGGAAGTGCCGCGCTCGATGCGACGAACGGCACGTTCTCCTTCGCCGATTCGCACGAGGCGACATGGGCGGATGGTGCGGTGCTGACCCTGACGTGCGGTGCAACGAAGAAGGAGCGCAAGAACCGCTTCCGCTTCGGCACGGATGCGAACGGACTTACGGCGGCGCAACTTGCGGCGATTCGCTACGATTCGTCCGTCACGACGAAGACGGTGACGTTCTCGCTGGATAGCGAGGGCTACCTGAAGGACAACCTCGACGCGGGGTTTGTCATCCGCATCCGCTAAACGGAAGGGAACTCGGACGGTGAGGATGAATCGGCTTGTGGTGGTATTCGCGGCGGTTTTCGCCGTCGCGGGCGGCGCATTCGCGGCGAAGCCGTCCCAGCCGCCGCGAAAGTCCCCCGCGAAGCCGGTTCAGGTGAAGAAGATCGAGCGCAGGAAGATTGAGCGCAAGCCCGCCGCGAACGGGGCGCGGCGAAAAGGGGCGGCGAAGAAGGAGGGCGACACCCCCGCCGTCTCGGACGAGCAGATCCGTGCGGCGCGGGCGGAACTGCTGGACAACGTTTCGTCGCTTCGCGTGACGGGCTTGCCGGGTTCGTTCATCTGCGCGTCGCCCTCGGCGTTCGGCATCATTGCGGGACGGAACTGGGACGGGACGTTTCACCCGATGGCGGTGGGCGCGTTCTACGGCGAGGGACGCGTGGTCGCCGTGGGGCATCCCTCCATCTACGAGTCGCTTCCCTTTCAGGCGGATACGGCGCAATTCCTCGTGAATGCCGCCGCGTGGGTCGGGCGGAATGCGAAGTCCCCGCTCGCGGTCTACCGCTGGGGCGGCGCGGCAAGGGGAATGTCCGAGGCGGGCATTGACGCGATCGAGGTGAACGACCTTGACGCGGCGTTTCGGTCGCCCGTCGTCCTCGCGACGGCGGGTGCGTTCGACACGCCGGAGAAGCGCGAGAAGTTGCGCGACTACCTCGCGAAGGGCGGCGGCCTCTTGACTTCCGCCATTGGCTGGGGCTGGAAGAGCATCGCCAAGAACTATACGGGTTTTAGTTGCCTTGCGCTCAATTTCGAGGATCAGAAGACGCTTGCGCCGCTCGGCATTCTCGCGACGGATCTCGGCATCGGCGGGACGGGCGAGGAGAACGCCTACGAGGCGGACGCGGTTTTCCCGCCCGGCTCGTCCCTGCCCTCCGCCATCGCAATCGCCGCGAAGAATCCGAAAGGCATTGCGGACGAGGGTCTGCGCAAGCAGGTGGCGAAGACGCTGACGATGGCGGCGGACGCCTATCCGCCCGATTCGAGCGCGGCGTATGCGACCTTTCGCTCGTTTGCGAAGCATCCGCTCGCGGCGAAGAATCCGACGCCCGAAACGCCGCTCACCCCCGCTGACTTCCACGCCCGCGTACGGGTGGTACTGGAGAAGAACGCGTGGCTCGCCGAACCCGAGCGGGTCTGGCCCGCGAACCCCAGCGCGGCAGCCTATCCCGGTCTGATGGCAAAGGGGGCGAAGCCGCTGAAGGGCGTCGAACTGCGGATTGACACGGACGAACGCCGCTGGCACTCGACTGGGCTTTTCGCGAACGCGGGCGAGCCGATTACCGTGCGCGTACCGGGCGAGGCGACCGCCTGGGGACTGCAGGTGCGCGTCGGTTCGACCGACGACGAGGTGACCTCCGCGCAGGATACGTGGGTTCGCGCCCCCGTCGTCTCCGAGACGCTCAACCTCGACAAGAAGACTCTCACCTTCTCCACTCCGTTCGGCGGACTCGTCTACGTCGTCGTGCCGTTCAGCGCACAGAAGGGGAAGTCCGTGACAATTCGGGTGGACGGCGCGTATCAGGCCCCGCACTTCAAGCGCGGACGCGACACGAACGAGTCGTGGGCGAAGGAGGTGCGCAATGACCTCGCGCCGCAGGCGGAAATCGAAGGCGACCGCATGGTGATGGCCGTCCCCTCGACCTCGCTACACAGGCTGAAAGACCCTGAATGGGTGACGAAGTTCTGGGACGGGGCGAACGACCTCGACATGCGCCTCACGGGGCTTGGGCAGCCGCTCGACTACAAGCAGCGCATCTGCGCCGACACCCAGCTCACGGCGGGCTTTCTGCACAACGGCTACCCGATGATGTGCCACGTCTCGTCGGACGGCAACAGTGCGCTTTACGACCGGGCGGTCATCGAGCGCGAGGGCAACTGGGGCGTGTTGCACGAACTCGGTCACAACCACCAGAACAAGGCGTGGACGTTCGGCGCGGCGGCGGAGGTGACCGTGAACATCTTTACGCTCTACTGCACCGACAAGTTGCTCGGCATCAAGCCGCGTGAGGCGTTCGGCGAGTGGACGTCGACGGCGGGCTGCGACCGCCGCGTGAGCGCGTGGGTCGATCGCGGCAAGCCGTGGTCGGAGTGGGGGGCGGGCGCGAACGAGGGCCCCTTCCTCGCCCTCGAGACCTTCACCCGTCTTTGGGAAGTCTACGGATGGGAACTCTTCGAGAAACTCTTTGCGGAATACCGTCGTGCGGGCGAAACCCTGCCGACGACCGACCAGGAGCGGATGGATCAGTGGGCGACGCGCCTTTCGGCGATGTATAACGCGGATTTTGCCGAGTATTTCGAGGCGTGGAGCTGGCCGATCTCGTCCGAGGCGCGGGCGGAATGCGCGAAGTTCCCGAAACTGACGGACGAACGTCTTTTCCGCCTCATTCGTTGAAGCGAATTGAATCCGCACCCACTTGACAGTGTCGGAAATGAAGTGTATGATAGTGCGCAAAATGAAGAAGACAGAAACAAGTGAGGCAAAAGGCAAGTCGAAGAAGCTGCTGATCGTGGAATCGCCGGCGAAGGCGAAGACGATCGGCAAGTATCTCGGCAACGGTTACATCGTGAAGAGTTCCGTCGGGCACGTGCGTGACCTCCCGAAGGCTTCGGGGGCGATCCAGATTGTGCCGGAAGGCGAGAACCACTGGCATTTCGTCCCGAAGTACGTCGTCTCCGAAGGCAAGACGAAAGTCGTCTCGGAACTGAAGGCGGCGGTGAAGGACGTCGACGAGGTCTATCTCGCGAGCGATCCCGACCGCGAAGGGGAGGCGATCGCCTGGCATCTGCGCGAGCTCCTCGAGCCGACGGCGGACGGCAAGCCGTTTCGCCGCGTCACCTACAACGAGATCACGAAGTCGGCGGTGCTGAACGCCGTCGCCGCGCCGCGCGACATCGACATGCACCGCGTGGACGCCCAGCAGGCGCGGCGAATCCTCGACCGTCTCGTCGGCTACAAGGTTTCGCCGCTCCTCTGGAAATACATCCAGTGCGCGAACAACCGCTCGCTGAGCGCCGGGCGCGTGCAGTCCGTCGCGCTTCGCCTGCTGGTCGAGCGTCAGCGCGAGATCGAGGCGTTCAAGCCCGAGACCTACTATCTTCTCGGTGTGGAGGCGCGAAAGCGCACGGGCGACAAGGCGGCGTTCACGGCGAAGCTGGCGCGTTTCGACGGCGAGAAGCCGAACATCCGCGAGAAGCGGATGGCTGACAACGTGCTGCTCGACCTCTCGGGGGCAACGCTGGAGGTGACCGACCTCAGGCTTCAGCCGAAGACGCGCCACGCCCTGCCGCCGTTCACGACCTCGACCCTGCAGCAGGCCGCGTCAAGCGTCCTCGGGTTTTCGCCCGGCAAGACGATGAAACTCGCGCAGAGCCTCTACGAGCACGGCGTCATCACCTACATGCGAACGGACTCGGTGAACGTGAGCGAGTTCGCGCGGGCGGCGGCGAAGGACTTCGTGGTTTCCCATTACGGCGAGGCGTTCTATCCGTCGTCGCCGAACGTCTTCAAGTCAAAGGCCGACGCGCAGGGGGCGCACGAGGCGATCCGTCCGACGGACGTGAACCTCGAACCGGCGGCGGCGAAACTCGAAGCGGCGGAACTGAAGCTCTACGACCTCGTCTGGCGGCGCTTTCTCGCGAGTCAGATGGCGGATGCAAAGACGACGCTGAAGACGGCTTCGCTCGAAGTCCGCAAGCCCGCCCTCGCCCATTCCTACCTCTTCACGGCGAGCGCGACGACGGTCGACTTCGAGGGCTTTCTGCGCGTGATGAAGCTCTCGCTCCGCAAGAAGCGAACCGACGGCGAGGAGGATGAGGATACGGACGAGGTCGCGACCCTGCCCGAACTCGCCGTGGGCGAGGAACTGGATGCGGCGCGGTGGCTCGCCGACGAGAAGCAGACGAAGGGCCCCGCCCACTATTCGGAGGCTTCGCTCATCAAGGCGCTCGAGGAAAACGGCGTGGGGCGGCCTTCGACCTACGCGCAGACGATCGAGACGCTGAAGACCCGGGAATACGCGAAGTCGGAGAAGAAGAAGCTCGTTCCGCTCGAACGCGGCATTCTCGTCTGCGACTGGCTCGTCAAGAAACTCGAGCCGCTGTTCAACGTCGGCTACACGGCGAAGATGGAAGCCGAACTCGATCGCGTCGAAGAGGCCGGCGAGCCGATGGACGACATGCTCTCATCCTTCTACGCGAAGTTCCAGCAGGAACTCGCCGCGTGCGCCGAACCCGCGCCCGACAGGGGGAAGTTCGACGTCGTCTTCGCGATGCTGGACGAGGTGAAGGCGTGGAAGCCGGCGAAGAAGGTCGGCAAGCGCGTCTACGACGACAAGGCGTTCGTCGAGAGCGTCCGCGAACAGGCGGCGAGCGGAACTCGGCCGCTCTCGGCGCGGCAGCTCGAGTTCCTCGTGCGCATCGTCCTCGCCTACGCCGATCAGATTTCGGACGTCGAGCGGCGGCTCAAGGAGAACAATCTCGTCGGCAATGCGGTCGCGCGTGGCGAACGCGCCGACCCTGACCTCGTGAGATACTGCTTCGAGACGATGGACCGCATCGGCGGAATGCTCAGGAATCCGTTCCTGAAGAGCCTGCGCGACCAGGTGGAGCGCGGGCGCGGCCTTTCGCCGAAGCAGCTGACGATTCTCGCCCGTGCGGTCGGGGAGAACGCGGGGGTGCTGGAGGATTGCGCCGCCGTGCGCGAGAAGCTCGCCGAGTTCGCCCCGGGCGGATTTGACGAAGGCCCGGCCGACCCGGCGATCCCGAAGATCCTCGAACTGATGCGCACCATCAAGGTCTGGCGCGACCCGATAAAGAAGGGGCGCAAGGTCTACGACGACAAGGCGTTCGTCGAAAGCCTTTCCGACCAGTTCTCGCGGCGGCATTCGCTGAGTCCGCGTCAGGCGATGGCGCTGAAGCGCGTCGTCGTCGCCTATCACGCGCAGATTCCGAACTACGAGGAGCGTGCGATCGAACTCGGCCTGCGGCAGATTCCCTCGTCGGACGACAAGAGCGCAGAGGTGATCGACAGTGACGCCCCCACCCAACCATAGGGCGGCGGAAGACCCGCAGGTGCGGGGCTTCAGGGCGTATCTGTCGGGCGAGCGAAACGTCTCCGACTACACGCTCGCGGGGTATCTCGGCGACATCGAGCAGTTCGTCGGCATCCGCTGGGGTGCGGACGCCGCGCCGCCCTACGACTGGGCGTCCGTCACGGAATCGCAGGCCCGCGCCTTTCTTGTTTCCTTCACGGGGGCGAAGGCGCTGCCCGCGACGACGCGACGGAAACTCGCGGCGCTGCGGACGTTCTTCCGATACCTTCAACAGAACGGACTGGTGACGGACAATCCGTTCACCTACATCCACGGGCCGAAGATGACGCGGACGGTTCCGCGCATCCTCTCCGTCGACGAAGTGACGCGGTTCCTGGCGCGTCCCGCGAAAGACTTCGCCGACGGGACGCTTGAGGAGTATCCGTTCCGCCGCGACACGGCGATTTTCGAGTTTCTCTATTCGACGGGATGCCGCATCAGCGAGGCGACCCCCATCCGCTGGGGCGAGATCAACTGGCGCACGGGTTCGATCATCGTGAGCGGCAAGGGACGCAAGGAGCGGCTCGCCATCCTCGGTGCGAATGCAATTGCGGCGCTGAACGCCCTGCGCGACTGCGTGGCGGCCCACGATCCCGGCCTCGCGGAAGATGACCGGAGGGTCTTTCTGACCGACAGGTATCGTCCGATAACCTCGCGCGTCGTCGAGCGTCGGATGAAGCGCTATCTGGCGGAAGAGGATCTGCCGACCGACATTTCGCCGCACAAGCTGCGGCACAGTTTCGCCACGCACCTCCTTGACGCGGGGGCGGACCTTCGGAGCGTGCAGGAGATGCTGGGGCACGCCTCCCTTTCGACGACCCAGGTCTACACCCACGTCTCGATCGAGCGGCTGAAGGACGAATATTTCCAGTTTCACCCCCGCGCCTGACGGAATATGGTATAATTAGGGAGATGGCGGAAAAGCAGCTTTTTGCGGACGACTACAAGGTGACGCTCGACGTGTTCGAGGGTCCCCTTGACCTGTTGCTTTACCTGATTCGCCGCGAAGAGCTGGACATCTACGACATTCCGATCGAGCACATCACCGCCGAATACATGAAGTTCATCGAGGCTGCGCGCGCGCTCGACCTCGACATCGCCGGCGAGTTCATCGTGATGGCGGCGACGCTGATGGTCATCAAGTCGCGGATGCTCCTGCCCGTCGAGCGGCGCAACGTCGCCGAAGAGGACGGCGGCGAGTGGGTCGATCCGCGCCTCGACCTCGTGCGCCAGCTCGTCGAATACAAGAAGTTCAAGGATGCCGCGATCCGGCTCGAGACGATGGAAGCCCTCACCGCCAACAGCTTCGAGTATGGCGGCGGGCGGCCGAAGTTCGAAAAGACGGCGAAGGATGCGCTCGGCGCACTCGCCAACCTCGACCTCTACGACCTGCTGACCGCGTTTCAGGAAGTGCTGGCGCGGGCGAGCGAAATGCCCCACGAGGAACTGAAGGGCGTCCGCTTCTCGGTGCCGGACAAGATGGATTACGTGCTCGACCGGGCGCGGAAGGAGGGGCAGGTCTCGTTCGCGACCCTCTTCGAGCCGACCGCGCCGAAGGGTGAGATCATCGTCACTTTTCTTGCGCTTCTTGAACTCTTGCGCCAACACCGCGTGATCGTCTACCAGAACGCGGCGTTCCACGAGATTACGATCCTGCCGTCGAAGGAGACCCCGGACGACGCGCCCTTGGAAAGACCAGACGAGTATGAGTGATGATGTGAAGATTCCGCTACCGCAGTCCCTGCAGGAGATCGTCGGCTCCCTGCTGTTCGCGAGCGAGACGCCGCTGACGGCGGCGGATCTGCGCGCGGCCGTGAAGGCCGTCGAGCCGGAGGAAGGCGACAACCGCGAGATCATGGATGTCTACGGCAGCTGCACCTCGCGGGAGATCGACGAGGCGCTCAAGGGGCTCGGCAAGGCCCTCGAAGTCGCCGGGTGCGGCTTTCGGCTCGTCTGCACGGGCGGGGCCTACCGCCTTCAGACGACGCCGAGTTGCGGACGCTACGTTCGGGCGATGCTGAAGCTCGACCGTCCGAGCCGCCTGGGCCGCGCCTCGCTTGAGACCCTCGCAATCATCGCCTACCGTCAGCCCATCACCAAAAGCGAAATCGAGGAGATTCGCGGCGTGGACGTGACGGCGAACGTGAAGACGCTGATGGACTTGCAGCTGATTCGGCTCGTCGGCAAGTCGGAGTTGCCGGGGCATCCGTTCCTCTACGGCACGACGCCTCTCTTTCTCGACCACTTCGGACTGGCGAATCTCCAGCAGCTGAACGAACTCGACCCGACGCTCCAGCGGTCGAATCCGCGCACGAAAGCCGAATCGTACAAGAAGAAGGAGACGAAGACGGAGCTTGAGAAGGCCGCCGAGGAAGCGGCTGAAGAGACCGCCGCCGAGGAGAAGAAAGCGGACGAGGCAAGTCCGGAAGGCGACGAACGGCCGACCGCAGAGGAGTCCGCCCCCGCCGAGCAGGATGAACTCCTGCCGCCGGAGACTGACATTTTCATTGACGATACGCCGGATGAGTTTGACGAAGACGAGGAGGAGGAAGAAGATGAAGAAGGAATCGATGACGAAGGCGGTGATGACGCTGGCGATCCTGACGGGTCTGACGGCGTGTGACGAAGCGGGGCGGCGGAATTACGAAAGCGAACGCGGCAACCGCACCTATCAGGCGGCGATGGCGGACTATTCCGCCGGACGGCTTGACAAGGCGATGGAGGGGTTCGCGAAGGTCTTGCGCGACGATCCCGCGAACACTTCCGCACGATTCCAGCTCGCCTGCCTGCAGCAGGATAAGCTGCACGACTATCTCGCGGCGCTTTGCAACTACCGCGAATACATGATGCAGTCGCCGTCGAGCGAGAAGGCCGGCGTGGCGCAGGAACGCGCCCGCATCTGCGAACGGGAACTCGCGAGCGCCTTCGCCAGGAAGGCGAACGCGGCGGATGGCGCGGCGGCCCTGGCCGAGAACGCTCAGCTGAAGGCCTCGCTCAAGACGCTGACCGATGAGAACGCCGCGTTGAAGGCTTCTGCCGAAGAGATGCGCAAGGACCTCAATGCTTGTCGCCGGGAAAACGAGAAACTGATGCGGCTCGTCTCGTCCGTCGGGAGCGACGATGATGCGCACGCGAAGGCGGCCGACCTGCCGAGCGTCCGCGACCTTCTGGACGAAGAGTACGATGAAGACGCCGACCGCGCGAAATTCTCGTCCGACGCGAAGAGGCTTCTGGATGACGAGGCGGCCGAGACGGCGGAGACTCCCTTCAAGGTCACGGAGAGGAAAACCGCCGCGAAGCCCGCCGCCGAACCGTTGCACGAGAAGCGTCCCGAGACGTATGTCGTGCAGGAAGGGGACACGCTTTACAAACTCGCCGTTCGGTTTTACGGCGTTCGCTCCGCGTGGACGAAGATTCGAGATGCGAACAAGACGGAGATTTCGACGGACGGCCGCGTGAAGGCGGGGCAGACAATCAGGTTGCCGTAAGATGAGCGCCATTCACATCACGACCGTCCGCTCCCCCCACGTCTACACGCGTTCGCGCACGCCGTGGAAACTCGATGAACGAGACGATCCCGCCGACGGTCGCCTCTACCACTATCTCTCGGGCGGCGGCATGCGGGCGTTCGGGCGGAGCGTCCGGCAGGAAGAGACCGACCAGAGGCGGAATCGGTTTCTTGTCTCGGCGGCCGTGTTCGGCGTCGTGTGGTTGATTCTACTTGTCGTTTAGCAAGGAAAGGAAAGTCAGATGAAGAAGGTTGTCGTTGCCTCGGTTGCCGTATGGGCGTCGTTCGCGGCGTTTGCGCAGTCCGGCAGTCGCGAGGCGTTTCTCAAGCAGCAGGCCTACAACGAGATGCAGCGCATCTCCGGGCAGATTGACGTTCTGCAGTCCAACCAGGACGATCTCGCCCAGCGCGTGTCGAAGGTCGAGCGGTCGAAGGACGAGGTGGATTCGCTGCGATCTGAAATCGCCGCGCTCCGCGCTTCGCTCGAGCAGATGCGGCGCGAGGTCGCCGCCCAGCGCGGCGAAATCGTGAAGGATCTCTCGGCGAGGATCGCGAAGCTCCCGACGGCGGCTCCCGCACCGGCGAGGAGTGCGCCGTCCTACGCGGGCCCCTACATCGAGTATGAGGTGGCGGGCGGCGACACGCTGACGGTCATCGCCAAGGCGTTCAACACGACCGTGCAGAAGAT
>CAVFWY010000020.1:0-16661 GCA_963626175.1 Gemmiger sp.
CCCTTGAAGATCTTCTCGCAGGCCTCGACGCCGCCGAGGTTCGCCGGCATGTGCAAGGGTCCGAACTTGACGAGCTTGCGCGTCTTCGCGAGGTTTGCCTTGTTCAGCAGAACCGAGTCCTTGAAGACTTCCGCCCCGTGCAGGATGCGGTGACCGATTGCGTCGATGTCGGTCGGATTGCCGAGATCGGCGACGACCTTCTTGAGTGCCTCGGCGTGATTGGCGGGGCCGCCCGCGCCAATCCGCTCGACGAGTCCCTTCGCGAGCCGCGTCTCGCTCTTCATGTCGAAGAGCTGATACTTGAGCGAACTCGAACCCGAGTTGACAACCAGAACTTTCCTGATTTCCTTCTTCATTTTCATTCTTCCACAATCTCAACCCTGTAGAATCCGCTGGTGAGGTCCAGTCCGGAATCAAGCGGAACTTCGATGACGGACTGCCCGTTGCCGACTTCCACGCCCGTCACCGTCGTCTTCAGCGACCAGTCGCTGGCGGCAAGGGTCGCCTTTTCGTAAACCCTCACGGAGACGGTCTTGGACGAGACCGAGATGCCGTAGACCTGGCTCACCAGCTTGCCCGCGACGGAAGGCTGAACATCCGCCGCGACCGTCAGCACGACGCGGTTGTTGTCGGGATCCAGCGTCAGGGACGTGACCTTCACCGAGCTCGCGTCAATCGTCGCCTGGCTGCGAACCGCCGCGACCAGCGTCTCCGCCGTCAGGTTGCCGCCCGTCAGCCCGAGCAGGATCTTCGCATACGAACCGTTCTGGAAGATCGTCATCGGGATGCCGGAGAGACCGGCGGAAAGACCGCCGCGATCGGTGATGAACGCCTCGATGTCGATGAGAACCTTCTCGTCGCCCGTGACGTCCGCCTGAATCTTGTCCTTCACGGACTCCCACGAACCCGTCCAGCCCGCCTTGGCGTATTCATACGCATCCGGAATCCAATCGCCGTCGGTATCGGCGTCCTCGACATAGACGTTCACAACCGGGGCGGTGACATCCGTATCCGCCAGCACCACGGCATCCGCCGCGCAACCCCACGATTCCCACGCGCCGTGCTGGAAGTCGCCGTCCGAGTCGATGTAGGCGCGGATGTAGTAGGTTCCGTTCGCCGGGAGACCCGTCAGGCGCGCATTGGGCTGGGTGAGCGACATATCCGTAATCGACGAGCCGAGCACGTTCGTCACGAACGTCTGGGCGAGCGGTTCGCCCGAGAAGTCCGCCGTCGGAAACGCCTGGACGCGGATGATGCCGTTCGTCTGGTCAAGCTTGTCCACGCGCTCGAGCACGTTCGAGGGCCCCGCATACTTCACGACCACGTCGATGGACGAGTAGCCGTGATCGTTCATCGCACGGGCGTTGTTGACGGCGGCCGAGAAGTTGACCGGATCCGACCATTTCGTGTCACGGAACTTCGCGTTATACATCGCCACGCGGCACTTGTAGTTGCCCCGGCGCGACAGGATCTTGCACAGTGCCGTCTGATCGCCGAACGAGCAGTCGGCCGTCCACTGGTAGTTCCCGTTCCTGTCCGTCTTCGGCGCACGGCGGATGCCCGAATCGTAGATGACTTCACTGCCGTCCTCCGCCAGAATCTGCAGCCTGAAGGCGGTGTAGGAGTTGAAGCCGCCCATCGTCCACGTGAACGTCGGCCGGGCGTTGTAGTAGATGCCCTCGACGCCGCACCCCGTAATCGTCGGAATCGTGCGGAGGGTCGTCGCGTCAAACACCCGCGAGACGTTCACAAGGAAGAGGCGGTTCGTTTCGGACGGCGAGATCGAGCCGTCGCCCAGAACGATGCGATACATCACGTTCGTCGGGTCGAGCAGCCAGTTGCCGCTGTTGTCGTAGAGGTTGAGCGCATCGCTGTTGTAGACCTCGCTCTCGAAGTTCGACCAGTCGAGGTCAAGTTCGGTGTCGCTCAGGAAATCGCCCTCGTGCAGGTAGTGCCGCACGTTGAGGTCGAACGTCTTGTCCAGAACCACGCGGTTCTCGATGTTCAGGAAGTTGGAGTCTTCCGGGTTGAGGCCGTAGCCGTTCACCGCCGTGCGGACGACGCGGATGCGCTCCTTCGACGTGCTGGCGTCCAGCACGACGCCCAAGTCGTTTGTCGTCAGACCGCTGTTGACGGGATTGTTCTTCACCCGGTCCGAATCGCCCGAGAGAAGGTCGATGCGGGCGAACACCGGGTGCGTCTTCGTCAGTTCGACGGTGAACCGCGCCCCGTCCCAGCCGACGTCGACGTTATCGACGAAGCCGAACGGCTCGCCGGGCGTGTATTCGCCGTCGCCGTCGTTATCCACGAACGCGACAAACCTGTTCAGCCCCTCGCGGACGCCGCGCTGGCTGTCGTTCCCGTTGGCTTCCGACAGGTGATAGGTTCCCGAAGCGTCGGGTCCCGCCGTCTCGTCCGCCCACGTGATGTAGGCGTAACTGCTCGCCAGATCGAACTTGTCATACCAGATCGCGCTCAACGAACTCGCGTCCGAGGGGACTTCCGTCGTTGCGAAATAGGCGTAGCCCGTCAGCGCATCGCTGCCGAAGTCAATCGTCATCTCGCCCGTCGTGTAGTCAACCGAACCGACAAGGGTCTCCTTCGTCGACCCGAGCGAAGTGATGATCGTCGCGTAGAGCAAGCCGGCTCCGTTCGAATACCGATCCGAAACGACGACCTGCCACGCGGCATTTGCGGCGTCTCCGTGATAGGTCAGGTAATCGTAGCCATTCAGGGTCGACACGAGACGGTAACCCAAGTCGCGGAAGTAGACCTTCACCGTTCCCGGTATCACCATGCCGGATCCCAGCGTGTAGATCGTCTTCTTCGTCGGATTCAGCCCCAGATACCGCGTATGGGTTGCCGCCGAGATGTTCGAACTGACGTTCGCCACCGACCAGATCGCGTCCGGAACGGCGGTCATGCCGGGATCCGTCTTCTTGCTCCACGCCTTGAACACGATCGGCGCACTGATGACATCCGCCTCGTTGTAGACGACGGTCGCCTCAATCGTGGGAACGGGATACTCGCGGATGAAATACCCGTCGCCCGTGCCGGCGGAAATCGCCTTGGTCGGGTTCGTGCCCACCTTCGACTCCGCATAGTTCGACCAGCCGTCGTTATCGAGATCCTTCTGCGGATCGTAGACATACTGGTTCGCATACACGACGCCATTCGCATCGGGCTGCGCGTACTGACGCTCCCACTGATCGTCAACCTGGTCGAAGTCGGTGAAGATCTCGCCGAGATAGAGGTCGCCGACGCGGCGGAAGTAGTCGGGGCAGGTCCCGTCCGTCTTCGCGAGCGTCGGATTGAGCCGCGCGAACTTGAAGACCTCGCTGATGAGATACTCCGCGTAATTCGAAAGGCCGTCGCCATCCGCATCGGCGAACTGGTCATCCGCGCTTCCGGTGTCGATGCCGTAGATTTCCTCCCACCAGTCGGGGATGCGGTCGCCGTCAAGGTCGCGCGTGTCGGTGAACTCGGGGTGATATTCGCCGTCGGGCAGCATGCCGCGCGCCAGGTCGTGGCGATACGCCTCCCACGCCGTCATGCGGATGCCGTCGTAATCGACCATCGTCTCCCAGTTGATTGCGCTCGCCGAATCGAGGATGTAGTTGTTCCGGGCGATCTCCGTCCACCAGTCGGGCAGACCGCCGTTGTTCCAGTCCGTGCCGGTCTGCGCCCAGGCGTCCGCCGCGCCCTGGTCGTCCCACATGCCGCCCTCGGCGGAGGAAATGCGCTTCGGATACGCGCCGCCCATCGGCAACAGGTCGTCGCCGATCACGTTGCGGTCGCGCCGGTCGAAGCGGTACGCCGCCTTCTGCTCGGCGTTCGTCGAGACGAGATTCCAGCGCGTCGGCGTCGTCTTGACCCCCGTCGCTTCGCTGTCGTAGAGAACCTGCGTCCAGCGGCTGTAGACTTCGGCCGAGCGGGGGAACGTGAAGAACGGATAGCCCGAATCCACCGCCGAGACCGCCCCGGCGTAGTTCGTGCTCCAATAGACCGAGTCGAGCGTCGTTCCGTCAAGTCGCGGCAGATGCGAGACGGTGTTGTTGATCCACGGCACATACGCGGCGTCGGTGTAGACCGTCGAGCGAACGGTGACGTTCGACCACCACGGGCACTGCCAGTCCTGAGGCCTCACCCACACGGCCTTCGCGTCCGTGATGGTTCCCCTCGTCGTGAACCCGGTCGGCGTGATCATCACGTCGTCCTTCTCAACCGCACCCGGCAGATGGTCGAACGACCAGTGGTATTTCAGTTCCGCCGGGAGCTGGAGGACGCTGCCGTCCTGCCGCGTGCCGCCCTCGCGCCAGGCCTCGTAGACCGCCTGACGGTTCGCGCTCGCCAGCGCGGCCGTGTAGCGCGTGCGGTTCTTGACGTCCGCCGCGATGTCCGCCGCGCTCCGCGCGCCGTCCCAGATGCGGACTTCGTCGATATAGCCCTTGTAGTAGTTGCCGTAGTCGTCGAACGTCGGGTTCTCGCTATCCGGGACGCGCTGACCGAGGTCGAAGTAGACGGCGTACATGTCGAGCGCCGATGCGCCCACCAGATAGGAGATGGCCGTATACTTCGTGTAATAGTCAGACGCGATCGCCGTCCGCGAGGCGATGCCGTGCTCGGGCTGGTCCTTCGAACTCTTCGACATGTCGGCGGAAGTCTCGCCGTTCACATACAGCGTGAGCTTCTTGCCGTCGTAGGTCGCCGCCACGTGCGTCCAGTTCGTCGTCGCCGCCGGACCTTCCGTAATCTCGACGGGTTGCAGCTTGTCCGTTCCGGCGGAGTCGTATTTCGTATACCACTTGCCGTTCTTGATGCCGATCAGGAAGTTCTTGCGCAGATACTTGGCGTCGGCAGGGCCCGAGGGCGACGTCCAGATGGCGCGCTCCACCAGCGTCCGCAGCCCGTTCGACCCGAGGATCGACCCGTCGGGCTTCGCCCAGCACTCGACCGTGTAGTAGAGGAAGTTCTCGCGGTATTCGGCGTTCGCCGCGACAACCGGCACGTCCTCCTCCGTGAAGACGTGCGACTGGAGGAACGACTTGTCGTCGTCACCGCCGAACCACATCGCCTGCCGGCGCAGCGGATCGTCGGAATCGAGCGCATCGGAGGCCGACTTCGTCCGTCCGCGACCCTCTTCGTAGTCATCCAGGAAGTCATGGTCGGAATCGTAGCCCTCGTTCTCCTCGAAACTGAAGAAGTAGCCGCTCGTCACGTTCCAGTTGTTGATCGTGTAGGAATCGAAGTTGCGGTTGAACGACACGATGCCGTTCTTCTCATCCCACTGGAAGCCCGGGATGGAATCGAAGCGGTAGACCTGACCGTCGTAGGTGAACGTGCCCGTGGAGCTGGAGAAGCCCACGATGCCCGACGGCGGCCTGTAGAAGCGCCGCGTGAAGCTTTCGGGATAACTCGTATCCGTCATCCACAGCGGGGTCGGGTCGGTGTGAAGGTAGTTCGAGGAGGCCTGAAGCTGCGGCATGATCGCCTCCTCGGCGTTGCGGATGTTGTCGCCGTCGGGATCGGCCGCCGCGAGACCCGTCAGCCACGGGAACGCCTCGAAGTCCCACGCCACGCCGCCGCCGATCGTCGGGTCGCTGCTCGTCTTGAACCGCACCGGGCGATGGAGACCGTTCGCGGCCTCTTCGTCGCTCGGATACCAGTAGTTCTCGAGGGCGTGCCACGCCACGCCGCTCACCGGCTGCGAAGCGTCGTAAGCCTCGAACACGATGTCGCGGCTGGTGCCCTTGCCGCTCACGCCTTCGAGTCCAAGCAACGGGTTCATGCCGTGGAAGACCTCGTAGTAGTCGTCCATGCCGTCGCCGTCCGTATCCGCCATGCGCGGATCGCACGTGATGTATTTCGCCGGATAGAGACCCTTGAGAAGGATGAACGCATGAGGCTGGCTCCAGTCGGCCGCCGTCGCCGCCTTGTAGGAGAATCGGTTATACTGCACGTCGCCCACCATATACTTGCCCGCCGGCGGCGTCTTCAGGTCGTGGTAGACGCCGTCCCTGAACATGTAGTATTTGCCGTTCGCCGATTGATCCCACGCATTCGTGCAGAGGGAGAAGTAGGAGCCGCCGTCGAAAGTCCCCACCACGAGGTGCGGGTTGAACAGCCCCTCGGTGTTCTGCTCGTCCACGAGAACGCCATACCAGAACTTGCCCCATTCTTCCGACGACTCGTCCGTCGGAATCGATTCCCAATCGAACGTGTGGCTCGACCAGCCGGAAACCGTGTCGTCGTAGCGCCAGCAGCGCATTGCGCCGACCATGTATTCCTGCCAGTTGAGAAGGCCGTCGTTGTCGTAGTCGAGCATCGCGTCGTTCACCGTGCCGTCCATGCCGTCGTTGTTCCAGACGGTGCTGGCGGTCGTGGTCGCGTTCGTCGAGTCGGTGGTCGTCGTGCTCTCCGAATGCGTACCCGCGAACTCGAGTTCCCACGGGTCGGGCAGACCGTCGCCGTCGGTATCCCACGAGAGCGGGTTCAGGCCGCCGCCGGCAACGCCCGAGTCCCCGTAGATGAAGACTTCCGCGTATTCCGCGCCGTCATTGATGCCGTCGCCGTCGCTATCCTCGTTCCACGGGTCGGTCGCCCAAAGCTTGTTGCGCCACTTCGTCTGCTTCTCGTTGAGTTCGGGAATCGTGCAGTAGTCGCTCGCAGGGTAGAGACCGGTCGAAAGGTAGCCCGCGAACTCCTCGGCGAACGAGAGTCCGTCCTTGTCGGGATCGACGTCGCTCACGACCGGACAGGCCGCCGCGAGCGAGGAGATGGTGCGGCCTTCGGACGCGAGACCCTTGGGCGCATCGCCCGGCGCGTAGAGCGTGTAGAGTTCCCAGCCGTCGGGGATGTCATGCCCGAAGGAGTCCGCCTTGAGCGGATTCGTGGTGAACTTCTGCCAGATTGTCGTCATCGGCTCGCTCGTCGTCTGCACGAGGTCCGCATCCGCAATCACACCCTGCCGGTAGAGGAAGGTCATCAGCATGTATTCGTCGTAGTTGGTGAACGCCTTCGTGTTCACCGCCGCCCACGAATCGGGCAGTTTCCAGTGGGTCGCCGTCAGGGGATTGTAACCCAGCTTCTGGTAGACCTGGAAGTGGATGAACGTGAGGTTCGTCGTCGCGCTGAGCGCAACCGTCCGATTGAGGAGATCCTTGAGGTCGTCCGCGCCACACGCGACGCCGGCAATGCGCGTTCCCTCGCTGTCGTAGTCCCACGCCTTATAGATGTTGCCCGACCCGAGTTCCGTCGGGTTCGTGTAGTCGAGCTGCATTCCGTTCAGGTCAACGGTCGCCGCCGCGTCACCCGGGTAGTAGAACGTCGTCTTGTCGACCGTCCCCGTCGCCCACGACGAATACGCATTGATCGCCGCGGTCACCGTCACCGTCTTCGCCTCGTCATCCTTCTTGTATTCGACGATTCCCTCGGTGACGAGATAGCGCGTCCCGTCCGCGCCGTTCACGAAGTAGCAGACCTTCGGGTCGGCACCGGTCGCGTCCGTCGAGAAGAGCGACCAAGCGCCGTCGCCGAACCAGTATTCCGAAACTTCTTCCGTGCCTTCCTCGGCGAAACCGAGCATCGGCAACTGCACGGTGTAGAACGCCATCGCGTCGCCGTCCGGGTTCGCCTGTCCGTCCGGCTCGGAGGTCGATTCTCCCGTCACCGCCTTCAGGGGGTCTGTCTTGGAAATCGCGAGTTCGTAGCCGTCGGGCAGACCATCGCCGTCCGTGTCGAAGTCGAAGGGATTCGTGCCGAGCGCGAGTTCGACGAGATCCGTAAGGCCGTCGTTATCCGTGTCGGTGGTGGGACCGGGGCTTGCCGCACCCGAGAGATCGTGACGCGGGTCGTAGAGCGAAGCGATCTCCTCCGACGTGATGATTTCGGGGTGCATCGGGTCCTTCGGGTTGTACCGCCGCCCCGTCAGCTTCTTGTATTCGCCGTTCTCGGTGTAGCCGACGTGCGCACGATACCAGACGTAGTACTCGTAGCCGTCCGGGAAGCCGTCCTTGTCCGTATCGGCGAGCGTGGGGTCGGTCGGCCGTTCGGGCGACCACGCGAGGGTGTCCGAACCGCCCGCCCAGATCGTGGTGTCGTCCGGGGTGCGCTCGATCTTCGCGCAGTAATTCGTGAACGCCCACCATTCAATGGGCGAGAGGGTCGATTCGCTATCCGTCGCAGGGTCGGTGAATTTGACGACCGAGGTGAAGTTCCGGTCGAAGCCGAGCTGCTGCGCCGCGTCGTTCAGGGCGGGGGAGGCCTCACCGCCATTCGCATACCAGCCGCGGATCTCGAAACGCGCCTCAAACGGCGTACCCGCCGTCACCCACGTGTTGGAAAGACCGGGGATGAACGAGGCGATCGACGATGTATCCGTATTCGGGAAGTAGTCCGCATCATCGTTCCAGTCCGAGATGTCCTCAAGGTCGTCGCCAGACTTCGTCAGATTCGCATCAAAGATCCCAAAGCCGGGGTAGGCCGTCACGATGATGTCCGGGATACCGTCGGCGTTGATATCGCCGCAGTTGTCGCTCGAGAGCCATTCCCTCGAGAAGACGGCTTCCCAGTATTGTGTATCGTAGGTCGATTTCTGCGCATCGTAGGGCTGCAGGGGAATTGCGAACGTATTCGCCTTCGCCGGGCCGATCATGATGTCCGTCTCAAGGTCAAGACCATCGAACGTCGTCGAGTTGTTGCAGACCCAGGCGTAGAAGAAGCTGTCGTAACCCTTCGCGCCACGCGAGTCATTGAGATAGGAGTAGGCTTCATCGCCCGTCGTGCGCGGATACTGTCCGAGCGAGCTGATCTGGTCGTTCACCGGATTCGCCACCTGATAGCCCGTCGCAATCACGGGGAAAGAGGAGTCCGTGACCGCGAGGGAGAAGGTCGAGACCCAGCTTGCGACCTTCTGCGGATTGACCGATTCGCCATCCACGCGACCCGCGCCAAGACCCTTGGCCTTGTTGCCGTAGCGGACGGAATGCTGGTTCGAGGAACTGCGGGACGAAGCCGGGTCATGCGCCGAGACGACGACCGTCTTCGTCTCCATCACGTTGTAGTAAAGCGTGCTGACCGAGGAGTTCTCGTCTTTATCCGTGAAGGTGACCTTGACCGTCTTCAGACCGGGCGAGGTGAACGTGACGGGCGTCTCGAACGTGTGCTGCGTCTTATCCATCACGGTCGCGGTGTCGATTTCATCGCCGTCCACTTCGAGGGTCACCGTAATGCCCCCGGCGAGGTCGGCGGTCACGTCGTTGCTCACCTTATATTTCACGGTGTAGTCGGTGTAGACCTTGGCGGTCGTGTTCGTCGTGCCGTCCGACGGGGTCGTCACGCCCTCCGGGGCGACGTTCACGACCCTCAGCAGCGGCGCAAGAGCCGATGCCTCCTCGTAGTATTCGTTCCACGGCTTCCCGTAGCCAGAATCGTCCGTCGTGATGACGAACGCCTCGAGGTCGATGCCCGCCGACGAGTCAGAGGTGCCGTCCATTTCAATCGCCGTCAGCGCCACCGAAGTCGTGCCAACCGGGAACCTGACGATGTAGCAGTCCTCATTTTCGGTGTCTTCCCAGACGCTGTTCGTGCGCGTCCTGAACTTCACGTAGCCACCGTCAGCAGCCTTCGGGACCTTGACGCGAACCTGAATGTCGGCCGTCGCCGCCTGCGAAAGCCCGACCCGAATGCCGTGGCCGGTCTTATCGTTTTCGTACCAGATACCCGTGTCGGCGTCGTCCTCGTAGGCGAGCGTCACGCGCGGCGTCTTGGCGACCGGCACACGGAACGACCAATTAGCCGTGGAGGGATAGTCCGCCATGTCCTTGTCCTTCAGGAACACCTGCACGAGCGCACCCTCCGCGCCGACCGTGTCGTTCCTGAACATGTGCGTGACGGTCACGCCGTTCGGATTCCCGTTCGTCACGATGGTCGTCGCCGTGCCGTCGTAAATCACCCACTTCGTCAGGAACGTGCCGTTGCCGTCCGCGTCAACGGCGTTCAAGTCCGCCGCGACATCCGTCGCCGAAAGCTGGAATCCCGTGTTGACGCCCTTCGGGACGCTCCGCGCCGTGTCGCCGTTCTCGACGGGCATCCCGCCCGCCGTCACCGCCGTCACGACAGGCTCGACGTTCGTCACGACGACATAGAGCGTGCCGTCCTCGAAGCCCGCCTGTTTCTTGTATTCCTCCTGCTTGGACGAAAGCTTCACCGTGAACTCGCACGAGCGCGTGCCGTCGACGAACGAAATGTCGGGCTGGAACGACGCATCGTAGGTGCCCTTCGGAATCGCCACGCCCGTCTTGAACGGTGCAACCGTCAAATCGACCGCATTCGAACTCGCCTCATCAATCGGTTCGAGGAAGGCGTAGGTCGTCGCGTTCGCCGTGCCGCCCTCCAGGGCGAACGTCACGGGCAGGGTCGTGCCTTCGGCGATGCGCCACGGCTGGTTGCCCGGCAGTGTCGCCGTAATCTGCTTCGCCTTGCCGACCTCAAGTTCAAAACTAACGGTTTCGGACGAAGCACTGTTGAACGGTGCGATCGCACGAAGCGAAATCGTCTTCGTGCCGGCCTGCACGAACGTCTGGTCGAGCGTGAAATAATCATCCTCCTCCGTGATGCCCTCGGAGTCCGTCAGTTCTTCACCGTCGGTCGACGTCCACTTGAACGTGTATCCGTTGTTCTCATCCATGATGTTCCGGTAGCAGTCGGCGAGCGTGACGCGGAACGTGGTCGGGACGCCGCCGACCGCCGTCGCCGTGCCGGTCGGATAGCCGGGATCGATGCTAAGGATTGTCGGATTCACTCTGTTCACGAACAGCGTGCAGCCCGCCGTCGAAGCCTTGACCTCGGCATCTTCCGCCGCCAGGTTTTCGTCCGTGCAGACCTTGCCGGGCTTGAAGACGATGCCCGTCTTCGAACTGCCGGTGCGAGCCGTCCAGCCGAGCGAATAGAGGTAGAGTTGAACGGTGCTTGTACCCGACGGAATCTTGACTTTCGTCGTCCGATCCTCATAGGCGTCGCCGCCGTCGTTCTCGCTGATGCCGAGAAGCGTCGCGTCGTAGATGTCCGAGAGGTCGCCCGTATCCTTCAGGCTTGCCGTAAGCTCGACCCACACGTCGTGCTCGACGGCGGGCGTGAGGTTCACGGTCAGCTGCGCCACGTGGTCGTAGTAGTTGGTCGTCGGGCAGGTGACGGTGGCGCGGTCGTCCTCGCCGTTCAGGCGGAAGGTGACCGTCGGCGAAGGCGCGGCATGCATCCGCACCGTCTGCGAAACCGCCGAGTTTTCAATCACATCGCCGATGTCGTTGAATTCCTTCGACGTGCTGGGGCTCATGTAAATCTTGCAGGTCGTGCCTTCCGCCGCCGAACCGCCGCGCATCCTGAACGACGCGGACGATTCGCCGCTGCCGATCGTGACGGGCAGGACGGTCTTGCCGTCGACGGTGATCGTGTTGTCGCCGACCGGCACGAACACGGTCTCGTCCTCCGACCAGACGTAGACCGTCGCCGGTCCCGTACCGGTCAGGCGCGGCGTATTGAGCACGGCGGACGAAAGACCGGGATAGACGTCGCGCCACACGCCATTCGCCTCGTCATCGCAGGTCGTGTCGAACTTGACCGTCTGCACGTAGACGCCCTCCGCCGCGAGCGACGCATCCGTGTGCGGCGTGGTGTCCGGCTTCTTCGGATACAGGACGTTGCCCGGAAGCGAGCCGCTCGAGACGAACTTCAGCACCGCCAGACGCGGCGAATCGCTGTCATTCGTCAGGTCCCACGCATTGTAGGAATCCGTCCCCGTGTTGACGTTGACCATCAGCACTTCCGACGTGCCGTCGCCGACCTGCGAATCCTTGCCGAGCAGCTTCACGGGAAGGCCGAGTTCGCCCGCCTCCACCGTGTGCTTGAAGTAGAGGTCGGTGTAGTAGCCGTATTTGCCGTTGGCATCCGTCTCTCGGTTGAGACCGCTGAGTTCGCCGTTCGGGCCCACATCGGAATAGATTGCATAGGCGCGCTTGCCGCCGATGGAGAGGGCAAGCTTCGGCGTGTAGACGGTCGCATCGAGACTCGCCGAACCGGTCGACGTCGATTTGAATTGCCACGGATGGGGCGTTCCGCCCGCGAGCGTCGCGCCGTAGTCCTGGTTCAGCAGGCGCACGAGTATGTAGAACGACTGCCCCGCGTTCAGCGGGTTTGTGTCGTTCGGATAGGTGAAGGTCGAGTCGCTCACCGCGTCGATGGAGCGGAGGTCGGCGTCGTCCGCCAACGTCGAAATGCCGGCGAACGCCGCCGCCGCGCACGAAAGAATGAACTTTTTCATCATAACCAGTTTCCTCATCTTGAAATCTCTCTTCCTATTTTCCCGTCAGTTGCCTTCTGACAATTGAAGTTGACTGCTGACGATTGTCCTCAAGTGCCGCGTTGACGTCCGCGACTCTCGCGTAAAGCGACTTCCATTCGGGCTTCTCCTCCAGCGCGGCCTTGACCGCCGCATCGTCCGCCCCCGGCCGCGCCGCGCGTTCGGCGGCGACCATCGCCTCCATCTGCTTGACGAGCCGGCCGCGCACGGCGGTCAGCCGCGTGCGTTCCGCGACCTGCGCGTCGAGCCGCGCGCGGAAGGCGGGGTCGGCCTGCGAACCGACCTTCGGCGCGACATTCGTCTGCGCGGCAGACGGCGCGGCGGCGGGCGACTCCTCTCGCCCGCAATCGCACCCGGCGGCGACGATCAGAATCGCCGCCGCGAACGCCCCTTTTTTCAGAAATGCCCTTTGCATCTTTCTCGTTTTCTTGAATTGTATCATAATCTTCAGCCCTTGCGCAAGTGTCAGACCGCCGCTCATTCCGATTCGTAGGTGTCGTCCGCCTTCAGCACGGAGATGCCGAACGGGATGACATCCGTGTCGATGCTCCACTTGAAGAACATGTTCGTCGTGTTCGGATAGTTGCTCCACCCGTAGCCGTAGCCCGGCGAGAACGTCGAGAACGGGTCGTCGATTTCGATGGTGGCGTGATAGTCGCCGTCGAACGACCCGGGGCCGAACGTGAACGCGCGGAACGGCAGATAGCCCTTGTTCTTCGAGCCTTCCTGTCCCATGCCGTTCACGTCAAGGGCGGCGCGAACCTTGAACGTCACCGACGTCCACACGTTGCCCGTGAACGTGTCGCTCTGCTCGTTGTCGACGCCCTGCAGGCGGTAGGGCGCGTAGACGTCGCCCGTGACGGCGTTCGTGATGTAGAGCGTGACGCCGACGACCCGGTTCGTCAGTTCGCGCGCGACGCCGTCGTATGTCCGCGTGATGACGTGCATGTCGCCCTTGACGTCCGACACGTCGCCGCGCAGCCACCACTCGCGCTCGCCCGACTCGGTGACCGGCGGAATGTCGAGCCAATACATCTCCGTGAGGCCGAGATCGACCGTATCCGCCGTTGCACTGAGGCCGCGGTAGTAGGCGAGGCGAATATCCTCCGCCGTCTTGTCGGGCCAGTTCGCCCGCAGCCAGTTGAGCACGGCGGGCGTGTAGACGTTCGCGTCGTCAAGCCCGTAATTGTCCGCGAGGCGATAGTCCGCCCCTTCGCGCGCCACGACGATGTGGGTCTGCCCCGTCGGGGTGAGCGTGTGCGTCCACGTGCCGGGCCTGTTCACGGCGTTCGTGACGCCGTTCTCGGTAAGGACGGCGACTTCATACCACGGCTCGGCGGTGTAGGTGACGTTCGTCGACGTGCCCTGCGGCACGATGACGACCGTCGAGCGGTTCGTCGTGCCGCCGATTTCCTGCGTCAGGTGGTCGCCGATGAGATTCAGGTAGACCCACGAGTTCGTCCCGTTCGGGTGGGTGACCCACCCTGCGGGAATCTCCTGCCCCTCGTTGATCTTGCCGGGCGTGAAGGTGAGGCCGCTCTTCCACGTCGCCGCCGCGCCGGGCGCGGGGTCGCCCGTCGCCGCGCCGCCCGTCACGCCCGCCGACCCGTAGAGTTCGCCGCTCGTCCGCCGCGCCAGTTCGTCGCCCGCGTAGAACCGCAGGGGCGAGGAATCCGCCGCGTTGAGCACGGCGACCATGTTCGTGCCGTCGTAGAGGGGGGCGAAACTCCAGCCCGCCCACTCGTTCGTCCCCGACAGCACGAACTGGTGCTCGATGATGCCGGAGGGACGGATCAGCTCGAACTGGTAGGGCATGCCATAGCTCAGGCTTCCCTCGTTGAAGACCGAACTCGACCACGTGCCGAGCGAGACGTCGCCCGCCGCGAGTCCCGTCCAGTTGGTGACGCCGCCCGCGGCGCGCGACTTCGGGCTTTGCAGCACGACGAACTCGTAGCCGTTCACCGCCTGCGACGTCATCGTCGTCGCCGGCACGTCTTCGCCGAAGCGGACGAGATAGTGCTCGACGTTGTTGTTGTTCCTCACGCGGACGCGCCAGCCGCTCATGTCCGCCCCCGACGGGACGCAGATCTCGACGAACTGGTTCGTCTCGCACAACTTGTCGCCCGTCTCCGACACCGTGCCGTCGTTCCAGTTCACTTCGTTGATCCAGGCGCGGCCGGGACTGACCGAGTCGAGAATCGTGTAGGCCGAATACTTGCTGAAGTCCTCCGAATCGTAGCCGCCCGTGCCCGTGCCGTTCAGGTCGATCGGGTAATACCAGGTCGGCTGCGTCCAGCTCGACATCAGCGACTCGTATTCGCGGCCGCTGCGGTCGTAGTAGGTGACCTTCAGCATGAACTGCACGACCACTCCCGCGTTCACGGCGGGCGGCACGAGTTCGGTCGGCGTCGTGCCGACGCTGCGGAAGACGAGGTTCGTCGCGTCGCCGACCTGCGTGAGCTCGACGTCCGTCACCGCCGACGCGGCGTCCTTCCAGTTGTCGTAGCCCCACGGCGTGTCGCCCGAATAGTAGGAGAGCGAAACCTTCAGGCCGCGCGAAAGGTCGACCTCGTCCGCCAGCTGCTGCAGCGTGAGCTGCGCCTGAACGCCCCAGCTCTCGCCGGCGAGCGGCTGTTCGTTCGCGCTCAGGATGTCCGCCACCGGGTCGGTGGACATCAGGTTGTTGCGGAACGGCCGCGCATAGACGAACGCCAGGGTCGGCTGAACCTTCTCGCCGACGAAGATCTCGTCGAGAATCACGCGGTCGACCGCCGACGCCGTCGGCGCAACTTTCTCATCGAGCGACGCGCCCGTAATCTCGAACTTCACCGCGTAGTAGGATTCGTTCCCCGCCGTCCACGAGAAGTCCGAAAAGACGGGACTCGTCACCGCGTTCGTGAAGATCGGCACCCACTTGCCGTAGAGCGGGTCGGTCGAGCCGTAGCCGATGACCTGGCCGCCGCCGGTCGTCTGCGCCGAATCCTCGTAGAGACGCGCACGGTAGGTCACGCTGCCGATGCCGACGCGTCCCGCGCCATTCGTCGAGAATGTCGGCGAATAGACCGCCGGGTAGCCGCTCTGAACCTGCGTCATGTCGGCGTCCGTCTCGAGGTCGTCCGGCCACACGCCGTTGTTGAGGCCGCAGACGAGACCGTAGCCCTCGCCGCCCGTCTGCGTCATGTCGGCGAGATACATCCGCTTCTCGGAGTCGAACTCGTCGCCGACCGCCCGCATGTTCCAGCCGCGCCAACTGCGCTCCGAAATGCCCGGCTCGTCCGTCACCGTGATGCCGGTGATGGTGATGCGCCCGTAGTCGAGGTCGGGCGTCGCGCGCGTCGCCGCCGCGACCGCCGACGTGACGACGTTCGTCGGGACGAGCAGGCGGAAGACGCCCTTCACGGGCCGGTCTTCGTTGTTGTGCCAGCCGAGGTAGATGACCTTCGTGCCCGTGCCGCCCGTCGTCAGCACGCTGTCCCCCGTGTAGCCCGCGCTCGCGGGACCGAACTTGCCGATCGTCGTCCACTGCCCCGCTTCCGCGCCCTCGATGAGGGAGGAATTGAGGATGTTCATCTGCCGCGAAACGTCGTTCGTCGCGATCTGCACCCAGATTTCGGCGTTCGTCTGCGCACCGCTGTAGGTGAACGCGAACTTGCCGAGACCCGAAAGGAGCGGCGACCGCAGCGACACCGGACTCGTCGTCAGCGCCCGCGACGGCTGCAGGATGACCTCGCGGACGGAACTCGTCTTCTGCGTCACCACGCCCTGCGTGTAGATGAAGTCGCTCTGGCTGTTGTAATAAGGGGCCTCGAGATTCGGGGCCTGCCACTGCGTCTGGATGATGTCGTCCACGACAACGTCCACGGACTGGTCGTCGCCCGTCTTGAGCCGAAGGTCGAACGTGCCAGTGCGGTGAACCGGCACCGTCCGCATGTCAGAGAAGGCGAAGCCCGAAACGGCGACCGCCCCCTGCTGCGTCCACCGGTTCGCGCTCTTCGGGCTGAGCCAGACCTCCAGATTCTGCACGAGGTTGGTCGGCGTCCGCAGACCCTGAAAGCCGTTCACGGCGTTTGTGAAGACTTCCGCCCGCCCCGGAATCTTCGACCAACGTCGCGTCGTCAAGTCGGACTGGTCGAGGCTGTAGTCGTTCAGCCCGAGGTTGACGTTCGTCTTGAATACGCCGCCGCTCGCCGCCGACCGAATGTTCGCCGCGTCCGCCAATACATGACCCGTCTCGGTGTGCGACGGCAGGAAGAACTGCGCGGGGCAGTCCTTCGCCCCCACGCCGAATGAGCCGCAAAAATACGGC
>CAVFWY010000021.1:0-16576 GCA_963626175.1 Gemmiger sp.
GCACAACTTGCGGCCCATCCGACCCGCCGCACCCAAAATCGCTATCTTCATTTGACTCCTTTCTTCCGCTCTGCGCGAAAACGGGGAAAGTATACTACATTATGCCTTCCGCGACAAGTGGGCCAGGACCGCTCCGGTGGCACGGGCGGGTGTCGCCCGATCCGTCGCTGCGCTCCTCTCGTGCAACCCCCGCCCTCACCGCCTACGCTTAAGAAACTGGTAGACCAAAACACAAGCAATGCCCAGCGAAGGGACAAAAGAAAGGAGGTGTCGCTTGCGGCGGCAGACAAGTGAACACTCGCGACAGACAAATACAAATAGACGGAAGTGAGGAGCGGGAGGGGCGGGCGAGCGTTGAGTGGAGTGAGACGGGCGGACGCGGTTCGGCGGACGCGCACGACGCCGCGCATCAGGGCGGGTCAGCGAGGTTGCCGCCCGCCGTGCCGCACGTTGTCAGGCACAAAGACAAAGGGAAAAGGCAGAAATTGCGAACAACGATGCGGCGGTTACAGTTTGCAAACGATTTACGCGACCGACTAACCCATTACCCCAGACAGGGTGGAAAGAACCATGACGAACTGCGCACGGTTACGCACGGCGGCGGCTGATTTTGGTATAATACGGGGCGTTCTGCTGACGGCACGGCTGGAGGTGGAGCCCATAGGTCGGGAACTGACGCGGCGACGCCGCGCTCCACCCTGCGACCGCATTAAAGATGATTTAGCGTCACACGCTAACACGTCGTTCCCTCGAAATACTGGTACTATTTCAACCATGGACGGCATGCGAGCGATGATGCGCCTGGTTGGGCGCATTGTTTCTTCGTACATTCATGGTTTGCCTGTACCAGGGCTTCGAGGGAGTGCATGAGGAAGATAATGCGCTCTTTTCATGCAGGGAGGCGGTCTCCGCGGCGAACCGTGCACACATGAGGATATCGCACCTTGCTCTTCAATTCGCTCGCCTTTCTGGCCTTCCTTCCGACGGTCTTCGCCGTCTACTGGCTCATCGCCTCGCCGAAAGGCGACGGCTTCGTCTCGCCAATACGCCTCAACCTCCAAAACCTCTTCGTCGTCGTGGCGAGTTATGTCTTCTACGGCTGGTGGGATTGGAAGTTCCTACTGCTCATCACCTTCACCTCCCTCTGGGCATGGGCGAGCGGTCTCGCCATCGAACGCTTCCCCGCCAAGGGCAGACTGACCGTCGCGCTCGCGCTCGTCGTCAACCTCGGCATCCTCGGCGTCTTCAAGTATTTCAACTTCTTCCTCGACAACGCCGTCGCCCTCCTGAACGCCCTTGGCTTCGCGGCGCACCCGTCGAGTCTCAAGGTCATCCTTCCCGTCGGCATTTCGTTCTACACGTTCCAGGCCCTGAGCTACGTTCTCGACGTCCGACGCGGCACGGTGAAGGCGTCGCGAGACCTTGTTGCGTTCCTCGCCTACGTGAGCTTCTTCCCGCTTCTCGTCGCAGGGCCCATCGAGCGCGCGACGAACCTCATCCCGCAATTCTTGAAACCACGGCGATTCGACTGCGACATAGCGCTACAGGGCGTCTGCCTCTTTTGCTGCGGACTCTTCAAGAAGATGGTCGTGGCGGACACGCTCGCACTCTACGTGGACAAGGTCTTCACCGCGCCCGCCCTCTATTCCAGCGTGTCCTGCCTCCTTGGCGCGGTTTTCTTCGCTCTGCAAATCTACTGCGACTTCTCGGGGTATTCGGACTGCGCGCGCGGCATCGCGATGACACTCGGATTCCGTCCGATGCGCAACTTCGACAGCCCCTACCTCGCCACCTCGTTCGCCGAGTTCTGGCGACGCTGGCACATCTCGCTCTCGACCTGGTTCAAAGACTATGTCTACATCCCGCTCGGCGGCAGCCGCGTGCCTCTCGCCAAGGTTCTCCGCAACACGTGGATCGTATTCCTCCTGTCGGGACTCTGGCACGGCGCGGCCTGGACGTTCGTCTGCTGGGGTGCCGTGCATGCCGCATTCCTCTCGCTCGGCATTCTGCGGCGACGGCTCTTTGTGCAGGCAAGTCCCGGCACGTCCGCAAATGCCGTTGCAACGGTCTCGGAACGCCCCCATGCGGTGTCGATTTGGATGCGTCGGCTTGTCGTCTTCTCCGGCGTGTGCTTCGCCTGGATCTTCTTTCGAGCCAAGACCTTCGGCGAGCTGTTTGACTACCTCAAGGCTCTTTTCGCCTTCCGTCTGCCTGGCTCGATGATGCAGCTTTGCGCGGGAATCGGACCCTTGGCGTTCGCGTTCTGCTTCATAGCCGTCGGACTGTTCATTCTCAGCTCACGACTTCCGCGCGACGGTACACCCGCGTCTCTGTACGGACGCATCCTCGCGTCGCTCGCCTACATCGTGGCAATCGTCTTCTTCGCCTGTCCGTCAGGCGGCGAATTCATCTATTTCCAGTTTTAGGAGGACATGAGAATGAGAAAGTTCCTGGTGATCGTGTTCGGGCTGGCCATGGCGTTTCTCGCGCTGACGATGGCATATGACAGGCTGAACTTGTGGCTCATCCGCGCGTCGAGCGGAAACGACGCCTACAAGATGGAGCGATTCTTCAGTCCGATTGCGGCGAAGGAAACGCCTGTCTTGGGCTCGTCGCGAGCTCTTGCCCATTTTGCACCGGCAACGCTTGGAACGAATGTCTTCAACTACGGCATCAACGGCAGCGGCATCGGCGAAACCCTCTTTCTGCTGAAGGATCTCGTGAAACGCAAGCCGTCCGGCCTCATCCTCGTGAATGTCGATCCATGGGGCTTCGGCGCGTTCGACGACACCAAGGCCGTCTTTCGCGGAGACTACACGCTGGCCGCGTCCTCGCGAGACGTCCGCAAGCGACTGCCATCCGGCGTCGTCTCGGCATCCGGCTGGCTACCGGGCGTCCGTTGCCAGGGATGTCTGCGTGCGAACCTCGCCGACCTGATGAACGCGCGGATGTCCGTGACGAAGCGCATCGACCGCGGCGCCGTTCTTCTGAGAACGTCACGAACGCAGGAGGAATGGGCGTATCTCGACCAGACGCTGCGTCCGACACGGTTCGTTCCGCCGTCGCCGGCCTGCCGGGCAGTCCTCGACGAGATCGTTCGCCTCGTCGCCGCTCGCGACGGACGTCTGCGCGTCGTCTTCGTGATCGGGCCGTGCTCCCCCTCGTGGCGGCGGAAGTTCGCGAACGCGGACAAATTGCACATGTGGGCTTTGGCCTTTGCGAACGAGATGTCAGGACAGCCGATCACGGTCATCGACCTCTTCTCGGACATCGACTTCGCGACCGATGAGTTCGCCGACGCGACGCATCTCAACTGCGATGGTGCGGTGCGCTTCTCATCAGAACTGAGGCAAAGACTGAGCCTGAAGCGCGACTGACGGCGAACACTCCCTTGGGGGACAGCCGCGTTCTTTACGGCGGATTTCGGGATCAGACTTCTGCCGCGTGGACAGTCGGAGAAAGACCGTTCTGGCGGATGAGCGCGGCGATTTCAGGGTCACGGCCGCGGAAGCGGCGGAAGACGGAGAGCGCACTTTCACTTCCGCCCAGCGCGAGAATTGTCTCGCGATAGGACTTCCCGAGTCGCACGACCGCCGCGTCATCCGAAAGCCCCGCCTCCTCGAACGCCCCGTAGACGTCCGCGCTCATCACCTCCGCCCACTTGTAGCCGTAGTAGCCCGCCGCGTAGCCGCCCGCAAAGATGTGCGTGAACGCGCAAAGAAAGCGGTCTTCGGGAATGGACGGCAGACCGAAATGCGCGAACTCCCGCGTCTTCACCGCGTCCGCATCGACGGACGCATCCGCGAGATGAAGGAGCATATCCGTCTTGGCGAAGGCGAGTTGGCGGCGGCAGATGCTGGCGGCGCGGAAGTTCTTCGCCGCACGCACCTTCTCCTTCAGTTCCACCGGGACGGCGATGCCCGTCCGGTTGTCGAGACACCAGTTCTCCATGAACTGGCTCGCCACCTCGACTGCATCCCACTCGACGAGGTTGATGCCCGCCGCGTCCTCCTCGTCCACCCGCGTCAGCATGCACTGCAGGGCGTGGCCGAACTCGTGGAAGAGCGTCTCGACCTCGCGCATGGGCAGATAACTCTTCCCCTCCGCGTCGGGTTCCTTCAGATTGAGAACGACGACAGCGAGCGGCAACACGGGGGCTTCGCCCGTGCGGACGGAGCGGTTGCGGAATTCGTTCATCCACGCACCGCCCTGCTTCCGACCCGGCCGCGCATAAGCGTCGAGATAGAAGTGAGCAATCGTCTCGCCCTTCTCGCGCACGGCGAAGAACCGCACGTCCTTCTGCCAGACGGACGGTTTCGCCGCGCCGACGACTTCCTCGACCTCCACGCCGAAGAGGAACTTCACCATGCGGAAAAGCCCGCCCAGCACGTCCTCGAACTCGAAGTGCCGCTTGAGTTCCTCCTCCGAATAGGCGTATTTCGTCTCGCGCAGACGCTCGGCGCGGTAGGCGACGTCCCACGGTTCAAGCCCCTCGCCCAGTTCCGCATCCTCGCGCTTCGCCCCTTCGTCCGTCGCCGCGTCGAGGTCGTCGATCATCTTCATAACCGCCGCCGGGGAGGGTGCGCATTTCGTCGCGAGCGAGAGTTCCGCGTAATTGGTGAAGCCAAGCAGGGACGCGCTTTCCTTTCGGAGCGCAAGTATCTCGGGAATCCGCGCCGCGTTCTCCGGCGCACGGGTGGCGCGCTTGCGGTAGAGCGTCTCACGTTTCGTCCTGTCCGGCTCGTGCTTCATCGCCTCGAGATACACCGCGTCGGCAATGTCCGGGGTCGTCGCGTCGATGACGGCGTTGGCGAAATCCGCCGACAGGCGAGCGAGTTTCGTCTGAATCTCGTTGAAGCGCGTCCGCTTCTCGCCGTTTAGCCCGACACCCGCCAGTTCGGCGGACTGCACCATGCGCGAGAGGATGCGGCGGCGAACGCCGTCCCCTTCGGGCTGACGGGCGAGCAAAGCGCGTTCGAGGTCGTAGAGTCTGCGCGACTGGCTCACGCGCAGGGCGAAGGCGACAATGCGGGGCTGGAACGCCTCCTCAAGCTTGCGCCACGCCTCCGAGTTCATCACGCCGAGCAGATGCCCGACCGCGCCCCAGCACTGCCACAAATCGTGCGTCGCATCGTCCAGCCCCCAGACAAGCCCCTCGTATGTCGTCGGTTCGCCTGCCTCAATCGCGGCGACGGCTTCCTCCGACGACTTCAAGAGCCGTTCGAGATCCTTTTCAACGTGTTCGGGCGTGAGTTCCGCCCAATTGGGAAACTGATTCATATTTCTTCCTCTTTCCTTATTCCTTATTATTCTGGGGACATGACGGACGCAATCTCACTTGCCCCACAGAGAAGCATGACGAGGCGGTCAATGCCGAGCGCGACGCCCGAAGCCGACCCGATGCGCGGCAGTTTCGCAAGGAACTCCTCGTCCAGCGGATAGTCCGCCTCGCCCAGTTCGCGACGTTCCGCCTTCGCCGCGAGAAATCGTCTGCGCTGCTCCTCCCCGTCACAGAGTTCGGTGAAGCAGTTCGCGAGTTCGATTCCGCCGACATAGAGTTCCCAGCGTTCGGCAACGTCGCCGCGCAACTTCGCGAGCGACGCCGCCTGAGGCGGATAGTCCATCAGGAAGATCGGGGTGCGCGGCAGATTCGGCTCGACCTTCGTCGCCATGTCGAAGTCGAAGCGATCTTGATTCCAGTCCGTCCACGGGTCCCACCCCGCATAGTCGCGATAGGCTTCGCGCACAGTCAGCCGACGGAAGGACGGTTTTTCCGGGAAAAGCGCCGCGAGCAATTCTTCCGCGTCACGGGCGATGTCGAGGTAGGTCGCGTCCCTGCGATACCACTCAATCATCGTAAACTCGGGATTGTGCCGACGACCCTTCTCCCCTTCGCGGAAGCACGGCCCCATCTGGTAAATGCGCGGCATTCCGTCCGCGAGCAGTTTTTTCATCTGCAGTTCGGGCGAGGCACGCAAATAGGTCGTGCGCACCGCGCCGTCCGCACTCGGCACGACGGGGCAGTCGATGTGCGTTTCCGGCGCGGGCGCGGCGATTCGGACGGGCGTCTCGACCTCGACGAATCCCCGCTCGTCGAAGAAGGCGCGAATCGTCCGCAGGATGCGGGCTCGGCGTTCGAGATTGGCAATCAGTTCCTCCCGAATCATATCCAGCACCTCAGCGCGGTCACGCCCGCCGCGACGAGCGGATGCCGCAGCGCGGTCGGGAAGTCGCGAACGACTCGCTTCACCCGTTCGTCGGCGAGATATGCGGCAAGTCCGCGACGGAATTCGCCGAAGGTCAGCCCCGCCCCCTTCCACATCCGCATCATCTCAAGGGCGGAGAAGACGCAACTCGCCTCGCAGTGCGCCCACACGCCGCCATACTTCTCCTCGAAACGCTCGCGGCAGCGGAGCATGGCGAACTTGTAGTCCCAGTGCTTGCGCGAACCGGTCACCGTCGCAATGATGCCGTTCGGATTCGGCAGGTAGTCATAGAGATTCTCGGCGAGGGAAACCGTGCGGTTCGCGCAGAGCGCACATTCCGACATAAACGCCGCGTCCTCGTAGATGTGCAGGTTCTCGTCAAAGCGCAGGTGATTCCGTTCAAGGAAATCGCGGCGGAAGCAGACGCGACAGACGCTGCCCGGTTCGCGGCGAAGCGCCAGCCCGCCGCCGCGATTCCACCGCCGCACGTCATCGAAGGAATAGCCCACGAAGGCGGGCAGAAACGCGGCACGGATGACCGCATTCCCTTCAAGCGTGTAGTCGCGCTTCAACTCGCCGCCGCGATACTGGAAGATGCAGAAGTCCGCCTTGGCGGCAACCGTCGCCGCCAGCGGATGGCGGAGATAGTCGGGATGAACCGTGTCGTCCGCATCAACAAAAAAGACATAGTCGCCCGTCGCCCGCTCAAGACCGCGGTTTCGCGCCCACGGAAGGCCGTTTCCCGCCTCGTCGTCCGAAACAATCGTCTCGACGTCGAGACCCTTTGCGGCGACTTCAAGCGAGCGAAGCGTCCGGGGCAGGGTCAGCTGCGACCGGTGATTCGGTATGATGACACTGACTTTCATCGACGGCGGGCGGCTTCGGATTCTCGTAGCGCGTCGGGTTCTTCGCCATGAACTCCCACGCAAACGCCTTGTAACTCTCGGCTCCCTTCGAACGCGGGTCGAGGAAGACGACCGGCGTGCCCATCGAGGGGGCTTCCGACACGCGCACGTTCCTCGGTATCAGCGTCTCATAGACCTTCTCCCCGAAGTGGTTGCGCACTTCCTCGATCACGTCATGCGTCAGCTTCGCCTGTGAGTTCACCATCGTGAAGACGACGCCGTTCAGCTCAAGATCGGGATTCGCCGAGGCGCGGATGCGGTCGATCGACCCCGTGATAAGGGCGAGTCCGTCCATCGCCAGGAACTCCGCCTGAATCGGAATCAGCACGGAATCGCTCGCCACGAGCGAACTCGTCATCACGATGCCGAGCGACGGCGGGCAATCGAGAATCACGTAGTCGAACGCACCCGACTCTTTCACCGGGCGAAGGGCGTTGCGAATCATCTCAAGGCGGTCTTCACACGCACCGAACTCAAGCTCCGCCCCCGCGAGATCGACTTCGGACGGAATGACGTTGAGGTTCGTCCACTTCGTCGGCTGAATCACGTCCTCGATCGGCTTCTCGCCCAGCAACACGGGATAGAGCGAAACCCCCGCCTGCTTCTCGAGTCCGAGACCGAGCGTGGCGTGGGCCTGCGGGTCGAGATCGACCACCAGCACCGTGCGATGCCGCGCCGAGAGGGCCGCCGCCAGGTTGACGACCGTCGTCGTCTTCCCGACGCCCCCCTTCTGGTTGGCGATTGCAATGACCTTCGTTCTGCGTTCCATCATCTTCTCAATCCTTGTTGAACAGCTTTCCGCTCGCATTCAGTTCGCAAATGTTCTTCCGGGCGCTGCGATCCACCTCGCGCCGCCAAAGTTCAACGAGCGCGACGTCCCACGGGTTGTCCACGCCCTGCACGACGGCGGAGAACTTGTCGTTCGACTCAACGACCGCCGCCTTCACGCGCTCGGTGACGCTTTCCATCGTGTCCGTCACGATCTGCTCGGAGAAGTTGTCACTCGTGAGACGATAGCCGTATTGGAGAATTCGCAGGCTCTCCTCGTTCTCCCTCAGCCACTCGAGATAGGCGCGCGCCTCGTTGCCGAGTCCGACTGTCTCGATTTCGGCGAAATGCGGCGTGATGACGAGCGGACGGTGCGCCTCGAGGCGACCCTCGCGAATGCGAATCTTGCCGGGACAATCCTCCAGCTCCGAGATGAGATGGTAGTTGACAAGCGTGTTGCCGAACGTCTCCAACTGGTGCGACGGCGACACGACGATGTTCGTGTGCCGCGCCGCATACCAGCGGTCGAACTGTGGGTTTGAACTCAAGCCTTGCTCTTTCCGCAGCACTTCTTGTATTTCTTGCCGCTGCCGCACGGACACGGATCGTTACGCCCGATCTTCGGCTCTTCCCGCACAATCGGCTTCTCACCGACGATTTCACCCTCGATGAACTTCCAGTCGCCGTTCTCACGCGCAAACTGGGCAATCTCATGGTGGTTGCAGAATTCGCCGTTCGCCGAGTAGAGGGCGCGGAACTCGACGACGCCATCCGCGTCATCCTTCCCGCCTCTCTCGGTCTTGATGACTTCAAGGCCGTGCCATTTGGCCATCTCGCTCCACCGCTTCGACGCCTCGGGGTCGAACTCCTTCTGCACCGCCTCCGTGGCGCTCGTGCGCAAGAAGTCGATGTCACCCGTCACATAAGACGAGTAGCGGGCGCGCATCAACGCCTCCGCCGTCTCGGCTTTCGCCGCACCGGAAATGACGGGCCCGCAGCATTCGCCGAACGTGCGCCCCGATTCACATGGACAAGTATCTTCGTTTTTCATAGCAACCCGTGTATTTTACCAAAAATATCGCCCCCATGAGAAGTAGGAACGAACTGAAAAGCGGAATGTCGCCCACTTTCGCATACGGCGTCGCCGTGTTTCCCTCGGCAACGGCGACCCGGTCGAACATCGTGCCACGCCGATCGACGAGCGGTTCCCCGTCCGACCCGACGAGCCAATTTGCGCGTCCGTCGGGCAGAACCGTGCCCGTCACGCCCGAATTACCGACGCGAATGACGGGCAGCCCCGTTTCAATCGCCCGCGCAACCGACTGCCACGCATGCTGCTCGGTCTCGTCCGAATGAGAGAACCAGCTGTCGTTCGTGATGAACACGAGCGCCTGCGCACCCATCTTCGCGAGCCGCCGAATCTGCGCGGAGTCGGTATCCTCGAAGCAGATCGCCACGCCGAGCTTGACCCCCTCGAAATCCACCACCTTGAGTTCGCCCGGCGTGCAACTGCCGACAGGCGCGAATTTCTGCAGGGCGGGGAAAAACTTGTCGCCCGGAATGAACTCGCCGAACGGCACAAGGTGAACCTTGTCGTAGAAGCAGACGGCGTTCGTCGCGTAGAGCGCGGCGGAATTGTAGGCTTTCGCGCCGTCCTCGCGTCCGCCCCCCGCGAGAACCGCCCGCGCCCCCGTCTTCGCCATCACCCAGTTCGCGAACCGCCGCGAAGAGGCGCGGTCAACCCGCCCGAATTCGCACATCGCGCTTTCAGGCAACACGACCAAGTCGGGACGAAGCAAGGCGACGTTCGCAAGCAGATTGGAATAAACGGAAGTCGGCTCTTCCTCCCGTTCCTTGAAGACGCAGGGGAAGTTCCGCTGGACGAGCGCGACGGAAAGCGTCTTGCCGCCGCCTTCGGCGGGCGCGGCGCTTCGGACGCGATTCGCCGCCGCATACACGGCGAACACGACGAAAAACGGCAGAAGCGTCTCCACGCTTCGCGCCCAGCGCGGCGCGGCGACCTCGTCCGCCCGCCCCACCTTCGGCAGGACGCGCTCGGCAATCGAGGCGAACGTGCCGTTGATGAGAATAACGACCATCGAGAGGAGATAAACGCCGCCCAGTGCCGCCGGCGCACCGAACCCCGTGTTCACGACGACAACGCCGAGTTGATTCCACGCGAATCCGCCAAGGAGGCGCGAGCGCACGAGTTCAAGCCCCGCCCAGAGGAGCGGCTCGGCGATGAGGAGTGTTGCAAGGCGAAGGAGATAACTGCGATTTCGCACGACCTCCCACGTCTTCGTCGCGAGGTAGCCATACGCGGCGAAATAGAGCGCACAATACGCCGCGAGTCCCGCCCAGCCGAGCACGACGAGCGGCCACGGTCCCCCGTTCTTCACGATCGCCGGCATCCATGCGAGCGTCGCGAACCAGAAGAGAAAGCCGTTCGCGAACCACCGCCGGACGTTCGTCTTCGCGTCCGCCCGCCGCGTCAGCCACATCAGCGGCGCAAGCGCGAAGAGGCAGTCCGCCCGCTCGCCCATCGGCGGGAACGCCGCCCACAGGAGGAAGCCGGGCAAAAGCCAGAAGACCTTCACCGCACGGGCGAACAGCTGGCGAATCATTCCGCCTCCCAACTCAGGTCAATGCGGCTCGAACACCCGCTCGGCACGTCGAACGTGCGCGGCACGGGCTTCGTCGTCACCCACAGGTTGCCGCGTTGGAAGACGGTGAGTTCCGTCTGCTCCATCGGCTTCGTCAGCGAGATGAAGAGCGGCGTGGACTGCTGGGCGAGGAACTCGACGGGGTAGCCGCTCTCCGCCAAATAGCGCACGTTCTCGCGGTCGTTCTCGGGACTCGCCACGAACCGCCGCACGCCGAGTGCCGCAAGCGCCGCGAGGGCGCGGGAATTGAAGGCATAGAGCGTCCAGTCCGCCGTAATGTCCGTCACGCCCACGCTCTTCAGAAGCCGCAGGGTCGCGAGGTCGCTCGCCTCCCATCGGACGAAACCTGCGCGGACGAGGTTCTTCACGGCGATGCGCAGACGGTTGAAGTCGGGTTCGGCGGTGTAGACGGGGGTCGCGAGGCGCACGTTGTCGGGACGGGATTCGCTTTCCGTCAGCCGCTCCACGTCGTCGGGCGTGATGGCGATGACGATTTCGTCCCATTCGCCCTTCGGCAGGTTCTGGTCGGCGCGAATCTTGATTGTCCTGAGCGGCTTCGTCGGGGACGGTGGCGCGGCGGAAGGCTCCGCATCGTCCGCCTCAGCGTGTTCAATCCGTGCGCGGCGTTCGTCCGCCCGATGCGCGTCGAGTTTCTCCACGAGGTCGCGGCGCAAGTCGTTCAGAAGGCTCATCGGCGCGAAGAGCCGCGCCTCGTCAATTAGCGTCAACTTGCCGAGGCGGTAGTCCGTCTCACCCAGTTTCGAGAAGGCCTTGACCACGCCCTCGTAGGTGCGGTCGGGATTCTTCGCCGAGGCGAACGCACCCGCAACCGAGCACTCGACCCCGTCCGCACGGGCGGTCATCCGCGTCGGTTCGAGCGTGACTTCCACATCCACCGTCCGCCCGCTCGGATAGTCGCTCGGACGGAAGGACGGCACGGGGAACATCCGCCGCACCGCGTTGGACATCGAGCAGTAGACCGTCTCTCCGCCGCGAAGTTGCGCGGCAAGGTCGTTCTCACCCTCCGGCAGAAGGATCTCGACGTCCGAACCCGCCGCGACCTCGAAGACGGACGTGCGCGAAATCGCGAGGCGCATTTCGGAAATGCCAAATCCGAGCGGCTTGCCGCCGTCCGGCGCGGCGAACTGGAGTCCGTCGTGCTTTTCGAGCGCCCGCGCCGTGTGGAAACGCAGCCAGTCGCGGCCCTCGCGATCCTTCGTCACGCGCTTCACCGTGCCGACGGGCGTGCCGAGGTGTCCGAGCGAATCGGGGTCGATGGGCGACTCCCCCGCACCCTTCGTGCCAGGGCGGCCGTTCAAATAGAGTGCCGTCGTCCGCCGCGAAAAGACCGTCTCCAGATCGGACTGCGTGACGAACCCGCCGGAAGAAGCCCCCGCGCGGTCGAGTATCTGGCGGTAGTATTTCGTGACGCTCGCAACATAGAGTTCGCTCTTCATCCGCCCCTCGATCTTGAGCGAGACGACGCCCGCATCGACGAGTTTGCGCACGTCCTCGCCAAGGCGCAGGTCTTTCATCGAGAACGGGAAGGACTTCCGTCCGTCCGGGGCGGGATAGGCGGCGCGACAGCAGTAGGCGCACTTGCCGCGATTGCCGCTGCGGTTCTTCTCCATCGCCGAGAAGAGGCAGAGTCCCGAAACCGAGTAGCAGAGCGCACCGTGGATGAACGCCTCAAGTTCGAGTCCGCCGCACCGCTTGGCGATGGACGCGATCTCCTCAAGGCTGAGTTCGCGCGCCAGGACGACGCGGGTGAAGCCGAGTTCCTTCAAGGCGAGAACGCCCTCGAGGTTGTGGGCGACGAGTTGCGTCGAGGCGTGGAGCGCGAGGTTCGGGAAGTGGGCGCGGCAGATTCGCGCCACGCCGAGATCCTGCACGATCAGCGCGTCCGGCCCGATCGCGTCCAGTTCCGCAAGGCGACGAATCACCTCCTCGACTTCGCATTCCGCAACGACCGTATTGAAGGTGACGTAGACCTTCTTCCCGTGCGCACGGGCGTAGGCGACGAGGTTCTTGAGGTCGTCGGAAGTGAAGTTCGTGGCGAAAGCCCGCGCCGAAAAGTCCAAAAGGCCGCAATAGACGGCATCGGCACCAGCCTGAAAAGCCGCGAGCGCCGTCTTGAAGTCCCCCGCCGGGGACAGAAGTTCGATTTCTTGCATACGACCTTTATTATACCATAATCCGCATCAACCAACCCTCGGGCGGGGCTATCCATTCGTAATGGGTCGTTTGCGTAGCAGACCCATCCTGGTCGCTACGGCGGCAGACAAGTGAACACCCGCGGCAGACAAACACAAAAAAACGGAGGTGAGGAGCGGGAGGGGCGGGCGAGCGTTGAGCGGAGTGAGACGGGCGGATGCGACGAAGCCGCCGCGCATCAGGGCGGGGTCAGCGAGGTTGCCACCCGCCGTGCCGCACGTTGTAGGCACAAAGACAACAGAGGAAAGGGGGCCAAGAACCGTAAACAGCGAAACGGCAGTCTACACTTTTGCGGTAAGGTGAAGAGCGAAACGCCGTTCGCACAAATGTCTGAAAATTTGATATAATCTGCCGCAACAAGGATACGAGCGGGGCGTTGCACAGCCTGGTAGTGCGTCTGCTTTGGGAGCAGAATGTCGTGGGTTCAAATCCCGCCGCCCCGACCAGTGTGAAAGTTGACAAACCGAATGTTCACGAAGTTAACAAGAATCAACGGTTCGCCCGTGTGGCTGAACGCGAGTTTCATAGTGACGATCGAACCCGGTCGGCAGGGCGGGTCGATTGTCGTCCCCATTGGCGACGGTCTTGACTACGAGGTTCGCGAAACCCCGGCGCAGGTTCTGAGCCTTCTGGAAAATGCGCCGACCCCCGACCTGGTTCCCGTGCCGGCCGTGACCGCCCTCGCGAAGGAAACAACGGAAGAACCGACGGAACCCGTCACCTATTCCGAACCCGAACCCGCGAAGACGGAAGAAACGCTCATCCCGGCGAAAACGCGCGGACGGAAGACCGCTTCGACGACGAAGAAAACGACACGGACACGCGCGAAAACCTCCAAGAAGCCGATCCTCGACTTGACGGAAGAACAGGTCGAGCGTTTGCGCAAGATGGCTCCAGGCTCGGTGAAGAAGCTTCAGAATACGCTGCTGACCCAGTTCCGCGTCCCGGATGCGGAAGCGACGGTCGCGGCGCTTGTGGCGCACGACGTGGCGCTGACGGACGAGCACGGGCGCGTTCTGTGGAAGCAGAAGCCCGAGACAGCCGAGTCCTGAGTAAAACGACTTTCATTCCCTCCCACATAGCCCCGGCATTTTAGCCCAGGGGCTTTTTTCGTTCCATTCCATATCGCGCCACTCGCCGGAATGTGGTAGAATATCCGCATGACAATCAAGGACATACCCGCCGTTGACCGTGCGCTCAAGAAGGAGTTCATCGCACACGACTCCCCGATCATCGAACTCATCGAAGCGCAGACGCACGACCCCTTCTGCGTCCTCGTCGGGACGATTCTTTCCGCCCGCACGAAAGACCAGTGCACGGCAGGGGCGGTGCGCCGTCTGTTTGCAACGGCTCGCGGCAAGACATTCGGACCGAGCGACCTCGAACGGTTGGAGGAGACCGAAATCGCAAGGCTCATCTATCCCGTCGGGTTCTACCGCGACAAGGCGCGCCACCTGAAGGCCCTGCCCGCCGTTTTGAAGGAGAAGTTCAACGACATTCTGCCGCGCACGGTCGAGGAACTCTGCGAACTGCCGGGCGTCGGACGCAAGACCGCGAATCTCACCGTCGCCGTCGGCTTCGACCTGCCCGCCATCTGCGTGGACGTGCACGTGCACCGCATCTGCAACCGACTTGGCCTCATCCATACGAAAACGCCGCTCGAAACGGAAATGACGCTCCGCAAGATTCTACCCGTCCGATACTGGAAGACTTGGAACTCACATCTCGTCTCGTTCGGGCAGACGCGATGCGCTCCCCTCCGCCCGAAATGCGACGGTTGCCCGATTGCACGGTTCTGTCCGCAAGGCAAACCGATTATTTGAGGCCGAAAATGCCGCGAACCGTGCCCTTCAGATAACTCCAGGCGATGTCGGAGCGGCGGTTCTTCAGGGCGACGAACCCGTAGTAGACGCACGAAAGCGGCGCAAAAACGAGCGAAACCGAGAGAATCTGCACGAGATTGAAGTGCTTACGGGCGAACTTCAGCCTGTTTCGGGCGAAGCAATAGGTGCGATAGGGCTTCTCAATGCCAAGGCGGCGAAGTTCCGACACACAGCCAGGCTCAAGAAAACCGAAGTGCCGCGTTCGGGCATTCGTCGCGATATAGCCCTCGTAGCCGCGTTCCATAATCCGCCATCCAAAGTCAGACTCCTCAAATATCTGCACGAACGACTCGTCGAAGCCGCCAACCTCCTCGAAGACGTGACGCGGCACCATAAAGCCGTTCGGGTAGTAGGTCGTCGGATAGAGCGCCCGCCCCGACGGCAGATCGTCGAGCGACAGATTGGGGCAACAGTCCTTCGGCTGGGACGTCCACCTGTTGAAGTCGCTGCCGAGCGACCAGATCAACCCCTTCCGCTCCGCCCGCTGGTGAACGGCCATCGGCGCGACAAGCCCCGCCTTCGGGTGCGTCTCAAACGTCCGCACGAGTTCGGCGATCATTCCCGGCTCGACGAGGTTGTCGTCGTCAAGGAAGAGCAGGTAGTCGCCCGTCGATTGCCGCGCCCCGACATTCCGCGAGACCGCCTGAAAGGAGTTCCTCTCATTCCTTATATACCGAACACGGCAATCCGACCCGAACGCGGCGGAAATCCGTTCCCGCGTGTCATCGGGCGAATAGTCGTCTACGACGATTATCTCAAGGTTCTCCCATCCCGTCGCCAACACGCTCCCGACGCACCGAACGACCATCTCGGCACGGTTGAAAGTCGGGATGACGACGGAGACTCGCTGCTGCATGGAGGGCGGGAGATTCCCGGTCAGAAGAAGAGCTTGGCGAGCGCGAGCATTCCCTGCTTCCAGGGGACGCGGTGCGACACGCCCGATTTGCCCGCGAACTCCGCGAGATGCGCCACGTACCAGTCGTAGTTCCGCACGAGCGCCTGCTTGTTGGAATACTTCGGCCTGTAGTCGAGCAGCCTCTCCGCCTTTTCAATGGAGACGAACGAATCGGTCGAAGCCGTCTCATAAACCCACGGATAAAGCGGCGAGAGGTGGAGCTTCTCAAGGATGCGCAGGATGAAGATGAGCGGCGCGACGGGCATTCCGCGAATCTTCTTGCCGTGTCCGGCACGGTCGAGGACGGCTTGGTAGTCCTCTTTCATCGTCGTGAACTCCTTCGCACCAATATTAAACTCGGTCGCCACGACATCCTTCGGGTAGGTCATTGCCGACCAAATGGCCTCGTCAAGGTCGTCCACGTCCATCAGCTGGTAGCGGTTGTTTCCGCTGCCGATCATCGGGAAGCCGTGCCCCGTATACGCCCAGTCGTAGAAGAGGGCGAACACGCCGAGCCGTTCTGGCCCGACGAAACTCTTCGGACGGATGATGCTCACGCAGAAGCCGTCCTTGATCGCCTCGCGGCAGATGTTCTCGGCCTCAATCTTCGCGTGACCATAAGGCCCAACCCCGACCATCGGGTCGGTTTCGTAGATGGGATGACGCTTCGGCACACCGTAGACCGCCGTCGATGAAATCTGAATCATGCGGTCGAGCTTGAACTTCCGCGCCGCCGCCAGCACGTTCCGACAGCCGTCCACCTCGGTCGTGCGGATGTCCTCCGCACTGTAAAGAGGAAGCGCCGCCGCGCAATGGACGACGACGTCGCAGCCCTCCGTCACCTTCTCAACCGCCGCGACGTCGCGCACGTCGCCGAGCGTGAACTTCAGCCACGGCTCGTTCTTCTCGGGATAGTCGAAGTCGGCGATGTCAAGGACGCGGACTTCCTCCACGCCCTTCTCGCGCAATTTGCGAATCAGGTTGATGCCGAGAAAGCCCGATCCGCCGGTGACGAGGACTTTCATCGGTCACCTCACTTCGC
>CAVFWY010000022.1:0-16329 GCA_963626175.1 Gemmiger sp.
GGGAGAATCGGGAGAGAGGGGAGTGAAGTTGAAGAATGGAGTGATGCGCATCAAATGGGGGTGTTGATGCGCATCAAAGGGGGTAGTTGATGCGCATCAAGAGGGGTGGTTGATGCGCATCAAGGGGGGTAGTTGATGCGCATCAAAGGGGGTAGTTGATGCGCATCAAAGGGGTGTGTCGATGCGCATCAAACCTTCGAACGATGCGCAAGGCGGGGCGACGGGAGCGCTATCGCCACGGATTTGACGTTTTTCGCGTATTTGCTTCAGCAAGCGAGAATATGATAGAATATGCGCGATGAATTTCATCAAGAAGATCTCGCCGTTCTTAAAGGAGCTGCACATGCCAAACGAGTTGAAAACTCTGTTTCTCGAAGGCGCATCGACAAGCGTCGAGTCGTTTATTCTCTCGCGTCCATCCGAGAGCAAGCCCTATCTGATCTCCGCCGCATTCGAGTGCTTGCGCGAGCGTGTCCCGATGAACGAGGCCGAACTGCTTGGCAGATGCCGTCGGATCCGATACGCAAAACGAGCCTCGCACTGATTAACGCTGCGAGACAGGCCGGCCTTTATCTCGAACAAAAGGATGTGCCGGGAACACGTTATTCGATTCGTACGGGCGAGAGCGAAGTTCGTCTTGTACAGCGAGAGCGCGTCTACTACAAGGTCAAAGACCCATTCGCGAAACTTCACCTCAAGAGGCATCCGCCCGAATGCGTGGTATTCGAGCATCTCGTGCACAACATCCTCTTTCCAGAATGCCGCCTCGAATTAATGGGTATCTCTTCCGAATTAAACGATGTCCGACTTGTCTTCCGGCAGTCTGCAGTCTGCGCCGACCGACGGCCGGACGACAGGCAGATTGCCGAGGATCTGGAGTGCCGTGGATTGCGCCCCGAGGGACGCTATGCGTTCGCAAACGATTTCGTGTTCGTGACGGATGTCGGACAAGACGGAGACAATGTTCTTCTCGACGACGAAGGTCAACTCCGCTTCATTGACCCAATTATTGGGTTCAAGAAGCCCATGCAAGACATCTTGAGGGCGACAGATGAAAAAGACCTCGCGGAGCGTCTTGTCCAAATTCTTCTTAGCCCGACAGGGTCTTTGGCGAGCCATCAGGACGTCGCTTCCAGTATTAAACCGTTTTCTGAAAGTAAGTCGGCGGAATGCCGCTAAACTTAGCCCGCCGGACTCGTTTCCTTCCATGGTAGAACAAATCCTCCTCCCCCTCCCCCAATCCGTGAAAATCCGTGGCGATAGCAAAACGCCTAATCCGTGAAAATCCGTGAAATCCGTGGCGATAACAATCAAGAAATATTCAATTGACCCTTGCAACGGCAAGGCATTTGGTGGTAAAATGTGCGTGTTTGGAAGTGTTGTAGCAATCCTTTACTTAAATGAGGAATAGATGATGTACGATAAGTTGACGGTGAAGTCCGCCGAATCCTGCAAGTGGGATGCGGCAAGTCTCGGTGAAATCATGCTCCGGCTCGACCCGGGCGACGGGCGCATCCACACGGCGCGGGAGTTCCGCGTGTGGGAGGGCGGCGGCGAATACAACGTCGTGCGCGGTCTGCGGCGGTGCTTCGGTCTGCGGACGACGACGGTGACGGCGTTCGCCGACAATCCCGTGGGGCGGCTCGTCGAGGACTTCATGCTCCAGGGCGGCGTGGACGTGAGCCACGTGACATGGATGCCGTTCGACGGCATCGGGCGCACGGTGCGCAACGGTCTGAACTTCGTCGAGCGCGGGTTCGGCTGCCGCGGGGCGCGGAGTTGCGCCGACCGCGGGCTGACGGCGGTCTCGCAGCTGAAGCCGGGCATGGTCGACTGGGAACGGCTCTTCGGCGCGGAAGGCGTGCGCTGGTTCCATACGGGCGGCATTTTCGCCGCGCTGTCGGAATCCTCCGCCGAAGTCGCCATCGAGGCCCTGAAAGCCGCGAAGGCCCACGGCACGGTGACGAGCTACGACCTCAACTACCGCGCCTCGCTCTGGAAGTCCATCGGCGGACAGAAGAAGGCGCAGGAGGTGAACCGCGAGATTGCGAAATACGTCGACGTGATGATCGGCAACGAGGAGGACTTCACCGCCGCGCTGGGCATCGAGGTCGAGGGCGTGGACGCGAACATGACGAAACTGCCCGTCGAGGGCTTCCGCAAGATGATCGAGAAGGCCGTCGCGGCGTATCCGAACTTCAGGGCGGTGGCGACGACGCTCCGCGCGGTGAAGAGCGCGACGGTGAACGACTGGAGCGCACTCTGCTGGTACAGGGGCGAACTCCACCAGTCCATCAGCCGTCCGGGGCTTGAGATCTACGACCGCGTGGGCGGCGGCGACTCGTTCGCGTCCGGCCTCATCTACGGCCTGATGACCTTCGACGACGCGGAGAAGGCGGTGAACTACGGCGCGGCGCACGGGGCGCTCGCGATGACGACGCCCGGCGACACCTCGATGGCGACGAAGGCGGACGTCGAGAAACTCGTGGGCGGCGGCTCCGCCCGCGTCGATCGCTGACGATAGAGGAGAGGGATCCGCCCGATGACGACGAAAACAAAGATGTCGAACTTCCGCTGGATGATCTGTTCGCTGCTCTTCTTCGCGACGACGGTGAACTATCTCGACCGCCAAGTCCTCTCCCTCACGTGGAAGGACTTCATCGCCCCCGAATTCCACTGGACGGACGCCGACTACGGCGTCATCACGGGCTACTTCTCGCTGATCTACGCGATCTGCAACCTGTTCGCGGGGAAGTTCGTGGACTGGATGGGCACGAAGAAAGGCTACATGTGGGCGATCTTCATCTGGTCGCTCGCGGCGTGTCTCCACGCCTTCTGCGGCTGGGGGACGCTTCAACTCGTCGACGGGGTCGATTCCATCGCGGCGATGAAGTCCCTTGAGACCGGGAGTGCGCTCGCGCTGTCGGTCGCATCCGTCTCGGTGTGGCTGTTCCTCGGCTGCCGGTGCATGCTCGCGCTCGGCGAGGCGGGGAACTTCCCGGCGGCGATCAAGGTGACGGCGGAATACTTCCCGAAGAAAGACCGCGCCTTCGCGACCTCGATCTTCAACTCGGGCTCGTCCGTCGGCGCACTCGCCGCGCCCGCGCTGATTCCGCTGATTGCGCGGTTCTGGGGCTGGGAGATGGCGTTCATCATCATCGGTGCGCTCGGCTTCGTCTGGATGGGCTTCTGGCAGTTCCTCTACCGGAAGCCCGCCGAGAACCCCCGCGTGAACGCGGCGGAACTCGCCTACGTCTCGCAGGACGAGGGAGCGGCGAAAACCCAGACTGCCGCGCCCGAACACGAGAAGTCGCTCGGCTACCTGCGGTGCTTCCGCCTGCGGCACACGTGGTCGCTCGTGCTCGGCCGCTTCCTGACGGACGGCGTGTGGTGGTTCTTCCTCTTCTGGACGCCGGGCTACCTCTCCGACCAGTTCGGCTACCGGAGCGATTCGGGCATGGGCATGGCGCTCATCGTCACGCTCTACGCCATCGTCACCTTCGTCTCGATCTACCTCTGCAAACTGCCGACGTGGTTCGTCGACCGCCGGGGGATGAACCCCTACGAGGGGCGGATGATTGCGATGTTCATCTTCGCGTGCCTCCCGCTGCTCGCGCTCGGGGCGCAGCCGCTCGGCGCATACAGCGCGTGGTGGCCGGCGATCCTGATCGGCCTTGCCTGCGCGGGGCATCAGGCGTGGAGCGCGAACGTCTACTCCGTCGTCGGCGACATGTTCCCGAAGTCGTCCATCGCGACGCTGACGGGCATCGCGCAGTGCGCGGCGGGGCTCGGCAGTTTCACGGTCAACCTCGGCGCGGGGTGGCTCTTCACCTACGCGGCAGAACGGGGCGAGGCGTTCGCGTTCGCCGGGTATACGGGCAAGCCCGCCGGGTACATGATCGTCTTCTGCTACTGCGCGGTGGCGTATGTCATCGGCTGGACGTGCATGAAGGCGCTCGTGCCGCACTACAAGAAGGTTGAATGCTAATCCTCAACAACAAGGAACGAAAACATGAAGCAAGGCTGGAGATGGTATGGTGAGAACGACGCGATTTCGCTCAAAGAAATCCGTCAGGCGGGCGTGACGGACGTCGTCGCGGCGCTTTACGGGCGCAAGCCCGGCGAAGTGTGGCCCGTGAAGGAAATCAAGGCCCTCGCGAACAAGGTGAAGGCGGCGGGCATGACGTGGAGCGTCGTCGAGTCCGTCCCCGTGCACGAGGACATCAAGCGGCGTTCGGGCGACTTCCGCGCCTACGTCGAGAACTACAAGCAGACGCTGCGCAATCTCGCGAAGTGCGGCATCCGGACGGTCTGCTACAACTTCATGCCGATCCTCGACTGGACGCGGAGCGACCTCGCCTACGAACTGCCCGACGGCTCGACCTGCCTCGGCTACAACGAATACGAAGTCGCCGCGTTCGACCTCTACTCGCTGAAGCGTCCCGGCGCCGAGAAGGACTACGACGCGAAGACGAAGGCGCGGGCGAAGAGACTGTGGGCGGCCTACAAGCCCGCCCAGCGCAAGCGCGTCGAGAAGTCCATCCTCACGGGACTGCCCGGCACGGTGGACGATCTGACACCGCGCGAGTTCCTGAAGCAGCTCAAGACCTATGCGGGCATCGGCGACCGCGAACTGCGCGAGAACATGTATGCCTTCCTCAACGAGATTACGCCCGTCCTTGAGGAGTGCAACGTCGACATGTGCATCCACCCCGACGACCCGCCGCACCCGATCTTCGGTCTGCCGCGCATCCTCTCGACGGCGGCGGACATCCGCGAGATGGTGAAGAGGTGTCCCTCGAAGCACGTCGGGCTGACGCTCTGCACGGGTTCGCTCGGCGGTTCGCTCGCGAACGACGAAGTCGCCATCTTCAAGGAGTTCGCCAAGAGGATCTTCTTCTGCCACTTCCGCAACCTCGAATACGAGGAAGAGGGGATCTTCCACGAGTCGCGCTGCCACCTCGTCGGCAAGACCGACCTCCCCGCGCTGATGATCGCGCTCCTGAAGGAGGAGAAGCGGCGCGGCGAAGGCATCGTGGTGCGCCCCGACCACGGGCGGCTGATGGAAATCGACAAGGGGCGCAAATGCTACTGCGGCTACTCCTACGGCGGGCGGCTCGTCGGACTCGCCGAACTGCGCGGACTTGAAATCGGCCTCAAGCACGCCTATCCGTCCCTTCGGGAAGGAGCGAAGAAATGAAATCGAAGCCCTTCATCAACGACGACTTCCTGCTGACGACCCGCACGGCGCGCGAACTCTACCACGGCTATGCGGAGAAGATGCCGATCATCGACTACCACTGCCACCTGCCGCCGAAGGAGATTGCGGAGGACAAGCGGTGGGACGACATCGCCGAAGTCTGGCTCGGCGGCGACCACTACAAGTGGCGGCAGATGCGCTCGAACGGCGTGGACGAGCGGTTCATGACGGGCGACGCACCGTGGCACGACAAGTTCGTCAAGTTCGCCGAGACGATGGAACGCCTCGTCGGCAACCCCCTCTTCGACTGGTCGCACCTCGAACTCGCCCGCTATTTCGGCGTCACGGAACGCCTGTCGGGGGCGAGCGCGGAACGCATCTGGAAGGCCTGCAACCGCAAGCTCGCGGGGAAGGGTTTCTCGGCGCGGGGGCTGATGAAGAAGTCGAACGTGAAGGTCGTCGCCACGACCGACGACCCGACCGACTCGCTCGAACACCATCTTGCAATCGCCGCGAAGCCGTTCGCGACGCGCATCCTGCCCGCGTGGCGTCCCGACAAGGCGGCGAAAATCGACGAAACCGCCGCGTGGAACGGATGGATGGACAGGCTCTCCGACGCGGCGAAAATGCCCGTGAAGTCGTGGGACGACTACCTCTCCGCCATGGCGAAGCGGCACGACTTCTTCGCGAGCGCCGGGTGCGTGATTTCCGACTACGGCACGACGGAGATCTTCGCCGTTCCCTACACCGAGGCCGGCGTCAGGCGCATCTTCAGGAAGGCTCGCGGCGGAAAGCGTCCGACGGCGGACGAATCGCGGCAGTTCAAGAGCGCGTGGCTCTACGAGGGTCTGAAGGCGGACGCCGCCGCCAACTGGACGGCGCAGATCCACTGCAACTGTCTGCGGAACCTCAACTCCGCGATGTTCGGCAAGGTCGGTCCCGACACGGGCTTCGACTGCATCGGCGAGTGGAACGTCAACGAGTCGCTGGCGCGGCTCTTCGACCGCCTCGAGCGGACGGACAGCCTGCCGCGCACGATTCTCTACTCGCTCAACCCGAAGGATACCGAAATGCTCGCCTCGCTCATGGGCTGCTTCCAGAAGGGGCCCGTGCGCGGCAAGATCCAGCTCGGCGCGGCGTGGTGGTTTCTCGACCAGAAGGACGGCATGCGCAAGCAGTTGGAGGCTCTCGCGGCGCTCGGCTGTCTCGGCAACTTCGTCGGAATGCTCACGGATTCGCGCTCCTTCCTCAGTTACACGCGGCACGAATACTTCCGGCGGCTTCTCTGCCAGAAGTTCGGCGCGGAAGTCGAGCGCGGCGAACTGCCGAACGACGTGAAGTGGCTCGGCGGCATCGTCCAGGACGTCAGCTACAACAACGCGAACCGGTATTTCTTCCAGTCGTGATTATGGTATAATACGCGCCGATGGAAAGAACAGTCTATTTCGACAATAACGCGACGACGCGCGTCGCGCCGGAGGTTCGGGAGGCGATGCTCCCCTTCTTCTGCGAACTCTACGGGAATCCCAGTTCGATGCACGCCTTCGGCGGGCAGGTCGCGAAGCATCTCGCCCGTGCGCGGGAGGAAGTCGCCGCGTTCCTGAACTGCCACCCCGACGAGGTTGTCTTCACGTCCTGCGCGACGGAATCCGACAACGCCGCCATCCGCGGCACGGCGGAATACTACGGCAAGGGGACGAAGATCATCACGACCGCCGTCGAACACCCCGCCGTGATCCAGTCCTGCCGCCGCCTGAAGGCGCTCGGCCACGAGGTCGTCGCACTGCCGGTGAACACCGTCGGGCAGTTCGACCTCGACCAGCTCCGCGCCGAACTCAAGGGCACAAAGAACGCCCTCGTCTCCGTCATGTGGGCGAACAACGAGACGGGGACGATCTTTCCAGTCGAGAAAGTCGCCGAGATCTGCCGCGAATACGGCGCGATCTTCCATACGGACGCGGTGCAGGTCGCGGGCAAGATTCCCGTGGACGTGCAGAAAGTCCCCGTCGACATGCTCGCCATGAGCGGGCACAAGTTCCACGCCCCGAAGGGCATCGGCATCTTCTACGTGCGGCGCGGCACGAAGCTGAAGCCGTTCATGCTGGGCGGGCATCAGGAAGTCGGCCGCCGCGCCGGCACGGAGAACGTGCCCTACATCATCGGGCTTGCCAAGGCCTGCGAACTCGCCCGCAACGGCATGGCGAAGGAAGCCGTCCAGCTCACCGCGCTCCGCGACAAGTTGGAGGCGGGGCTCGTCGCCGCCTGCCCGAACGTGCTCGTCAACGGCGACCGCGAGCACCGCCTGCCCAACACGCTCAACGTCAGTTTCGAATACATCGAGGGCGAGGCGATCGCCTACCGCCTCTCCGACCTTGGGATCTGCATCTCGACGGGTTCGGCGTGCGCGTCGGGTTCGCTCGACCCAAGCCACGTCATCCGCGCAATGGGCGTTCCGTTCATCGCCGTGCACGGCTCGGTGCGCTTCTCCCTCTCGCGCTACAACACGATGGAGGACGTCGATTACGTGCTGGCAAATCTGCCGCCCGTCATCAAGAACCTCCGCGACCTCTCCCCGTTCGGACCGGACGCCGACCCGACGACCTACCAATGACCGAAACGCCATGAAGACACCCGTCCTTCTTCTCGCCCTCTCCCTTTTCGCCGCGCTCGCCGGATGCCGTCGCGAGGACGTTCGGGAATGCACGTTCGCGATTCCCGGCCTCACCGAAGGCAACAGGGCGTCCGTCGCGCAAGCCCTCTCGAAATATGCGGGAATCGCGAAGGATTCCTACCGCTGGGACTTCGCCGCGAAGACGCTCACCCTCCGTTACGATTCCATGCAGATTGCCCAGACGAACATCCGCATGGCCATCGCCGAGCGCGGCATCGAGGTCGAGTTCCCGACCAACGCGACCGGCCGCGCCGGACACTGACAGCGCGCCGATTACCTGACGGTTTCGACCTTCAGCCACCGCGCACCCCAGCGGCGGGCTTCGGCATGGGACGGAAACCAGACGTCGATGTGCCGCCCCTTGATTGAGCCGCCCACGTCCTCGACCGTCCCGACCCCGTATCCGGGCACGCGCAGACGAGTGCCGAACGGGTAGACCTTCGGATCTGCCGCAATCGTCCCCCTCTTCGCCCGCGTTCCCGTCGCGGTAATGCCGATTTTCTTCGGCTTCCCCTTCATCGTTCCGTAGTCGTAAACCGGCTCGCCGAAGCCGAACCAGTTGCGCTTCCATCCGCAGCACTTGCCGCAGTTGCAGTAGCCCGTCACGAGAACGAGCGTCGGGTCGGCGGGGACTTTCGGCGAACGCAAGCGCGGCGAACGATGAATCATCCGCCGCGCCAGAAGGAGCGCAAGCACGGCGACAGCCAGCGCAAGCACCAGCCGCCGCCGTTTTCCGCGCATCCGCTTACTTCGTCGAGATGCGGTCGTTGTATTCGCCCGACTCGGTGTTGATGCGAACCACGTCGCCCTCGTTGATGAAGAGCGGCACGGCGCACACGTAGCCGCCCTCGACCGTCGCCGGCTTCGTCACCTTGCCCGAGGCCGTGTTGCCCTTCACGCCCGGCTCGACCTTGATGACCTTGCGCTCGACGAGCTGCGGAAGCTGAACGCCGATCACCTTGTCGTTGAAGAAGAGCGCCTTCACTTCCATTTCGTCCATCAGGAAGAACTTCTTGTCGCCCATCACGTCGTAACTGACGCGAATCTCCTCGAAGTTGGCGTCGGTGAACACGAACGCCTGCCCGTCGTCGTAGGAATAGGTGACGTCCTGCTGCGTCAGGTCGGGCTTCTCGAACTTGTCACCCGAACGGTAGCTCTTCGTCATGCCGCCGCCCGTCATCATGTTGCGCAGCTTGCAGTTGTAGATCGCCTGACCCTTGCCCGGCTTCGAGAAGTCGAACTCCGTGATTTCCCACGGTTCGCCGTCAATCAGCAGTTTGACGCCCTTGTGCAATTCGCCGGCTCCGATTACTTCGCCCATTGTCTTCTATACTCCTGTTCGTTAGTCTTTGTTGTAGAGGGTTTACCTTCGTCTTGCCGTGTATTATACCATAATTCGGCTCACCTCATCTTGCGGTCGTAATAGGTTCGTCGTTTGCGCCGTTGCGCGAGTCGTTTACGAATGGAGACTGCCGCATCACTGTTTGCGGTTCTTGACTTTCTCTGCTGTCTTTATGCATGACAACGTGCGGCACGGTGGGCGGCAACCTCGCTGACCCCGCTCCTCACCCCCGTCTTTTTGTGCTTGCCGTCGCTGGGCATTGCCTGTGTCTTGGTCAGCCAGTTTTCAGGCGTAGGCGGTGAGGGCGGGGGTTGCACGAGAGGAGCGCAGCGGCTCTCCGCCGTAGGCGAGGCGATGTCCGCAACCACAGACCCTGCCGAGGCAGGGCTGACTGAATAATGTTTCTTGTCTACGTGCGAAAGGCGGTGCGAGGCCGCGCAGCGACGGGTCGGGCGACACCCGACCAAGCCGCCGCAACGCCTAGGATGGGTCTGCTACGCAAACGACTCCTAATCTATTATCTTGCGGTCGTAGAGAAGCGCCGCGTTGAGGACGACGAGAATCGAACCCGCGTTATGGACAAGTGCGCCGACGACGGGGGTCATGACGCCCAGGACACCCAGCAGAACGGCCACGAAGTTGATGCTCATCGACAGCGTGATGTTGAACCGAATCGTGTTCAGGCACGCCGTTGCGAGGCGCTTCAGGTAGGCGACGGACGCGATGTCGTCGTTCATGATGGCGATGTCGCTCGCCTCCGTGGCGATATCCGTCCCCGCACCCGCCATGGCGATGCCCACGTCGGCGTATTTCATCGCGGCGGCGTCGTTCACGCCGTCGCCGACCATCGCCACGTGGCGACCCTGCTCGGTCAGGCTCTTCACGGCATCCACCTTCTCCTCGGGAAGGAGGTCGGCCTTCACCCGGTCAATGCCGCAGGCGGCGGCGTATTTCTCCGCAATCTCGCGGTGGTCGCCCGTGAGAAGCCACGATTCCACGCCCAGTTCCCGCAGCCGCGCCACCGTGGCGGGCGCCGTCTCGCGCAACTCGTCCGCGACGTCCATTTTCTCGCCCGCGAGGATGCGTCCGTCCGCATCGCGGGCAAGCGAATTCGCCCACGTCCCCTTCGTAATCGTGCCGGTCTTGTCGAAGGTCACGGTGTTGACGGAAGCCATCCGCTCGAGCGCCTCGCCCGTCTTGACGAGAACGCCGCGCTTCGTGGCCTGACCGATCGCCGCCATCACCGAGGTCGGCGTCGCCAGGGCGAGGGCGCACGGACAGAACGTGACGAGCACCGTGACCGCCCGCGTCAGGCTGCCGTGCAACTCAACGCCAAGAAACAGATAACACACGGCGAAGGTCAGAACCGCCACACCGAGGGCGACCGGCACGAGGATGGACGCCCAGCGGTCTGCCAACCGCTGCATGGGCGCCTTGTGGTTGTTCGCCTCGTTCACAAGCCGGATGATCTTCTCAAGGCTCGTATCCGCCCCAACCGCCGTGGCGCGGATCTCAATCTGCCCGTAGCGGTTCAGCGTCCCCGTGAACACGCTGTCGCCGACCGCCTTGCGCACGGGGACGGATTCGCCCGTCACGATAGACTGGTCAACCGTCGTCTCGCCTTTCGTCACGATGCCATCGCAGGGGAACGCTTCGCCCGGCCTCACTGCGACAATCGCCCCGACCGCGACGTCCTTTCGGACGGCATCCTTCAGGCGGATGAGCGCCTTCACGCCTTTCGAGGCACGCCCGACGGTGAAGTCCTCAAGCTTTTCGCCGATGGCCATGATGAACGCCACCTCGCCCGCGGCAAAGAGTTCGCCAATCGCCATCGCGGCAATCATCGCCATCGTAATGAGAAGTCCAGAGGTGATCCGGTGGCGCACGATAAGAGCCTTGAACGCCGCGTAGGCCATCGGAATGCCGCACAGCACGACCGCGACGAGCGCGGGATCCCACCACGGGGACTTCTCCCCGCAGCCCATGCCGCCGGACTTGAGGTGCACGACAAGCCCCATCAGAACACATGTGCCGCTCAGCACGATCATCCGCCACGATTCCAGCTTCTCGCAAAACTGCTCGATCTTCGCGTCCACGAGCGCCCAGCCCGTCTTACCCTCGTGCGTCCGACACGCCGAGCCACCGCCACAACAGCAGCACCCCATTTCCAGTCCCTCCCTACTTGATGCCGACGTATTGCTCCAGGGAGTCGGTGAAGTTGTCAATCGCCTCCTCCGCGTGACCCTCCTCAATGCCCTTGCGGACGCAATGCCCGAGGTGACCTTCGAGGATGAGGAGTCCGATTCGGTGCAACGCCGCATCCGCCGCGTTGATCTGAATCATGATGTCCTCGCACTTCGCCTGATCGTCCTCGACCATGCGCTTGATGGCGGAAATCTGCCCCATCACGCGGTTCAGCCGGATTTTCAGCTTTTCCTGATCGTAGCAATCCTTCATTTGCCTTTCTCCTTTTACGGACAAGTGGCGCGTATTATACTATAGGGGGGTATCGTATGTCAATGCCGCCGACACCGCCGCTTCTCGACGGCACGAGCGGGGAGGGGGCGATTGTCGTATGCGCCCGCGAGGGGCGCGAACCACCTTCCGTTGTCACGGTTAAGGCTGCTGTTCCGACGCGCTTTCGTCATCCATGCGTTCAATCACGCCATCGGCGAGAATAAGGACGCAATTGTTGAGAGACCTATCTTCCGCTTCCATATCCGTCGAAACCGTCGCCGACACGCGGAGGTCGTCACACTTGTCAAGCCGACGCTTATTGAGCACTTTTCTGTATTCGGTGTCGGGTGTGCGCAACAAGATTCCACACCGAGCCTTATGGGTCTTACTCCAAGTGGCAGACCGATTCATTTGAATCACGGAAACCCGATTTGGCGAGCTGTCCTCCCGCCCGACGACGCAATCGACGCCCTGCATCCGCGTGAAAGTCAAACGCCGTCCAGCGAGCCGATTCCGCAAGACCCCAATCTGACGCGGTGTCAGATTCCGTTTCATTCCGTCCAGCAGTCTGACAAGTTCGTCCCCGGTGATTGTCGCCGCGTCAAAGTCAGGCAAAGCCTCCTGTGGAGCTACCGTCTGATAGGAGAGATTCGTCAGGCACCACTCGCCGTGCCAGGACGGCAGAATGCGCGGGGCTGTCCGCACGACCGTTCCCGAAACATTCGTCAATTGGGTCCCGACGGACAAATCCTGAAGCATCTGCAACTGCTCTTCCCCGACAAACGCGGCGGGAAACGAGCATTTTTCCGGCAGACCGTCAATGGCTGGCGCGATGTCAAATCGTGCCTCCAGATACTTGCGAGCATCCCCAGGACGCATCGGATTCTCAAGCACATCGCACCGTGAAAAGGTCAGTCGTCGCCCCTCCATCGCCTTCAACATCCGCTGCATCATGGGCCTGCGATAGCGCTTGTCAAAACCGGCGGACATCTTCGCGAATTCATCACCCGTAAGCGTCTTCGCGTCAAACGGTGGCAGTTTCTCGTTCTGCCACGCCACCTCGAATGTGGCGTCCGCCAGATGAATGCCACCATTTATGACGCGCATGCACCCCATTCTTTTCGGTTCTTCCTTGACGACGCGCCCGGAGAGCCTAAGAAAAGTATCCCTCCACGACAAGTCCCATGGCAAGGCGTCAAGTTTTTCCGCGTTTACCCGAGCGAAAACAGCCACCGTTTCGCCTATCCATGAATCGAGTCCCATGGGCGCAAAGCCTTTCACGACGGCATTCGTCTCCGTCACGTCGGAGAGTGAAGAGAAGTGGACATTCGTGAACGTCAGCGTCCGCCCGATGAGTTTGTCGATGATTTCCGGGAGGTGCGGCTCATACCCCTTCTTGAAGGACTTCAGAAGTTGAATCACGCCATCCCCCGTGATTGTCGCCGCGTCAAAAGGTGGAATCTCCTCCAGGGGTTCGTTCGGCTCGACATGAGTGCCCTTGAGGCGCAACGCGCCTGCGAAGCCTCTGCGATGGTCATTTTCAGAGGCAACGATTCCCTTCAGTTCGCGAATGAAGAAGTCTTTCGGGGAAAAACGCCTCAGTTTCTGAACCTTCTTCGCCAACTGCGGGTCTGAAAACTCAACATCCAATCTGAATGTCGCATCCAGACCAAGCCCGTCCTCAAGAGCCACAAAACTCGCCGTCGTCTCAGATCCGAACCACGAAAACGAAAGATTGTGAAAGGTCAACTCTCGACCCTCAAGTGCGCGGGCAAGATCGTGGCACTGAGAATGGCGAATAAAAGCCCGTTTCTCCATGAGTTCATCCCCCGTCACCGTCTTTAGGTCGAACATCTTTTCGATCGGCGGCGGCTTCGGGAACGACATCTCAATGTCAGTGCCGCGCAACCGAAGCGCATAATAGGCAAAATTATCCTCGTTTGGCAAAACCGTACCCGTCAACCGCGCTACGCGGTCTTTCTCCTGAATCCAACTGACCCTGTCCACATATGAAGTTGGGAAAAAGGTCATCAGACTGAAGGGATTCTTCCAGTCCGCAACTTGCAGCAGATAACCTTCATCATTTCCCCTGAAGGTGCAATCCTTGTCAATGTCAAAGTTGGTAAAGGTCAGTTCACGCCCCGCCAAACGGGTCTGCACAGCCGTCCAGAACTCATTTGGGAGACGTTCATTGGCCAACGACTTGATTTCGGCAACGAGTTCGTCGCCCGTGATTGTTTTCGCGTCTTTCCGCTTGAAAAGGGTTTCGGCCAATTCCGCGCCATTCCGCCGCGAATCGGCAGTCTTCCGAGACACCTCCGCCCCCATGAGCAGATTTGCCGCGCAACAGACAATGACAAGCAGGATTCTCTTCATATTCCATCTCCTCATGCAACTCACATCCCGTTGTAATTCTCCAAACGCCAACGGACGAAATCGGGTTTTATGCAATCAGGCAGACGAATTGCCGGGGGAATGAGTGCACCATAGTCCATCTGCACGGGGTCAAACGCGGTCGCCGCGTTTTCAGAGCGGCAAGTCCCGACCAAAGTAACGCAATTCTCGCATTCTTTCCTCATGCGCATATTATACCAAATACCACCCATCCCCATGGGGACGGACTACGGGAGGATTGCGGAGGCGTAGCGGTCGTGTCCGGCGAGGTCCTTCTCAATCTTAATCTCGGTAAATCCGTAGTTTTCCATCAGTTTCCGCACGGATTCGCCTTGGTTCTCGCCAATCTCGAAGAAAACCGCCCCGCTTGGCTTGAGGATGTTCAGTGCGTCGCCGAGATAGCGTTCGTAGAAGTCGAGTCCGCTCACGCCGCCATCCAGTGCGAGGCGCGGCTCGAAGTTCCGCACACGTGGGTCGAGCGTATCGCAGACGCCGCGCTCGACATACGGCGGATTCGAGACGAGCACGTCCACCACGCCGGGTTCGTCAAAGTCGTCCAACCCGTCCATGCAGACGAACTTGACGCGGTCGGAGAGTCCGCAAAGCGCCGCGTTTTCCGCCGCGAGGGCGAGGGCCTCCTCGCTGACGTCCGAACCGACCAAAACCGCCGCGTCCTTGAACTCCTTCGCAAGGCTCAGGATAATCGCACCCGTTCCCGTCCCGACGTCGATGACGAACGGGGGAACGGTCGTCGGATGCGCGGCGAGATGCGCGAGCACCCGCGTGACGAGTTCCTCGGTTTCGGGACGGGGGATGAGTGCGCGGCGGTCGCACTTCAGCGTGAGCGACCGGAAGTCCCATTCGCCGAGCACGTATTGCAGGGGTTCGCCCGCAACGAGCCGCTTCATGCCGCGTCGCATCGCCTCGAGAAAGCGTTCGGAAACGTCCTTCTCAAGTGACGCGGATAGCAGCCCGCGTCCACAGCCGAGAAGCCGTGCGGCGAGCAGTTCCGCCGCGACCTGCGGATCGGGCACGCCCTTCCCGTCCAGATACGCGACCGCCCGCGTAATCGTCTCACGCCAGTTCATCTTCAGCCCGATTCAGGCGAGAGCATCCGTTAGAACGGCATGTCATCGACTTCGCCCGCGTCTGCGGGGATGTCGGGTTCGGCCGGCGCAGGCACGGGCTCGATCGAAGTGCCGTCGCCGTTGAGAACTTCGAGATTCAGCCCCGTCAGGTCGGTGAAATACTTCACCTGCCCCTGCGGATTCGTCCATTCACGCCCGTCAATGGCAAAGCGAATCTTCACGCGCTGGCCTTCCTTGACCGTATTGAGCACGTTCGCCGCGTCCTTCTTGAAGGTGAAGGCGATGTGATTGGGCCATTTCGTCTCCGTGCCGATGTCATCCGTCAGAACGACGTCCCGCTTCGAGAACCCGCTTGCGAACGTCTGCGTCGCAAGAACCTTCTCAACCACGCCCGTATACTCGTAAATTGCCGCCATTTTCTTTGTTCCTTGTTAAACTTTCGTTAGTTGGGGTGAATTATACCATTTTTAGACCTTTGCCGCATGACGGTTTTGAAACCCTATGCGATCTCGAACCAGTTGTAACCGCGGCGGGAGCAGATCTCGACGACGTAGGTGACGATTTCACTCCGCCAGCCGGGGCGGCGCGGCAGGGACTCGCGGTAACGTTTCGCTTGGGCGACCATCTCCGCGTCCGGCGTTGCGCGTCCGAGCAGTTTCCCGTTCTTCACCTCGCTCGCCTTGAAATACTTGAACTCGATCAGGCACGCGGGCTTGTCCACGCCAGGCTTCGGAATCGCGAGGAAGTCGCAGCGTCCTTCGGGCGTGTTATACTCCGTCTCGATCGAGTAGCACATCGGCAGCACGTCCCAGACGCGGGAGGCGAACGTCGTGCGGAAGAAGTTCTCGTTCACCTGGTCGAACGCCTGCGCGGGAATCCGCGCCTTCACGTAGTGGAGCCAGAACTGTTCGAAGAGGTCGCGCCACGTCCCGCCGTTATAGGCGAGCGACTCCGCCGCGCCGGCGAAGTGCTCGTGCGCCACGTCGCCGTTCTTGAACTCCGAGAGTTCGTCGTAGTAATCGACGAACATGTTTTCGACCGTCAGATTCGGGATGCCAAGCCGCATCGGGGACTTGAACGTCAGAAGTCCGAGGTAGTAGAGCGCGTAGGGGAAAAACTCCTTCGTGAAGAACTTCACGCGCCCGAACTTCGACAGGAGATTGCTCTGCGACGCGAG
>CAVFWY010000023.1:0-16223 GCA_963626175.1 Gemmiger sp.
CGAGACCGAAAAGCCGCCAACGGCGACAACCAATGCGAGTATTAGACTTATCATGGTGGAAATTATATCATATTTAGGCGCTTGCAGACGATTGCCGTCATCACTGTCACCCAAAACCCGCGCCAAAACCCACGCCGTCATAGGACAATCGAAGTCGCCTGACGGAGCAGGCGACTGCAAGACCTCGGACGCGACCATGTCTGAAGTTTGCTTCGCGGCCAATAGGCGTTGTCCCGTCCGCGAGTTCTGCCAGACATCGCTCAGCCGATGTCCCATGGGATTCAGACAAGCGGTGAAGTTAAAACTGGACGCGGAGGGGGTTGTTCGGCTCGATGGGGAGGGTGCGGCCGTCGGGAAGGACGAGCGTGCCGCGTCCGCCGTCCGAAAGAACCTCCACGCCCTCGCGGTCGGCCTTGACGCGGATGACGCCAAACGGCGCGGGGACTTTCCCCTCCATCCATTTCAAGCCGCCCAGATTTGGCCTGACCTCGTAGGTCGCGAAGCCGGGCGCGGTGGGCTTGACGCCGAGGTAGTAGCGTCCGAGCAGGTAGATCGGACTCGCCCCCCACGCATGGCAGAGCGACTTGCCGAAGGGGTGGCCATACATCGCGTAGTGCTCCGCCCCCTTCTTCGACGGGTCGAACTCCTCCCAGAAGCTGGTTGCGCCGAGTTTCAGCATCCCTCCCCAGTAGTCCGTGATCATCTTCGTGACGTCCGTCTGCCGTCCAAGGAAGCAGAGGCTCTCGAGTTCGTAGTAGCGCATGTAGGGCGTGACGATCTTCATCACCGCGTCATTCTCAAGCACGTTCCGCACCACGCTCGCCTGCGCGGCAGAATCGAAGTAGCCGCAGAAGATTCCAAAAATGTTCGGATAGCGCGTGAGTTCGCTCACTTTCCCCTCTTTGTCGCGGAAACTGAGAAGCCCCTGACATTCCTCGCTCCAGTAGGTCGGCACGATTTTGCCGCGCAATTCCGCCGCACGGCGGGCGTATTCGGACGATTTTGCCGCGTCACCCGCAAGCGCGGCGGTTTTGGCGGCGGTGGTCAGCGCCTCGACGAAGAGAATCTGCTCGAAACTGAGCGCACCGCCGTTGCGCCGCATCGGCTTCGGCGACCAATCGACGAAGACCCAGTCGCCGGGCTTGTCGCAGAGAAAGCCGTCCCTGTCCGTCTGGGCGAGACAGTATTCGGTCTGCGCCTTCACTCGCGGCCAGATTTCCCGCAGGTAGTCCGCGTCACCCGAATAGAGGTAGTATTCGCCGACGCTCATAATCCAGAAGAGCGTGTAGTCGAGAATCGTGTTGATGTGCGAACCAATCGGGTCCTTGCCGCCGAGGAGGGAGAGCGTCCGCCGCGTGACGGCGTTGTCGGCGAAGAGGTAGGCGGCCATGTTCACGCTCTGGCGCGTGTCGCCGCTCCACACCCATCGGTCGCGCTTGATGCCGTCGAGGTAGAACTCCCGCGTCGTCAGGTGCAGCGTATACGCCGCGACATCCCAGATGCGGTTGATTTCCTCGTCGTCGCACCGAAACGCCCCACGGTATTCAAGAGGAAGATACTCGTATTCCATTGAGAGGGACGCGACGCGCACGTCGCCCGAAAGCGGCGTGACGCGGATGTAGCGGAAGGCGCGCGAGACCGGCAGTCGGTGCGTCGCGCCCTTCGCCGCGTCGAGCGCGACGTTCTCCCACACGTCCACATCCAGCCCGGCATCCGCCTCCTCAGCCGATTCGCCGTAGACGATTCGCACCGTCCCCTTGCCCTCGATGCCCTTCAGGATCACGAAGCCGAACGTCTCGCGCCCGAAGTCGGCGAGCACGCCGTTTCCGTCTCGCGTCTCGCGGACGGGATTCTGCGGCGTAAGGGCCATGCGGAAGACGGACGGCTTCTCCTCGGGCTTCACGCAGTCGTCCGCCGTCGCCACGCCGACCGACTCGTGCTTGCTCCACCGCACCGTCCACCCCTTCCCGGACTTCACCGTCTCACCTTCGAAGCGAATCGCCGGCGGATGCGCCGCGTTGTAGACCCGCGCCTCCAGGGCGTAGTTGCCCGGCTTGAGAGTGACGTAGCCGTCCTCCACGGGAAGTTTCTGCCAGTCGAGCGCGGTGGAGAGGTAGGCGTCGCCCTCCACATCAACGCGCACCCGTTCCTCCTTCTCCAATGAGACGGGACACGAGAACGTCACCTGCTTCCAGTGCGAGTATTCGGGCCAAATCACGCAGTCCGGCTCACCCTTCTCGATGCGCCGCATCTGCACTTCGCCGCCAAGCGCAATCTCCCGGTCGCCCGGATACCACATCCACCGCGCCTCGTCGGCAAACCCCGCCAGGGCAAGCGCACCCGCACCCGCCATCAGCACCTTCTTCATCATCAACTCTCCCTTTCTTCTCTTGTTTAACGAATGACAATTGCAAAACCAGAAGAACGCTTCACCGTCCGCAACTCGACTTCACGAACATTGCCCCAGTAAATGTCCCGCACGCGAATGTAGGTCGGATTTTTATCGAACTTCGGCAATACGAATTCCTCGATCTCCGACATCGGGTCGGTGAAGATCTCGCCCGTGCCGACGCTCTGCCACGTCAAGCCGTCAGGCTCCGTGGAGTTCAACCATTTCGGGCGATTGGCCCAGTCACTATACGAGCCATTCCACGCGCTCGGATCAAGATGCTCGTCAAAGGAAACCTCGACTTTCATTCCCCGGATGCGATTCCACACGAGACGGCCGTCGGTGCGCGGCCAAAGCCTGATGGCACACGGCTGAAACCGTTCACCGACGGCGGAGCAGTCGAGAACGAACCACGAACATTCCGCACTGTCGGCAAACTTATCCAACGACCCATCGTAGACATTCCACCACTCGCTCGTGTTCATGTACATCGGCGCGGCGTAGAAAGACGAGCCGACGACAAACGGACGCGTCGGTCCGCTCGCGACGGTCGCTCCCGCAACCGTGGCGAAGATTCTCCAGTAGTAACGCCCCGCCTTCAGACCAGCAAAGCGTGCCGAGAAAGACGCACCCGAAGCGAACGTGCCAACTTTGAGTTCCGTGCCGCATTTCTGCCAAAGGTCGAAGTCATCGCCGTAGTCGCGAGATGCCGCATATGCGACGACTTCCGTCTCACCCGGCGAATAGACGAGTTCACCCGAAACGAGCACACCTTCCGCCGCATCCGCCGCCTCCACTGATGAAGCAGACCACGCCTGCGGTGCATTCGCCTTGACAAGCGCGTCGTCCGAGACGATTTCGACGTCCGCCAGGTCATTCACAACCGAGTCCGCGATCCTGAAATAGCGGAAGCTCCCGACATTCGCCTTTGCCGCGAGAACCGTGAAGTCGCTCGTGCCGACAACAGTTCCGCCGTTCTCGACAACCGTCGTCCAGTTCTCGCCGTCGTTCGACCCGAGCAACTTGATAGACTGGTTGCGATTCGAAAATCCCGACGACTGACGAACGCGCATTCCCGTGACATGGCGCGGCGTTCCCGCGTCAAAGCCGACAATCCCCCGCGCCGTACCGACGCCGTCGAAATAGGCGTTGTCGTCCATCTTGGTCGTCGCATCACCGTCAAAGACGGAGAGCGCATCCCAGTAAAGTGCACCGTTCGTATCTGGTTCGGTTGAAGGCATTTCAAGCGAATAAGTCGGAATTCCCGGCACAACGCCACCCACAGGCGAGACGGAATCTTCCGCGCCTGCGAAACCGCCGACAAGGATTGCCGCGACAAGACTGATTGGTTTTTTCATGTCTGTTTTTCCTTTCTTTATTCAAATTGAATGTCATCCAAGTCAAAGGCGAGCGCACCCTGTCCTCCGAAGCTGAAGCAGAAGCCCGTCTTGATGCAGGTGAGGTTCAGCCCCTTCAGGTCAATCGCATACCGCTTCCAGTTCCTTGTCAGCCGAACGTCCTCCAGCTTCGCGAGCGCGGAATCGGGGAACGCGCCGCGTCCGCCGCCAACCTGGAAGTTGATGCGCTCGCCGCCCTTCGCGCCACGCGCCCGGAAGGTCAGCCGCCGCGCCCCCGTCACATTGTAGCCGCCCGCCGCATTGCACCAGTCATTCGGCGGATCCTGCCACATCAGCCCCGCCCAGTCCGAACCCGCATAGGTGACGCGCAGACAGGTCTTGCCGTGCGCGGGTCGGTCGGTGCAGTGAAGGTCGATTTTCAGGTTCGCCGCGTCACCGAGAAAGCCCGTCGCCCACCACCGCGCCGCCGCGCCATCCGCGAAAACCGCGCAGGGCAGTTTCTCTGCCTTTACAAGCCGTTTCAGCGGTTCGCCCTTCACGAGAATCGCCTGGCTCGCAAGCGCCGCGCCGCCCTTTCCGTCGCGGGCGACGCAATAAAGGCGGAACTTTCCGCCGCCGACGCCCTTCACCGTCGCTTGCGGCGTTCGCCCGCCCGCGACGACCATCCCCTCGACCCGTTCGGGGAACTTCACGCCGTGCGTCTCGCCGAGGAAGGAGAGTTCGGGCAGGACGAACCATTCGTAGGAAATCCCGTCGCCATCCGCATCCGCCGCGTTCGCCGAGGCGACAAGCGTCGCGTTCGTGCCGTCAAGGACGTCCGATGAGAGTTTCAGCGGCTGAATCGTCGGCACGTGATTCGAGAGCGGCTTAACGCCCCACAGCGTCTGCATCCGCTCCGCCGCCGCCAACTTGTCCCCTTCCGGCAGATGCATGCCGAACCACGTCGGCGTCCCCTCGACCTTGTATCCCCAGATGAACGCGTACGAACCGAGACACCACGTCCCCGCATCCGCCGCCATATTGGCGCGGTAAATCTGCTCATACCAGTCCGCCTTCGCCGTCGAAGTCCATTCACGCGGCGAACCGAAGTCGTTCAATCCGAGTTCCGTCGGACCCGGCGGGCCGAACTCCGTGAGCAGGTAGGGACGCCTTCCGCCCATCTCGCGCCAACGCCTTCCGACATCCCGCGCACCGCCGTAACTGTTGATGCCGACCCAGTCGAGTTCAGGTGCAAGACGCATCATCTTCTCGACCTTCTGCGGCCAGACTTCCGCAACAACCGTGCCAACGGGATGATTCGGATCGACGGCCTTCACCGCCTTCGCGAGGTCGTTCAAGTATCGCCACAGGGCATCCTCGTCGGCAACGCCGAGTTCCATCTCGTTGCCGAGCGCCCACATCAGCAGGGCGGGGTGATTCCTGTTCGCCCGAACGACGGAGAGCACGGACTCCGTGACACGCGCACACCAGTCGGGGTTGGCGTAGTCCGCACCTTCGTTCTGATGGGCGAGCCAGAAGCCGATTGTCACCGTCACACCGTGTTTTGCCGCGCCATCCAGCGTCTCCGCCGCGCGATCCGCCCCCCACGTGCGAATCGAGTTGCCGCCGCACGCGGCGAATTCGGCAAGGTCACCGACCCCGCCCGCACCACGCACGAAGTAGGGCTGCCCGTCGCGCCGGAGCGTCCACGCGCCCTCACCGCCGACAATCGCCACTTCGGCGGCAAACGCCGACAGGGATGCCGCCGCAAAGACCGCACTCAACCACACCGCCTTGAATTCATCTCCAATCCTCATGCCCATATTATAGCACACCCGCCCCCGTTCAGGCAGTATCTGATTTGGCAAATGCGCTTATCGAATCTGCAACGCCCGGTAGTCCATCGCCGTCCGTCCGAAGCGTGAGCGAAATGCCGCACAGAAATAGGGGATGGAGGTGAAGCCGCTCTGACGCGCAACCTCGCGCACGGGAAGGTCGGTCGTCCGCAGGAGGTGCGACGCGCGGTCAAGTCGAAAGCGGTTGATTTCCTTACCGACGCTCGTTCCCAGGACGCGGCGGAAGGCGCGATCGACGAGCGTATGGGACTTCCCCACATGGGCGAACACGTCCTCGACCGCCAGAGGTTCGGCAAACCGTTGCGAGATGAACGCGAGCGCCTCGCCCAACCACGGGGGATCGTAATGGAAGAGGTCGGTCGATTCGCGAACCGTCAGCCCGCGCGGCGAGACGAACCGAGGCGGAGGAGTGCGCGAGCGGCGGACTTCCCCCTTCAGATTCCGCCAAAGGACGGACAGGGCTTCGCGCCCAACGCTTTCCGCGTCCGGGTCGATGCTTGAAAGTCGCGGGTCGGAGAAACTGCAGAAGATCGGGTCGTCATCCACGCCGAGAATTGCAATGTCATTTGGAATGTGCAATCCCGCCCGATAGCAGGCGTGACAAAGCTGATAGGCGCGGAGATCCTGACAGCAGAAGACGGCGGTGCCGGACGGCAGCGTCTTCGCCCAGTCGAAAAGATACGTTTCATCAAGCGGATTCTCAACGGCCTCCTCCCTGCGGGGTTCGCGCCCCATGAAGAAGGCCTTTCTTTTCGCCGACGGCACGGAATAGGAAATGCAAGGAACTCCTCTTTCGGCGAGAACCGACTCGAAAGCCCGATGACGCTCGTCCGAATAGGCCACGCCCTCCCGTCCGCAAAAGGCCACGTGGGCGAACCGCCTGTCGAGAAAATGCTCCGCCGCCAGCCGTGCAATCGCGGCATTGTCGACGTTGACGACCGTACAGAAAGGATGCGCCTTCTTGAAAAGGACATCCACGACGGGGCGGTTCGTCCGACTCAATTTCTCGGCCGCCGCATCGTCCTGTATCTGGGCGATGAATCCATCATAAGGTGCAAGGTCATCCGAATTCCGCAACAGACGGTCGCGCAAAAAGCGCAAGTCAAGGACAACGCCCTCCCGGGCGAACGCCGCCGCCGCATCGGCGATTCCCGAAAGGATGCGCCGCGCGAAGATGCTTTCGCGCTCCATCGCAAGCCCGATTCGATAGAACGCCTTGCCGCGCATTCGGATTAGCCGGCGTGTTGCCGGATGAAGTCGCGCCCGACCTCGATTGCCTTCAGGTTGAGGCCGAGCAAGTCGGCCTTCCGCGCCGAGATCACGTGCCGAAGGGCCGGCTCCATGCTCTCCCACTTCACGCACTTCGTGCGCTCGACGATTGCGCCGAGAATCACCATGTTCGCGAGCGCGGTCGCGTTCATCTCCGTCGCAAGAGCCGTCGCGGGAATGTAGACGACCTCGACGTCCGTCCGCGTCACCTTGCGCGTGACGAGCGACGAATCGACGAAGAGGATGCCGCCGGGGGCGACTTCCCACTCATACTTGTCGAGCGAGGGCGTGTTCATCACCATCAGCACGTTCGGGTGCGCCACGATGGGCGAGCCGACGGGGGCATCGCTGAGGATGACGCTGCAGTTGCACGTGCCGCCGCGCATTTCAGGCCCGTAGGAGGGCAGCCAGCTCAGTTCGCGGTTCTCAATCAATCCGGCATAGGCGAGAACCTTGCCCGAAAAGAGCAGTCCCTGCCCGCCGAAACCGGCCATAATCACTTCCGTCTGTGCCACGATCAAGCCTCCTTGTCCTTGAATACGCCGAGCGGATAGAACGGCACCATCTTCTCATCAATCCACTTGAGAGCCTTTTCCGGCGTCAGCCCCCAGTTCGTCGGGCAGGTCGAGAGAACCTCGACGAGCGAGAAGCCCTTGCCCTCGACCTGATTGCGGAACGCCTTCAGAATCGCCTTCTTCGCCGTGCGGACGTTCGCGACGCTGTTCACCGTCACGCGGGTCAGGTAGGCGGGCGCGTCAAGCGAGGCGAGCAGTTCACAAATGCGAATCGGCATGCCCTGCGTCTTCGGGTCGCGGCCGTAGGGCGAGGTCTGCGTGACCTGCCCAATCAGCGAAGTCGGGGCCATCTGACCGCCCGTCATGCCGTAAATCGCGTTGTTGATGAAGATGATGGTGAGGTTCTCGCCGCGACACGCCGCGCTCACCGTCTCGCAGAGGCCGATGGACGCAAGGTCGCCGTCGCCCTGGTAGGTGAAGACGACGCGGTCGGGCAGCGAACGCTTCACGCCCGTCGCCACGGCGGGGGCGCGACCGTGCGCGGCCTCGATCATATCGCAGGCGAAGTAATCGTAGGCCATCACCGAGCACCCGACGGGAGCGATGCCAATCGTGCGCCCCTCGATGCCGAGTTCGTCAATCGCCTCCGCCACGAGGCGGTGCACGATGCCGTGCGTGCAGCCCGGACAGTAGTGGAACGTCGCGTCCGTCAGCGACTTCGGTTTCTGGAAAACAACAGCCATTTCAACGCACCTCCCCGTTTGCCTTCTCGATTGCCGCGACCACTTCGTCCGTCGAGGGAATCATCCCGCCGACGCGGTTGCAGAGCGAAACCGGCCGCGAACAGCCGATCGCCAGCCGCACGTCCTCGATCATCTGCCCCATGTTGAGTTCCACGCAGAGGAAACTCCTCACCTTCTCCGCCGCCTTCGCGAACGGCGCCTTCGGGAACGGGTAGAGCGTGATCGGACGGATCATCCCGACCTTGACGCCGCGCTTGCGCGCCTCGGCAATCGCGTTCTTCGAGACGCGCGCGGTGATGCCCGTCGAGACGACGCAGACTTCCGCGTCATCCATCATATACTCCTCCCACTGCGCTTCCTCGGCCTCAAGCCGCGCATATCGCTCGAAGCGTTCGAGATTCGTCCGCTCCAGTTCCGTCGGCTTGAGATAGAGGGAGGTGATCACGTTGTGCGGACGCTTCATCTCCGTCCCCGTCGTCGCCCACGAACGGTCGGCGACTTCGCCCTCGCCCTCCTCGGGCAGGACGACCGGCTCCATCATCTGCCCCATCGTGCCGTCCGCGAGGAGCATGGCGGGCATCCGGTATTTCTCCGCAAGTTCAAAGGCGCGGCGCGTCAAATCCGCCATCTCCTGCACACTCGCCGGCGCAAGGACGATGACGTGGAAGTCGCCGTGCCCCGGGCCGCGCGTCGCGAGGAAGTAGTCCGCCTGCGAAGGCTGAATGCCGCCCAGCCCCGGTCCGCCGCGCTGGACGTTCACGATCAGGGCGGGCAAGTCCGCCCCCGCGAGGTAGGAAATGCCCTCCGTCTTCAGTGAAATGCCCGGCGAGGAGGAACTCGTCATCACGCGCCTGCCCGTCGAGGCCGTGCCGTAGACCATGTTGATCGCGGCAATCTCGCTCTCGGCCTGAAGGAACGTGCCGCCGATCTTCGGCATCCGCTTCGCCATGTAGGCGGCGATTTCCGTCTGCGGCGTAATCGGGTAGCCGAAATAGTGGCGGCATCCGGCGCGAATCGCCGCCTCGGCAATCGCCTCGTTGCCCTTCATCAGAACTTTCTCGCTCATCGTCCCCTCCTCATCGTTCGACCGTAATCACGCAGTCCGGGCACATCAGCGCACACGACGCGCACCCGACGCAGGCCTCCGGCTTCGTCAGTTCGACAGGCGCGTGTCCCTTCCTGTTCAACCGTGTCTTTGAAAGCGACAGGATCTTCTTCGGACAGGCGAGCACGCACAGCCCGCACCCCTTGCAGAGATCCTCCATGAATGTCAGTTTGGCCATCAGGTCACCTCATTTAGTTGATAATACAGTTTCTGAATCTTCAGCGGCATCAGGTCGTCCACGCGCCCGGCGAGTTCCGCCGCGACACGCTCCTCCGCACAGGTGAAGCGCACGGGGATGGACATTGCGGCCGCGACCGCGGCCGCATAGCCGACCGACGCGAGCACGTCCGCCGCCCGCGTCTCGCGCCCGAGGTTCGTGTTGTTCACGATGCCCGTGAACGCAAGCCCGCACGCCGCCTCGATCTCGCGCAGAACCTCCACCGTCTCCGCCGCCGTGCGCGTCAGCGGACGGCTCGCGTTCACGACGGCGAGCATCTCGTAGTCGTTCTCGGCGCGGATGTCCGGCACGTAGCGACCGAGGGCGAGCGCACCACGGTCGTCACCGCCGACATCCATCACGACCCTCTCGTCGCGTTCGGCGACGAGCGCGTAAATCTCCTTCGGCATCGCGGGAAAGTCCACGTTCGAGTTCGCGAACTCCGAGACGACGAGCCCGATTCCCTCCGCCGCGAGTTCCGCCGCGCTGTCCTTCGTGCGGAAGTAGGGGTTCACGATGTCGAGGTCGGCGACCGACACGCGCCCGCCCCCCGACTTCAGCAAGCGGGCGTAGTTCAAGGCGATGTTCGTCTTGCCGCTGCCGTAGTGTCCGGCGAATATCGTGATTCGCTTCGTCCTCATCACGCCGTTCAGAGCAGGTTGCGCTGGATCTTGCCGCTGATTGTCTTCGGCAGTTCGTCACGGAAGACGACGATGCGCGGATACTTGTAGGGGGCGGTGTGCTTCTTCACGTAGTCCTGAATCTCCTTCTTCAGGTCCTCGTCGCCGACCTTGCCCTTCACAAGGACGATGGAAGCCTTCACGACCTGACCGCGCACCTCGTCCGGCGCGGCGGACACGCCGCACTCCAGCACGTAGGGCAGTTCCATGATGACGTTCTCGATCTCGGCGGGACCGATTCGGTAGCCGGACGACTTGATGACGTCGTCGGCGCGGCCGACGTAGTAGTAGTAGCCGTCCTCGTCCTTCCACGCAAGGTCGCCCGTGTGGTACATTCCGCCGCGCCAGACTTCCTTCGTCTTCTCCTCGTCCTTGTAGTAGCCGAGGAAGATGCCGGGCTGGAACTCCTCGCGTTTGCGGCGAATCACGATCTCGCCGTGCTCGCCCGGCGGCACGGAGTTGCCGTTCTCGTCCACGAGGTCGATGTTGTAGTCCGGCACGGGCTTGCCCATCGAACCGGGACGGAGTTCGTCGCCGATGAGGTTGCCGATGCCGAGCGTCATCTCGGTCTGGCCGAAGCCCTCGCAGATCTTGAGTCCCGTCGCCTTCTCAAACTGGATGAACACCTCCGGATTCAGTGCCTCGCCGGCCGTCGTCGCGTGGCGGATGGATGAGAGGTCGTATTTCGAGATGTCCCTCTTGATGAGCATGCGGTAGATTGTCGGCGGGGCGCAGAACGTCGTAATGCCGTATTTTGCGAACATCGGCAGAACCTTGTCCGCGTCAAAGCGCGTGAAGTCGTAGACGAAGACCGCCCCCTCGCAGAGCCACTGGCCGTAGAGCTTGCCCCAGAGCGCCTTGCCCCACCCCGTCTCGGACATCGTGAAGTGCAGTCCGTCGCGCTCCACGAGATGCCAGTATTTCGCCGTCACGTAGTGGCCGAGCGCATACTTGTGGCTGTGCAACGCCATCTTCGGATAGCCGGTCGTGCCCGACGTAAAGAACATCACCATCGGGTCGTTGCCGCACGCCGCATCCGCCGGACGGTCGAACCGCGTCGAATACGCCGGGCATTCCGCGTCAAACGCGCGCCACCCGTCCCGCGTGCCATTCACAATCACCTTGATGAGGTCACGCCCGAGTTCCTTCATCGCCCGCTCGGCGTGTTCCGCCGTCTCGCCGTCCGCCGTGCAGAGAATCGCCTTCACGTCGCCCGCCTCGAAACGGTAGGTGAAGTCGTGATCCATCAGCTGGTTCGTCGCGGGTATCACGACCGCCCCGATCTTGTGAAGCGCGAGAATCGAGAACCAAAACTGGAAGTGCCGCTTCAGGACGAGCATCACCTTGTCGCCCTTGCGGATGCCGAGGTCGGTGAAGTAGTTCGCCGCCTGGTTCGAGGCCTCCGCGAGCTGGCGGAAGGTGAAGCGGCGTTCCGTGAAGTGGTCGGAGACGTGCAGGAGCGCAAGCTTGTCCGGCTCGTTCTGCGCGATGCGGTCAACGATGTCAAAGGCGAAGTTGAACTTCTCCGTGTTCGTGAACCTGATGTGCCGAAGGCATCCGTGCGCGTCCTCCAGCACGTCGAAATACTCGGATGCGACCAGTTTGCGCCGCTCGCGCTTGCGCAGCCCCTCGAACGCCATCGCCTGACGCTGCTCCTGCTCCGTGCCAGCCATGATGATCGCCAGGAACGAACAGTCCGACCCGCCGACCGCAATCATGCCGTGCGGTGTGGAGGACTTGTAGAAAATGCTGTCACCCTCGTTCAGCGTCTCGATGTGGTCGCCGATGCGCACCTTGAGCGAACCCTTCAGCACGTAGTCGAACTCCTGTCCCGCGTGGGTCGTTGTGTGAATCGGGGCGTTCTGAAGCCACTCCTCGTAGGCATACGTAACGTGGTAGGGCGTTGCGAGGCGGTTGCGGAACATCGCCGCGAGATTCCGGATGGTGATGCCGTCGTCCTTCGCGACCACGGGTCCCGCGCCCTTCCGCGTCACCATGTAGCCCGAAAGCTTCGTGCTGTGCCCTTCCAGGAGCGCGGTGATGTCCACGCCGAAGGCGATTGCGCACTTGTGCAGGAAGGTGAAGGAGGGATCCTCCACCCCCGCCTCAACCGCCGCGTAGTGCCGTTCCGAGACATCCGTCAACTCCGCCATCTTCTCAATCGGATAGCCGATGATTTCGCGCATTTCGCGAATGCGGGCGGCCATTTCGCTGAGTTTGCCGCCGTCGGGGGTGGATTCTTCGTTCGTTTCCTTGCTGTTTTCCGTGCTCATTGTCTGTCTGTGAACCCGAAGCCGATTGCCTCGGTTTATGCGTTGGTCAGGTATTATATCAAATCTGCCGCGCTTCGGCGAAAATGCCTTCGCCCACGGCGGCTCACTTCGCCGCCGTCTTGCCGCAGATGCGCTCGAAATGGGGACGAATCGCCTCAAGCCAGATTTCGTAGCCCTTCGCGTTCGGGTGAAGGCGGTCGGGCATAATCCAGTGCGTATCCCCCTTCTCGTCGAGGAACTTCGCGTTAAAGTCCAGCCAGACGACCTTCTCACCATCGGCGAAACCCCGGATGATCTCGTTTACCTTCTCGTTGCCGATGCGGTGCTTGTTCGTCGCACTCTCGCAACGCGGGAAGATCGGCATCAGGATGACCTTCGCCTGCGGCTGCTTCTCCGCGACGACGGCGAGAATCTCCTTGATTCCGGCGGCGATCTCCTGCGGACGATGCCCCGAGTTCTCGTTGTTCGTGCCAATCATCAGCGTGACGCACTTCGTCTTGTAGCCGTCCAATTCACCGTTGCGGATGCGCCAGAGGAGGTGCTCCGTGCGGTCGCCGCCATAGCCCGCGTCCAGCACGGTGTAGGTCTTGCGAAGTTCTGCGAGCTGCGCCTTGCCCTCATTCTCCCAGTTATGCGTAATCGAGTCGCCGAGCATAACGATGTCGATCTCACCCTTGGCGTCGGCGATCTGGTTGCGGTTGCGGAGCAGACGGTCGAGCCACCAATCGAACGCCGATGGACGCTCCGTGCGAATGCGCGACGCGGGATAGGTCGCCGCCGACTCGTCCATGCGAACGCCCGTGCGCGTCACGTAGGGCGCATAGCGATTCACCGGACGCGGAAGTTTGCCATCCGAAAGCGCGTAGTCGATGTAGGGCTTCACCGCCGAGAACCAGATTTCGTAGCCGAGCGCGGACGGGTGAAGCCTGTCGGGGAAGTATTCGGGCGAGAGCAACCCGTCGGGCGTGAGGAACTGGTCGTTGAAGTCGCACCAGAAAACCGTCGTCCCGTCGCACAGTTTCGCAATCTCCTTGTTCACGATCTCGTTGCGGACGCGACGGGAGTCCTTCGCATCGCGTCCACGCGGGAAGATGGCCGTCAGCACGACCGTCGCCTTCGGCTGCTTGGCGCGAATCTTCTGGAGGATGGCGCGGATGCCGAGAATCGTGTCGGCCGGGGGTTCGTCGGCAAAGTCGAAATGCCCCGTGTTGTTCGTGCCAATCATCAGCAGGATGCACTTCGCCTCGTAGCCGTCGAGTTCGCCGTGGTCGAGCCGCCACAGCACGTGTTCCGTGCGGTCGGCGGACGTGCCGAGGTCGAGCATCCGATAGTCGCCCTCGGAAAGATACTTCTCCAGCTGACGCTTTCCGGCTCCCTCCCAGAAGTGGGTGATTGAGTCGCCGATGAAGACGACCTTCGCGCCGCCGTTCGTGACGACGCCCATCTTCTCGGCGTGACGCTTCATCTGCCAGCAGTTGGGGTCGCCATTCCAGGCGGTCGGGGTCACCGCCCGAATCGCCGCGACCGCGCTCCCGGCCGCCGCGCACGCGACGACCCCCGTCAAACATAGTCTCTTCACACTGTCCTTCATCTTCGTTTTCCTTTCTTCTTGTTCGCTTAAACTGAAAGTATCGCCCTCGCGGCGGAAATCACCTTCTCCTGATCCGCCCCCAGGTCGTAGTAGAGCGGCAGACGGACGAGCGTGTCGGCATAGCGGTCGCAGTTCGGCAGCTCCCGCCCGTCGTGCTTCGCACGATAGAACTCGGACGAGTGGAGCGGCAGGTAGTGGAATACGGTCAGGATGTCCGCCGCCTTCATCTTCGCAATGAAATCCGACCGCTTCGCGAGGTCGGGGAAGAGGAGGTAGAACATATGCGCGTTGTTCGTCGCATACGGGGGAATGTAGGGACGCGCCACGCCCTTCACGTCCGCAAACGCGGCGTAATACCGCTCCCAAATCCGCTTGCGTTCGGATTGGATTTCGTCGAGATGCTCAAGTTGAGCCCAGAGGAATGCCGAGATGACCTCCGTCGGCAGGAACGAACTGCCCGTATCGACCCAGCCATACTTGTTCACTTCGCCGCGAAAGAACTCGGCGCGATTCGTCCCCTTCTCCCAGATGATCTCGGCGCGGCGGATGAAGCGTTCGTCGTTGACGACGAGCATGCCGCCCTCGCCCGAGATGATGTTCTTCGTCTCATGGAAGGAGAACGCCGCCAGATGCCCGATCGACCCGAGCGGACGACCCTTGTAGAACGAATCGACCGCCTGCGCGGCATCCTCGACGACCAGCAGTCCGTGCCGGTTCGCAATTTCCATAATTGCGTCCATATCACAGGCGACGCCCGCATAGTGGACGAGCACGATGACCTTCGTGCGCGGCGTCACAAGCGACTCGATGAGGTTCGCGTCGATATTCGGCTCGTCCGCACGGCTGTCGGCGAACACGATCTTCGCCCCCTGCCTCACAAACGCGAGTGCAGAGGAGACGAACGTGTAGGAAGGCACGATCACCTCGTCGCCCGGTCCGACCCCCGTAAGAATCGCCGCCATCTCCAGCGCGTCCGTGCAGGACGTCGTGAGCAGACACTTGCGGAAGCCATACCGCCTCTCGAAGAATTTCTGGCACCGTGCGGTGAACTCGCCGTTGCCGGAGATTTTGCCACCGAGGATAGCCTCGTTGATGTAGTCGAGTTCCTTGCCCGTCTTGTGCGGGCGATTGAAGTGAATCATTTGACAAACTCCTCGTAAACGGCGCACGTTTGCCGCGCCATGACCTCGAAATCAAACCTCTTCAGCGCATCCGAGCGAAGGTCGCCGAACGCCATTCCCCGAATGCGCCCGAGCGCCTCCGCGAACTGCTCGACCGGGCGGTCGCCGGGGATGAGAAGTCCGTCCACTCCCTGCCGCACGATGTCGAGCGCACCGCCGAACGCCTTGGCGACGACGGGCTTGCCCATCGTCAGAGCCTCCGCCATCGAAAGCCCGAACGCCTCCGGCTTCACCGTATTCGCCGAAACCACAACGTCCGCGAGCGACAGGCATTCGGGGATGCGAGTCTGCGCCCCCGCAAAGACGACGGCTTCGCCCAGCCCCAGTTCGTGGACGAGCCCCTTCAACTCGGCGAGATATCCTTCCTTGCCGCGCTCCGCCCCGCCGACAATCACCAGTTTCGCATCCGCCATCTTCAGTCGGGCGAAGGCGCGAATCAGCGTGTCGTAGCCCTTCAGCCGCGTGATGCGGCCGACGGACATCACGACGAACGTGCCGTCCAGCCGCCAGTCGCGGCGCATGTGCGCGGCAATCTCGCGGTCGATTCCCGCCGGGTCGAAGCGCACGGAATCGACGGCATGCGGCACGATCCGCAGCCGATCGTCGGCGATTCCGTAGGCCGTCTTCAGGTAGTCCGCGACAAATGACGAGGGACACATCACCCGTTCGCCGCGCACCATGACGCGGGAATAGCGCGAGACCGAGTTCGCCCCGTGCGCGTAGGTCATCCAGCGAGCGTTCACCCCACGGTTCGCCCAGACGAAGAGCCACGCGGGGACGCGGGAGTGGGCGCAGACGACGTCCGGCCGCTCCGCCTTCAAGAGCCGCCGCAACCGCCGCGCACGGACGAAATAAGTCAGCGGATTCTTCGACTTCAGGTCAAGCGCCACGTGTCGCCCGCCGTCCCGCACGATTGCATCGGTCAACTTGCCGCCCTTCGACACGACGACGTTCTGCCAGCCGCGCCGAACGAGTATGCGGTTGAGGAGGACGGCGTATCGTTCGACGCCGCCCTCCTCCATTGCCGGGACAAGTTGCAGGGCCTTCATCTCCGCCCCGTCAGTGCG
>CAVFWY010000024.1:0-16042 GCA_963626175.1 Gemmiger sp.
GTTCCCACGCGACCGCTCTCCATCGCCACGCGCCTGAAACGCCTCTCGCAACTGCGCGCCAAGGGTCTGCTCTCCGAGGAGGAGTTCCAATCTCACCGCACCCGCATCCTGAGCGAGATGTAGGGACAGTTGTGAGGCGCAGAAATGCTATTCCGTCGGCGTGTCGGAGAAGATCGCGTCGAGAGGCGTGACGATGCCGTATGCGCTCTGGATCGACTCGTCAACCGTCCTGCTCTTGCCGTCGTCGAAGCTGAGTCCACGGACAACTCCGAGGCAGACGCCCACAAGCGCGGGATACTCCAGGCGGGAATCCCTGACCATCGCGAAGACCGGTCCGCCGCTGAAGCCGGGGGTGAGGCGTGCGTCGATGATGAACGCGCCATCGCTTACGCCGGCGACGAGCGGCGTGTCGTGCCGCGTCGCAATCACCCCGGCGCGGAGCGCAAGCGGCTGGCGCACCCGCGCTTTCGGGAGGTTGCTGCGCCACAGTTCTGTCGCCATGCCAATGTCAAAAGACATCGTGCCAGTCAAGGCCTCTCCTACCTTTCCGATGGGAATCATCCATGGTCAGCCCTCTTCTTCGTCGGTCGCGTCTGTCATCGTTTCCAGCGGGAGGGACGCAACTTGTTGCGTCCGCTCGAATTCGGTCGCAGTAAACTGCGACCCTCCCGCATATCCGTTATCATTCGTCATATCGTTTCCGCCCGCTTTGCGGCGGCTTCGCCCCATATTATAGCATTTCTGATCCTCGGAACTGGACGCTCGCGACAAATCATCGCGCCAACTCCCTCTCGATCCAGGCCATCAGGAAATCGACGATGCCTTGCTGGCGGTCGGCGGGAATCTCGATTCCCTGCGGCACGTGCCACCACTTCGCGAGGCAGTCGCGGCAACAACAGGCGCAGGCGTGCTGCGCCTTGAACACGGGATGTCCGCGCATCGGGGTCTGCTTGCCGTCGTTCGGCGGATCCGCCGGCGCGAGCCGTGTGCGGATGAAGTCCTCGCAATGGCGGCGGATTGTCTCCATGTCTTTTTCGGCGATGTACTTCCTGTCCGCCTCCGACAGGTGAAACCGCGAGCGGAACTTCGACTTCGCCAATTTCGCGAACGCCGATACGTATCTGTTCATGTTCATCCCTCTTCCCATTCCCCATTCCCCATTACCCATTCCCCGCTCACCTCACCGTCATCAACTCGTCCCAGCGGGTGGTGGGGCGGGGGGAGAGCTTGCCGCGCTTCATCTTCCACGAGCGGTCGCCCAGCCCCTCGGCGGCGGAGAACACCTTTCCCTTGCCTGACATGGCCTCGTCGCTCACGCGGAACACGCTTTCAACTTCTCCGCCCGACTTCGGACGATGGAGAGGACGCTCTCGCACTCTTTCGGGAGGTTGAGCGATTCGCAGGACTGAACCATCGTCGCCGCGCAGAGGTGTGCGATGCGCGAGCGCAGGGCGGTCAGCGACACCCCCGTCTCCTCCGCGAACTTGCGCCAATGGCCGGACAGGATCGAGTTGATCGAGTCGCTGCCGCCGATCTTCATCGCCGGGGCGGACGCAAGGGCGGGCCAGAACACGGTCGAGACGAGGTCGTAGCCCGGCGCGAGACGGCGGATGCCGCCGTCGTAGAGCATCGAGTAGTTCTTACCGTGCGCGTCCGCATTGCCGATGATCGCGTTGAACACGACGAGATCGACGAACGCGAGGACGTCCTTGGCCGGCATGGACGACCAGCCGTCCCGGATGAGCCGCACGACCTCCCGCGCCAGCGGACCGCCGTCCGCCTGGTATTTCTGCTCCGGCGGACGTCCGAGCGCCTGGCAGAAGTCCTCCTGGTGAATCCGCCGCGTCAGGCCGGTGGCGGAGTCCGTCACGCGGTCGTAGCGCATCACGAGCAGACAGGGGATGTCGCCGACGCTGACGATCCGCGTTTCTGCGGCGGGGATGCCGATTGCCCGCGCAAGCGTCATGCAGCAATGCTCGTTGGCGACGATGCCCTTGAACCACTCGGACAGTTCCGGCTTGAGAATGTGCGTCGAGGGCGTTCCGTCCTCCGGGAGGTAGAATCGTCCGTCCCTGAACACGACGGGCAGCTTGCTCTGCGCACCCGCGAGGGAGAGCCGAAGGCCGGTCTCGCCCGCCAGCATCGGACGATAGGGAAGCGACTTCACGATCTCCAAAAGTCGGGCATCGTCGCAGGGCGAGAGTGTGTCGGCCGCGCCGTGAGGCGCCTTGCCGTGCGGGATGATTTCAAGTGCGCCTGCGCATTCTCCGCCGATAGCCTCAAGCATCGAGAAGTCGTCGCTTTCCGCGAGGCCGAGATACGCCGCGATGCGCTGCCGCTGGGTTTCCTCCGGCAGCAGCCCGGCGAAGAACGGACGCAACTGACGCTTGCCATACGGGTCGGCTCGAAGCGGCAGAGAATGGGAGATTGGCGCGGCGTCAGGGGATTCCAGATAGCCGCCGTCGTATGAGAACAGTTCCGAGCCGTCTTCGAGGAGGTCGTATCGTCCGACAAGTTTCACCCCCCAGAAGACGTCAAGGCTGCGTTTGACATTCGATTCCATATCCGTTCCCTCCCGCTATTTCTGCCCCGTGATGCCGACGTTCAGCCCCAGCATCTGCGCCACGAGCAACGCCTTGCCAAGTTGGCAGGTCTCCTTCCCCGCCTCCAAGTCGACGATGAATCGAATGCCCGTGCCGCAAGCCATCGCCAGTTGCGGTTGAGTCAGTCCCTGCGCCTTTCGGGTCTTTTGAATGATGTCGCCAAGTTCTTTTGCCGTCATAGTGCCTTTCTCGATTTACCGAGCGGTATTGTAGCAAATCTCCACGTCGAGTTCAATAGCGATGTTTACCGATGGGGATATTTTTAGAATAAACGAACTCTCAACGATGGCATTATTTCCCGAACGGGAATCTCAATACCCCGCACCGCCAAACATCTCGGCGCGGTCTGGATCGAAGTAGAGCGCGAGGGCGGGGCAGACGGATGCCGAGTCGGGATTCCGCCACTCGAACGGGAACGTTCGACATTTCTCCGGCTTGACCGAATTGATGGCGCAGAGGTTGTCTTTCGTCAGGTAGACGCACGAGCCGTCAGGACGATTCTTGAGCATAAGCGACTTTCGGTCGGGCGCAAGTTCCGTCTCGTCGGCGATGAAATCAGATTCCGTCACGCCGAGATGCGCGGCAATGGTGGCGATCTCCGCATCCGACACACGGACGATGCCGTTCTTGATCCGGCAGCACGCCCCGCAACAACGGCAATGGAACTCGCTCATCATCGCGTCATTTCCCCCTCGATCCATGTCATGTTGTGCAGACCCGGTCAGAGTGGAAAAAATCGTCGACAAGCCTCAGTCCTGCGGATAGACGAAGTTCTCGTCCGTGGCGGAATCAAGTAGGGCGAGATACGCGGCGGATTCGCGGCGAGCGTCCGCAAGGTCGTGCAGCCGCCAGTTTCCGCAGTCGCGGGGCGCGGCGCCGGGGATGTCACCGTCGTAATTCGCGACAAACGCAAAGGTCTTCTTCAGGACGGGCAGAAGGTCTCGCGGCGTGAAATCGCCGCGCACGAGGAGGTAATTCCCCGTGAGGCAGCCCATCGGGCCCCAGTAGACGATGCGATCCTTCCACTCGGGGTCGTTTCGCAGGTAAGTCGCCGCGAGGTGCTCGATCGTGTGAATCGCCCCATTCGAGAGGGCGGGTTCGCGGTTCGGTTCCTTCATCCGCACGTCGAAGGTGGTCACGATCTCCCCGCCTACGGCATCCTTTCGGCTGACATAAAGCCCGCGCAGGAGCTTCTCGTGATTGATGGTGAAACTGGGAATCTTTCTCATAAGCGACATTATACCATATGCGTGCTGAAGCAGATGCGGTCGATGATTCGGGTGAAGTTCTCCCCACCCGCGAGAATCTCGATGACGATTCGCAGGTAGAGGCATTTCACGGGGACGGTCTCGAAGCGCGGGAAACGAACCGCGTCCTTCTCGGTCGTGACGAGCGCATCCGCCCCCATGTCGGCGGTGCGGTTCAGCGCGTAGAGGATTTCGCTCGAATCGTAGCGGTGGTGGTCGGCGTAGCGTTCGCACCAGACGACTTTCGCCCCGAGATGTCGAAGCGAGTTCTCGAACCCCTTCGGCGAGGCAATGCCCGACAGCGTGCAGACCGTCTTGCCCGCCAGCCACGCAAGCGGAAACTCCTCGCGGCTCCACACGTCCTTCAGGACGGACGGCGCATGGTTGCATTCGACGATTTCCGCCCGCCTGTTGTAGGCGCGAACCTCGTCGCGGACGGCCGAGACGTCGCCGCGGCACTTCGTCAGGAAGATGATGTCCGCCCGCTTCAGGTGGCGCACGGGTTCGCGCAGAATGCCGCGCGGCAGCATGTGGCCGTTCCCGAAGGGATTGGTTGAATCGACAAGCACGACTTCGGTCGAATGCCTCAGCTTCTTATACTGAAAGCCGTCGTCGAGAATGATCGTGTCGCATCCGAGGCGCTTGACGGCGTAGCGCCCCGCCTTCACGCGGTTGCGATCGACGACGACGGCCACGCCGGGCAGATTCGACGCGAGCATATACGGTTCGTCACCGCCCACCGTCGAATCGAGAAGGAGTCGCCTTCCGTCCGAGACGACGAGCGGCGGTTCGACGACCTGCGTGAAGATACGCCGCCAAAGCGGGGCTTCCTTTCGGCGATAGCCGCGCGAAAGGATCGCGACCTTGCGTCCCCGAGCCGCGAGCGTGCGGGCGAACAGTTCGGTGACGGGGGTCTTCCCCGTGCCGCCCGCCGTGACGTTGCCAATCGATATGACCTGAACGCCAAGGGGAAAGCGGCGAAGAACCGCCGTCTTGTAAAGGAAGTCGCGAATGCCGACAATCGCGGCGAAAAGACAGCTGAACCCCGTGAGCACCGCAAGAAGAAGACGAACGCCCGGCGAAAGGTCGCCGCCATCCGCGCCCTTCTCCTGTATCAGCCCGACGAGATAACCCTCAAGCCGCTCGATGCCGTTCGGTCTCGCCTTGCGCACCCGTCAGTCCCCTCCCAGCGCCGCACCCGAATTCGGACCGAAGGCCCGGAGGTAGACGTAAAACCCGACATTGCAGTCCGAACGGTATTCCGAACCGTCAATGCGCGTATAGCTCTTGTCGTAGGAGACGATCAGACGGAAGCCGAGACAGTCCGTGCGGATGTCAAACCAGGCGCCGACTTCATCCAGTTCCCCTTCGCGGCAATCCCAGCGGACGAACGGACTCCACGCGAGAGCATCGCAGATCTCATGTTCGAAACCGACCGTCGCCGTGCCGAAATGCATCCAGTTGAAGTCTTCGCTCGAATAGGTCTGCCCGTTGCGCGCGTAGCGTGCCGTCGGTGACGAACTGAAGTCCCACCAGCGGTAATTGCCGCTTATGTAGGAGAAGTAGTAACTGAAGCGCGTGTTCAGGCGATGATTCCACGCGAGTTCGCTCGTCGCAATCTCGTCATTCTCGCAATCGTACTCGATGCGTCCGAGAAGCATCACGTCGTCGTCGGGGAACCACCGAACCCGCGCCCCCGGCATGGCGGTCAGCCCCCTCTCGCCGTAATTCGGCTTGCCGACTTCGGCGAGCCTGTGATGTTCGCCGCCCGCCGTCCAGTCCGACTTCGAGAACTGCAGTGCCGAATAGACGTCGAAGTCGAAGACCGTGCGAACCTGGCCGTCCTCGTTCGCTTCGCGAAAGGCGTTGCGAACGCCCGGCGTCACGCCATACCAGGTGTAGGGGAGATTGCGCGAACGGCCGGCGAACTGATCGAACCAGTCGGTCGAGGCGTCGATCGAATCGAAGACATACGGGCGAGAGCCATCCTTCAGGCCCGAATACCACGCCTTCTGCGCAAGCACGTCGGCATACGGTTCGATCATGTGCTGCCAGGTTTCGTTCAGCCACGCCGTGCCACGCCCGGCGAAGGTAATGCCGCCCTCGAGAATCGAACGGTAGATGCTCTCGCCCGTCTGCCCGGCGCGCGAAAGGCCATCCAGCACGGTGTTGCCGCTGTCATTCCAGTATGTTCCGTGATAGCCCACGCGCGGAACGACGGAAAGGACGTCGAAAAGCCGAAACGGAGCCGTCAGACGGTGGTAGGTGTCGAAGCGAAAGGTGTTGTAGTTCGCCCAGACGCCCGGAGTGCGGTTGAACGCCGTCACCGCCCCCCCGTCGCCATACTCCGCAGCCTGACGCAGGAGATAGCCCGCGCGCGTCGAGGATTCGTAGTTGATCGGTAACGTCCAGATCGGCTGGGGCGCGACATTCAGATACCACTCGGGCAGACGCATCGTTCCCTCGTAAAAGTCATTCAAAGGCCCCGAAACGCTCACCCCCGTGCCGAACGTCTGCTCCACGTGTTCCCACGCGATTTCATTTCCGTCCGAGCCGACGAACTGGTTCTTGATGCCGAAGAACGACCTGCGGAAGAAATCCGAACGGAAATGGGAATCGCTGTAGTAGGCCCCCGACAGGCGCAGCACGTCCCGTTCGGTGACGTCCCACACGTGAGTCAGGTCGATCCCATACCGCTCGTCGGGGACGGGACTGCCCCAGTTCCGCCAGTTGTAGTCACTGCCGTCCCAGTCATCCTCGTAGTGGTCGTCCTGATCCCACGCATAGTAGACCTTGAACTTGCCGCGTCCGAAATCGCCGAGCTGCCAGCCAAGCGTCTGACCGAGAGCGATGCCGTTCCTGTAGCGCAGGTCAAAGCGCGTGTTGCCCGTCAGATAGGAAGAACCCTCCGCATACGTCGGGTCGCCCGCGATGTGGTAGACGTATTTCGTCATGACATAGGCTCCCCAGCGTCCCGTGTAACCCGGCATCACGCGAAGGCCCGAGACGCCGTCAATCGGATGATACCAGAACGGAAGCCACAGGACGGGCACTTCCCAGAAGCGCAGCCACCCGTCGCGGAGGATGCCGTAGCGCCCGTCATGGTATTCGACCGAACCCGAAAGCATCCAGTGGCGGTTGCCCGGCGCGTTGGTGCAGGTCGTGAACGACGTCGGGTTCTCGAAGAGCGCGACCTTGTCCGCGCCTTTCGAGAGGCCCGCCGATTCAAGACGGTAGGGAGTTGAGACGGCAACGACGCGTCCCGACGCGACGAGGGCTTCGGACGCACGGTCGGCCGCAATGCGGTCGGCCGTGACGTGAAGCGTCCCCGAGGTCACGGGTTTCGCGTTTCGGCTCGCACGGCGAACCGCATCATCCGCCGAAGCGGCGGTCGAGAGGCCGATAATGGCACAGATTGCGAGAACGGTCGATGTCTTCATGTTTGAGAGTATAGCACTTGTGAGGTGGTCATGTCCAGTATGGAAAATGACTCGGGGTGACGGTGGAGTTCCGAAACGAAGGTCAGACGGGTTTCGTAAGTCTTCTGAAGGTCGGCGAGAATCGCCGAATCTTCGGAGCGCAGACGCTGCATGACCTGCGGGGCCACGAGGATCTTCGGCTCGAACGGACGCTTCGTCGCCTCCGCCTTCTTGAGAAGGGATGTCAGGCTGCGCTGGATTTCAATCGAGATCGCCATCGGCGACTTCACGACGCCGTGCCCGTGGCAGTAGGGGCAGGTCGAGGTGAGCATCGAAAGGATCGACTCCTCCTGACGCTGGCGCGACATTTCGAGCAAGCCGAGCTCCGAGATCTCCAGCACGTTCGTGCGGGCGCGGTCGCGGCGAAGCGCATCCTTGAGCGCGCGGTAGACCTGCTTCTGGTGCTTGCGGCTCTTCATGTCGATCAGGTCGAGCACGACAAGGCCGCCGATGTTGCGCAGACGCAACTGCCGCGCAACCTCGTCAACCGCCTCGAGGTTGACTTCCAGAATCGCCTCCTCCTGCGACCCCTTGCCCTTGTGATGACCCGTATTCACGTCCACCGCGATCAGGGCCTCGGTTTCGTCGATCACGAGGTAGCCGCCGCTCTTCAGCGGGACTTGCCGCGCGAAGGCCGTCGCGAGCTGACGTTCGAGTCCGTAGTGTTCGAAGATTCCGGCGTCGCCGTCATAGCGGCGGATCTTCGCCCGCGCGCGGCGCGAGATGCGCCCCGTGACCTCGCGCATCGCCTCGAAGCTCTTCTCGTCGTCGATGACGATCGAATCGACGTCCTCCGTGAGCCAGTCGCGCACGACGCGCTCGCAGAGGTCGGGCTCCTGGAAGATGCAGCACGGCGTGCGCAGGGTCTTCGTGTTCGCCTGCATCTCGTTCCAGACGGCGAGCAGGTTGCGCAAGTCGCGCGCGAAGGCGCGCGCACTCGCGCCCTGCCCGACCGTGCGGACGACGAGGCCGACGTTGTCGGGCAGCGGCAGGCGGTCGAGGATCTTCTTCAGGCGGCGGCGTTCCTCCGCGTCGCCGATCTTCTTCGAGACGCCGCGCACGCGCGTGCCCGGCATCATGACGAGATAGCGGCCGGGGATCGAGAGGTTCGCCGTCACGCGGGGACCCTTCGTCGAAATCGGGCCTTTCGTCACCTGAACGATGATTTCGGATCCCGGCGGGAAGCGCTTGGCGATCTCGACGTCGGTCAGGCGCGGCGGCTTGCGCCGGCCTCCGTTCGCCGACGCGCGCGAACCGCCGTCGTCCTCCTCGAGGATCGAATCGGCGTCGGGCGTCATGTCCCAGTAGTGGAGAAAGGCGTTTTTCTTCAGTCCGATGTCGACGAACGCCGCCTGAAGGTCGTTCTCGAGGTTCTGCACGCGCCCCTTGAAGACGCTGCCGACAAGGCGCTCCTCCTCGGGGTGCTCGACCATGAATTCCTCCAGCCGACCGTTTTCCGTAACCGCGACGCGAGTTTCGAGTTTCTCGACGTTCACAATGATTTCACGCTTCATCTTGGAGCGCTTGAGCCATCCAAACAGATTGATCATCTGCTTTCCTTTCCGTGAATTGACACGCTTTGTATTAATCCGAGACCGGCCATCACCGTCACGAGGAAGGTGCGACCGGAAGAAATGAACGGTAGCGGCAGTCCCGTAATCGGCACGAGACCGATCGACATCGCGATGTTGACGTAAACATGCGCGAATATCAGGGTCGATATTCCCAGTGCCAGAAGGCGACCGCGCCCGTCCGTTGACACACTTGCCACCCAGGCCCCTGGAATGACGAGCATTCCGAAGAGCGCGAGCAGCACCAAAGATCCGACAAACCCCGTCTCCTCCGCATAGACGCAGAAGATGAAGTCGTTCATCGAAATTGCCTGCGGCAGATACTTCAGGTGATTCGTTTCGCCTCTGCCGATTCCCTTGCCGGTGAAACCGCCCGAACCGATCGAGATCTTCGCCTGCCTCAGGTTGTAACCCGCCCCCATCAGGTCTTCGTCGGGGAAGAGAAACACCTTCACGCGGCGAATCTGGTGATCCTTCAGCGGAATCCACTTCACGATTCGTTCGCGGCGTTCGGGCGGAACGCCCGGCTTCTCGGCCTCGTAGACCGCCCCCAGCACGAGCAGCGCCCCGACGAGTCCCGCCGCCAGGATCGTCAGCAGGCCGCGCCGCCAGACGCGGGCGACGAAGAGCATCAGCAGCGTCGCCGGAATCAGCGTCAGCGTCGTTCCGAGATCGGGTTCCTTCAGGATCAGCACGGCGGGGACGCCGATGATCAGACAGCCGAGGCAGAATCCCCTGAAGCCGCGCAGCCGCTCCGCCACCTGCGCGAGGAAGCAGATGACGCAGAGTTTGGAGATCTCGCTCGGTTGGAAGAACCAGAGCCAGCGCCGTCCGCCGTAGATCGTCGAGCCGACCGCCAGGACGAGGACGAGCATGGCGAGCGCGGCGACGTAGGCGGGCGTGGAGAACCAGTCGAGAATCCGGCGGTAGTCGATTGCCGCGAGCGCGAAGTAGATGAGAAGCCCCACGGCGGCCGTCGCGAGGTTGTTCTTCCACATCCCATGGAAGACCGATTCCGCCCGCGCATTCCCCGCCGACCAGATGGCGACCGTCCCGACGGCGATGAGCAGAACCATCGCGGCGAACATCAGCCAGTTGAATTTCTTCAGCACGGACTTCATCTGAACACCGCCTTCAGGACTTCCGCGACCTTCGGGGCCGTCGTGCCGCCGCCGGACTGACCGTTCTCAATCACCATCGCCACCGCGACCGTCGGCTTCTCCGCCGGCGCATAGGCGATGAACCACGTGTTCTTGCGCCGCCTCTCGCCGGCGCCGACCTCCGCCGTACCCGTCTTCCCGGCGACCGCCACGGGGACATCCTTGCCGCCGCGCCAGCCGGAGCCGCCCTCGACAACCATCCGCAGGCCTTCGCGCACGACGCGCAGGTCGGCGGCGCGAACCGCCAGCGCCTCACGCACCGCCGCCTGCCCGGCCTTCAGGTGCGGCGTGACGAGATACCCCGTCCCCAACGCACCGGCAACACGCGCCATCTGAAGCGGACTGACGAGCAACATTCCCTGCCCGATCGACATCTGCGGCAAGTCGCCCGGATACCACCTCTCGTTGTAGACGCGCCGCTTCCACTCGGCATCCGGCACGACGCCCGCCGAGTCCGTCCCGAAGTCGATGCCCGTCCGTTCGCCAAGCCCGAACTGCCGCGCCACGCGAATGATCGCGTTCGACCCGATCTCCACGCTCATGTTGCAGAAGTAGGGGTTGCAGCTCTTGGCGAGTGCCGTGCGCATCGTCATGGGACCGTGTCCCCAGCGGCTGGAACAGCGCAATTTCATCGCCCCGTAGGCGAAGACTCCCGTGCAGAAGTATTCCGCGTTCGGCGGGTAGCCGACGGAAAGTCCCGCGAGAGCCGTGATCGGCTTGAACGTCGAACCGGGCGCGTAGACGCCGCCCGTCGCCCGGTTGAGCAGGGGCTTGTCGGGGTCTTTCGAGAGCTGCGCATACCGCTCGTGGGTCAGCGACGGCACGAAGTCCCGCAAGTCGTAGGTCGGCGCACTCGCACACGCCAGCACGGCGCCGTCCCGGGGGTCGAGGACGACGCACGCCCCCTTCTCGCCCTCCAACTGTCGTTCCACCGCCCGCTGGATGTCGCCGTCAATCGTCAGGCGCAAATCCGGCCCCCGCCGCGACTCGGTGATCATCTGCTCGCGAATCGCAAAGCCCCGCGCATCCACGAGAAGCTGCTTTTCGCCCGGACTGCCGCGCAGGTAACTGTCGTAGTAGATCTCGATTCCCGCCCGTCCGCGCAACTCGCGGTCGCTGAAGTTGAACTTCACGTCCCCCGCCTCGGACGAGGCGAAGTCGCGCCCGACGTAGCCGATTACGTGCGCGGCAAATGACCCGCCGGGATACGTGCGCTCCTCCGTTTCGACCGTCGAAAACCCGTCCAGGCGGTGCTGCCGTTCGCAGAATCGGGCGAGCGGCTCCTCCTCGACGTCCTTCCACACGACGAGCGGCATGGCGAGGGACTGGTTCACGTGCCGCCGAATCTCCCGCGTCGTCAGCGTCGGCTCAAGCCCGATCTCCGAACCGACGCGGGCGATCGCCTTCTCGATTTCCGCCGTCGTCGCGTCCCACGTCCGCTTCTGGAAATGCTCCGCGTGGCAGACAATGGAAGTCGAGCGACGGTTGTCGGCGAGCACCTCGCCGCGACGGTCGAGAATCCGTCCCCGCAGACCGGCGGTCTGTACGCGGCGCACGGACTGCCGCACGTTCTCGTAACTGTAGTCCGCCGCGCCGTCGATCTGCACCTCCTTGAGCCGCACCGCGAGTACAACCAACCCAATGGCGAAGACCGCCATCGTCGCCCAGCACGAGACGTCGCTGACGATTGAGTCCTCAGCCTTCATTGACGGCCGCCTTTCTTTCCGCCCACGAGAGAATGAACCGCACCGCGACCATCGTCAGAATCCCAATCGGCAGCGCCAGCAGAAGCCGCCCGAAGATACCGCCGCTCAAACCCGAATCCCAAACGTTCAACCACAGCTGATAGACCGGATAGGCGAGAAGGAAGACTTCTCGCGGCACGACGGGAATGCGCGAAACCGCCGCGCACATGAGAAAGAAACTCGCGCTCGTCGCCATCGGCAGACCCGAAAGCGCGTCCTCAACCGCCCCCGCCGCGATGGCAAAGAGGACGAGAAACGGAATCGTCCGCCGCGAGGTGAGCAGAACGACGGCCGAAAGGAGAATCGGAAAGCCGACCCCCAGAAATTTCGGCAGCAGTTCCTCCGCCGCACCGCCGAGGACGATGACGAGCAGACAGAAGACGAACTGGACGAATTCACTTTTCACGGCGAATGAACACGTCCTCCAGTGTGTCAAAATCCACGGACGGCTGAACGAACCCACGGTCGTCAAGCCACACGCCGACCTCCAGCCCCTTTGGGTAGATGCCCCCGAGGCCAGACGTCATGACACGCGTTCGGGGGGCGATAGAGCCCTCCTTCGTCAGGTGTCCGAGAACGAGCAAATCCTCCGTGCCGCCCGAAAGGATGCCACGCGGCGGAATCGCCTCGCCCGTCTCAATCTCACAGGCGACATTCAGGTCGGGGTCCGCCACAAGCGTTACTTCCGCCGTATGCGGCGTAATCGCCGTCACGAGTCCGACAAGGCCTTCAGGTACGACGACGACGGAATCCACCTTGATGCCATCGAGTGTACCCTTGTCCACGCGAATCGTCTTTCCGCTCCCCGCCGCCGCACCGCCACGGGAAAGCACGCCCGCCGAAACCCACTCGCCGGGCAGCCTCGCCACGTGGCCGAGTGCCCGCCGAAGCCGCGCATTCTCGGCCTCAAGGCGTTCCACGTCCTGCCGCGCAAGCGCGAGAGAGGCGACCTCGCGCCGCAACCGCACGTTCTCGGCGCATGCGCTCGCCCCCCTGAACAAGCCGACGATTCGCGGCAAGACGGATCGGGAGACGAACTGGTGCGCCCGTTCGACGGGATAGACCGCCTCAACGGAAATGGAACGGAAAAAAACGACCCACAGCGTGGCGAGAGCCGCCACCGCAATCAGCACGTATGTTCCTGTCGTTCTTGCTTTCACACTGACCCACCTCCGGGGCATCGGCACGCTCTCGCCGAACGCCGCACCGGGGCAAGCCGAAGAATCTTATGACGCCTTCCTGTTCTTCGCGAGGAAATCAAGTTCGTTCATCACGATGCCCGTGCCTTCCGCAACGGCGGAAAGCGGATCGTCCGCCACCGTCACGGGAAGTCCCGTCTGCGCCGCCAGAAGCTTGTCGAGGCCGCGCAACTGCGAACTTCCGCCCGACAGCACGAGCCCCCGGTCAACCAAGTCCGCCGCCAGTTCCGGCTCGCACTTGTCCAGCGTAGACCTCACGGCGTCCACGATCTGCGACACCGGCTCCTTCAGGGCTTCCCTTATTTCCTCGGAGGTTATCGTCAAAGTCTTCGGCAACCCCGTCACTATGTCCCGACCCTTGATCTCAAGGGTCTTCTCCTCTCCCATCGGATACGCGCTGCCGATTTCGAGCTTAATCATCTCGGACATCCGCTCCCCGACCAGGAGGTTGTAAACTCGTTTCACGTGGCTGGCGATGCAGTCGTCCATCGCGTCGCCACCCGCCATTCGGGCGGAGAAGCTGTGGACGATCCCCGCGAGCGAGATGATCGCCACCTCGCACGTGCCGCCGCCAATGTCGACAATCATCGAACCCGCCGGCTCCGAGACGGGCAGCCCCACGCCAATCGCCGCCGCCATCGGCTCTTCGATCAGGAACACGTCCCCGGCCCCGGCGGCGTGCGCGGCGTCTTCCACCGCCCGCTTCTCGACTTCGGTAATCCCGCTCGGAACCGCAATCACCATGCGCGGCTTCGCATACTTCGAATAGAAACGCACGGGGCACACCTTGCGGATGAAGTGCTTGATCATCGCCTCGGTAATGTCAAAGTCGGCAATCACGCCCGACTTCATCGGACGAATCGCCACGATGTTCCCCGGCGTGCGACCCAGCATCCGCTTCGCCTCCGCCCCCACCGCAAGGACGCGCTTCGACCCCGCCTGAATGGCCACGACGGAAGGCTCGCGCAGCACGATGCCGCGATCCTTCACGTAGACAAGCGAGTTCGCGGTACCGAGGTCGATACCGATGTCAGTAGAAAAAAGCGACTTTAGTTTGCCGAACATTGACGTTCTCTTTATGGTTTCCAAAGTTTGCGCATATTTTATACTAATTTCCGCCGCCAGTCAATAGGGGTGAGGGGAGAGGTCACTCCCCCGCGCCGAGATGCAGTCCGACGGAAACGAGATCCGCCGCGTCCAGCGCATAGACCGGGTCAATCTCGATTGGCACGTCGTCACGGACGGCGACCCCGGCTTCGGCGAGCCACTTCGCCCACTTGGCCTGCAGGTCTGCCTTGCACGTCGCGGGGCTGTCGCCCCCTTCCGCGTTCTTCACGGGCGAGAACTCGTCCTTCTGGTCGAAGGCGACGAACGCCGCCCGGCGGGCGTTCGGCAGAATGTCAAAGATGAACTTCTCGAACTTGTAGCCGTTCGGCTCGGTCGGCTTCACGACCTTCCCGTCCGCCCCGACCGTCGGAATCTTCTTGAAGGCGAGGTGGAGCGGCATCGCCTTCGAGGCCTCGCGTTCGAGAAACGCGCGGTCGAAGACGTGGATTGCGGGCGAACCGTAGAGGAAGTAGAGCTTGCCGTTCTTCGCCCTGCGGTTGCACTGTTCGTCCGTCATCTCGGTATACTCGACCATGCGGTAGGTCGTGCCGAAGCGCATGGGCATGCCGACCTTCTCATACGGGTCGCGCTTGGCGCAGAGCTTGAGCGAGTATTCCGACTTCTCGAGAACGTGCTGGCCGATGAACGCCGGGTCGGCGATTTCGACGAGCGGATTGTCGACCTGGAAGAAGAAGACGGACTTGATGCCGCGCTTCTTCATGTCGGCGAGCGCACCCGACCGCTTCAGCGCCGCGAGCAGTCCGCCGTGTCCGTCGGGGCTCATGAAGACGTGTCCCGGCGCATCGAGGATAATCTTCCCCTCCTTCGTCATGCCCGGCCACATCCCCTGTGTGAAGAAGAACACGTCCTCGGGATTCAGCCCGAAGTAGTCGTTTTCCTCGAAGCACTGCACGGTCGCCGCGTTGTTCATCTCGGAAGTCATCACGTAGAACGGAATCTTCGCCCCGTAGCGGATCGACCGCGCCAGGATCTTCCGCGCATGAAAGTAGAAGAGCGGCTCGCCCGTGATCGGACCGATCGGGTAGCACCCCTTCGGACCGTCAAACCCGAGGCGGCTGCCCTGCCCGCCCGCCACGAGAAGAGCCGCGACGCGCCCGGCCCGCAGTTCCTTCTCGCCGGCGGCAATCGCCTTCTTCAGCGCGACCCCCTTCAGTTCCGCCACCTTCGGCGCAACGCCCTTCGAACTGTCGGGCACTTCCGCACCCGTCGCGAGCGCGGCGCGGCAGTGCGCGAGATCCTTCGGATCGATCGTCGCAATCTGCGCGAGCAATGCCTCACGCTCCCCCTTGCCCAGTTTCTTCCAGTAGGCGAGCACGTGTTCCTGCCCGCACTTCTTCAGCATCTTCTCCGCTTCCGCGTAATTCATGGTTGCCTTTCTCGGTTTTCCGTCGCTTAAATCAGTATTTCTTCACTTCTTCTTCAATCTGCCGCCTCGCCTCCTCGTTCGGGGCGACGACGATGCCGCGCAGATTGTAGGGAACCCAGTGGTTCGTCCACGTCGTGTCGCGGAACGGCTCGTCGAAGAGGCTCTGCTCCGGCAACACGTCGTCCGTCGTCCCGGCGCGTCCGTCCGGCCCCTTCGAGTAGAGGACGGGATGCCCGCCATCTCCTCGCGCCTCGTAGACGTAGGCGTGTCCCCACGGGTCGGGCACGACATTCTTGATGTAAGGCCCGAACCACCCCTTCGCGGCGAACGCCCCGATTTCCGCCGGCGTTTCCGGTATGCGCGCGAGTTCCTCAAGCCCTTCCGCCGTCGTCGGATACCGCCCCACGTGGAACTTGTAGCGTCCGCACGCGACGGCGAGCGCGTCGATGGACTGCCGCGACTGGATCGCCGCCTTGGAAATCGCCTTCTTGCCGAGGCTCAGCTTGCCCGTCGCCACGCTCAGCACCGAACCGCCGAGCACGAG
>CAVFWY010000025.1:0-15879 GCA_963626175.1 Gemmiger sp.
CTGCACGAGCAGTCGCTGGACGGCGCGGCGCTTCCGAGTTCCGAGACGGAGAAGAGGAAGAAATCGGCCCCGCCGCCGCGCGGCGTGAGTGCCGGCGGCGGAGGCGGCGGCCCGCCTGCGGGAGGAGGTGCGCGGCCATGAGGCGGGCGAGCGCATTGCTGATGGCCCTTTGGATCGTCGCCGTCCTCTCGGTGATGGTGCTTTCGTTCGCGACCGAGGCGCACCTGCAGAGCGGCGTGAACGTCTTCGTGCGCGAACGCAACCGCGTGAACCGCCTCGTGGACGCGGGGCAGGTTCTCGCCGAAATCATCATCACGGGCTACTCGTCCGTCAGCGACTGGACGGAAGACCAGGACAATCAGAAACTGCTTGAGGATGACCGCTGGTATCTCGAGAAACAGGACTTGAAGGCGGGGCGACCCTGCGTCGTCGGGCCGATCCTCATCAATGCGGAGAATCCCGAGTCCGGCACGGTGAAGGTTGAAATCAGCATCGACCGGAAGATCAACGTGAACGAACTCTACGAGGGCGGCGACTCGAACTACCGCGTCCGCTGGGAGATGCTTCTGACGAGTCACGGCATTCCCGAAGACTACGAAGTCGAAACGGACGACGGGCGGCGCAAGCTCATCGACCTGCTCATCGCGTGCTGGAACGACTGGCGCGACGAGGATGACAACGTGACGGCAATCGACGGCGTGGAGTGCGGTGCGGAGTCGGCCTGGTACGAGGACGAGTTCACCGACAAGAAGATCGACGAGGAATACCGCCGCTATCCGCGCAATTCGAGCATCCCCGACGTGCGCGAACTTTCCTACATCCGTGGCTTTCGCGACTATCCGGCGATTCTGACGGGGGGCGTGCTCAACCCGCAGGACGACAAGGACGAGCAGATTACCGTGACGGGCATCGCCGATCTCTTCGGCACGACGGGGAGCGCGAAGGTGAACGTGAACGACCGCGACCTGACGGCTGACCAGCTTCTTACCGTGCCGGGCGTGTTCGACGAGGACGACGACGAGGGGCAGACGTCCGGGCGGGCGATTGCCGAAGCCATCATCCGCTGTCGTGAGGTGATGCCCGAGGGATACGAGGTGGACGAAACGCGGGGCTGGTGGCCCTACAAGGACTGGAGCGACCTCCTCCAGCGCGTCAAGGACGAGACGGAAGAGACGGTCGGGAACGAAGCCGCGCAGTATTTCGTCTTCAAGCCCGACGATACGACGCTTTTCGACATTCGGATTACCTGCGAATCGATGGGGATGTCGCGCAGCGTGGTCGCCAAGGCCTACGTGAAGGATTCGGAAGTCCGCTACGTCGAATGGGAGGAAGATCCCAAGGAAGGCGAATAAACAGACAGGAGAAAGGTGAAGACAAGGATATGAAAATCATCGATGGCAAGCAACTCGCGGCGAACCTGCGCGCGGAAATCGCCGCCGGGACGGCACAACTGAAGGCGGAGAAGGGCGTCACGCCGGGCCTCGCGGTCATTCTCGTCGGGGAGAATCCCGCGAGCGTCAGTTATGTGACGGCGAAGGAGAAGGCCTGCCGAGAGGCGGGGATGCTTTCGCGGGAGATCCGCCTTCCCGCCGAGACGACGGAAGAGGAACTCGTCGCGCTCGTCCGCGAGTTGAACGCGGACGCGGCGATTGACGGCATTCTCGTGCAGTTGCCCGTGCCGAAGCACATCCGCGAGAAGGCGGTGATCGACGCGATTGCGCCCGAGAAGGACGTGGACGGCTTCACGCCCGTCAACGTGGGGCGGATGATGATCGGCGAGGACTGCTTTCTGCCCTGCACGCCGCACGGCATCATCAAGTTGATTGAGTTCGCCGGGATGGACTTGCGGGGCAAGCACGCGGTGGTCATCGGCCGCAGCAACATCGTAGGCAAGCCGGTCGCGGCGCTTCTTTCGCGCAAGCAGACGAACGCGACCGTGACGCTGTGCCACACGGGCACGCCCGACGTCGCGAAGTTCACGCGCGAGGCGGATGTCGTCGTCGTCGCGGCGGGGCGGCCGAACGTGCTGACGGGCGAGATGCTCAAGCCGGACGCGGTCGTCATCGACGTCGGCGTGAACCGCATTCCCGATGCGACGCGCCCGAAGGGCTTCCGCCTCGTGGGCGATGCGGACTTCGAGAGTTGCGCGAAGGTGGCGGGGGCGATTACGCCCGTGCCCGGCGGCGTCGGCCCGATGACAATCACGATGCTTCTCTGGAATACGTTGGAAAGCGCCCGCCGCCGTGCGTCTCGATAAACTCCTTCTCGACCGCTACTTCGAGTTCTCGCGTTCGCGCATCGAGGGGCTCATCAAGACCGGACACGTGACGGTCAACGGCGAAGTCGTGACGAAGGCGGGGGCGAAGGTGGTTGAGACGGACGACATCAGGGTCGAAATTCCGCCACCCGTCCCCCCCATCCCTGTCGCGGAGGCGATTCCGCTCGCGATTGTCTACGAGGACGATGACATTCTCGTCGTTGACAAGTCCCCGGGGATGGTCGTTCATCCCGCGCCGGGACACTTCACGGGGACGCTCGTCAACGCGCTCCTCCACCACTGCCCGAACCTGTCGGGCATCGGCGGCATTGCGCGGCCCGGCATCGTGCACCGGCTTGACCAGGATACGTCGGGGCTGATGGTTGTCGCAAAGACGCAACGGGCGATGGATGCCCTCGCCGCCGCTTTCGCCTCGCACAAGACGGTGGAGAAGACCTATCTCGCCCTCTGCCACGGAACGCCGCGTCTCGCCGCCGGGCGGATTGAGGACCTCATCGGCCGCCATCCCGTTGACCGCAAGCGCATGGCGATCGTGGAGAAGGGCGGCAAGCGCGCCGTCACGAACTATCGCCTCGTGCGCACGATCGGGCCGATTTCCCTTGTCGAATGCCGCATCGAGACGGGGCGGACGCACCAGATTCGCGTCCACATGGCATCGCTCGGCTGTCCCGTCATCGGGGATTCGCTTTACGGGAAGAGTGCGCTCGACAAACGGCTGAATCCCGTCCCGGCGCGACAGATGCTCCATGCGTGGAAACTCGCCCTCTGGCATCCCGTGAAGAACGAGCGCGTCTCCTTTGAAGCGCCCCTCCCGGCGGATATGGCCGCCTACGTTTGACCGACGAAAGCGGAAGATGATATAATACGCGGCACTTCGTTCGGGATGTGCCGATGAAAACGACTGGGCCTGTAGCTCATTTGGACAGAGCAACTGCCTTCTAAGCAGTGGGTAGCGGGTTCGAATCCCGCCAGGCCCGCCAGAAGAATATGGTATAATGTTCGTCCAGTTCGGGATTGTCCCGAAAACTGCGAGGTAAATATGGCAAAACTGACGGAAATTGGTTGGAACGACTTCGAAAGACTCCCGCTGACGGAGAAAACCCCCTATCTTGAACGCTTTGAAGGGGACGGGATGCCGTATCACACGCTGTTCGCGCAGCAATTCAATCGCAACCTGATGGAGCGCCTGTGTGCCCTTGCGAACCGCATCCGCTTCATCAACAAGACCCGAGAAGGTGCGCTCTACCTGAAGAGCGTCCTCGCCCATCGGCGGGCGATGCTCTACTTTTCCCAGCCGAGTTCGCGCACGTTCCTTTCGCATCTCGCCGCGTGCCAGATCCTGGGGCTGACCACGGGATCGGTGCGCGATTCCGCCACGTCTTCCGAGTTCAAGGGCGAATCGCACGAGGATTCGATCCGTACGTTCAGTTCCTACTTCGACATGATCATCATGCGCAGTCCCGAACGCGGACTCGCGGAACGCATGGCGTGGGAACTTTCCAATTCGTCGCGCCCGATTCCGATTCTGAACGCCGGTTCAGGCAAGGATCAGCACCCGACCCAGGCCCTGCTCGACATCTACACGCTGATTCGCTCCTTCGAGGACAAGGGCGGAATCGACGGGCGAACGGTGACGTTCTGCGGCGACCTGATGCGCGGGCGCACGGTGCGCTCGCTCAGTTACCTGCTCACGAACTTCCGCAACGTGCGGCAGGTCTTCGTCGCGCCGCAGGAACTGCAGGTTCCGGCGGACGTGGTGATGGTTCTGGCGAAGAAGGGCGTGGATTTCGAGGTGACGGATAATCTCCGGGACGCGGTGAAGGAGTCCGACGCGGTCTACATGACGCGCATTCAGGACGAGTGGGACTCCGCGAAGGGGGCTTCCGCGAAGATCGACACGTCGCGCTTCAAGTTCGGCGCGGAGGAACTCGCGCTTCTGAAGCCGGAGGGCATCATCATGCACCCGCTGCCGCGCCGCGACGAAATCGCAACCTGCTGCGACCGCGATCCGCGCGCGATGTATTGGCGGCAGATGCGGAACGGCATGTGGATCCGCGCCGCGCTGATTGCCGCGACGTTCGGATATGAAAAGGAAATCATGAACTGCGGCTACTGATTGCCGCAACAGTCTCAAGGGAGAAGGTAAAGCAAATGAGCGAAAGCGCATTCTTTCAGGATCTGGCGATGCTGATGGCGGTGGCGGGGCTAGTCTCCGTCATCTTTGCGAAACTCCGCTGGCCGAAGGTTCTCGGCTACATCTTCGCGGGCGTGGTGATGAGCGCCAACACGTGGGGCGGCAGTTTCCTTGCCGACACGCAGTCCGTCAACACGATCGGCCAGCTCGGCGTTGTCTTCCTCATGTTCACGCTCGGGCTGAGTTTCTCGACTTCGGAACTGAAGCGCATCAAGAACGTCACCCTGCCCGTCTCGATGCTCGACACCGTCATCATGACGTGGATCGGCTACACGATCGGGCGTACGTGCTTCGGCTGGGGCAGCGTGCCCTCGCTCTTTCTCGGCGCGGCGATTTGCGATTCGGCGACGACGATGCTCGCGAAGATCATTGACGAGATGAAGTGGTCCGACCGTCCGTTCGTCAAGTATGCGGTCGGCACGTCGGTTTGCGAAGACATCATCTGCGTCGGCATCATCGCACTCATCACGGGTGTGGCGAACGGCGGCCACATGTCGCTCGGTTCCGCCGCGTTTTCGCTCGGAGGCCTTTTCGTCTTCTTCCTCGCGGTCATCGTCTTCGGGTTCATCCTCGTGCCGCGCCTGCTCGCGTCCGTCTCGCGGACGCGGGATGACGAGGCACTCGTGCTGACCGTGCTCGGCTGCTGCTTCTTCATCTCGTGGGTGGCGTTCAAGTTCGAGTTCTCGCTCGCCCTCGGCGCGTTCCTGATCGGCGTCGTCGCCTCCACGAGCGAAATCCGCCACCGCATTTCAAACCTGGTCGCGCCGCTCCGTTCGATGTTCGCGGCGGTTTTCTTCGTCTCCATCGGCCTTCTGATGAATCCCGCGTCGTGCTGGGAGCATCTGCCGTCGATCCTGCTGCTGTCGGCTGTCGTCGTGGTCGGCAAGTTCCTAAACTGCACGTTCGGTGCGCTGATTTCGGGCGAGAAGGTGAAGACCTCCGTCCAGATGGGCATGGGTCTTGCACAGATCGGCGAGTTCGCGTTCATGGTCGCCATCCTCTACGTCGGCACGACGGGCGACAAGACCTGCCCGATGTATGACATCGTCGTTTCGGTTTCGTTGCTGACGACGCTCCTCAACCCGCTGATGCTGAAGTGGTCCGAACCCGTCGGCTCCTGGGTGGAGGCGCACGTTCCCGGCGGACTCGCCCGGCGGCTCGAGACCTATCGCGGACTCGTCGCGAAGTATCACGGGACTTCGCAGGCGGATGCCGCGCACCGCGAGATCCGCAACGGCGTGATCGAACTCGGCGTGATCGCCGTATTGATTTTCGCAGTCGCCGTGGCGTTCTCGCTCTTGAACGGGCGGGACTGGTCGAACTTCTCCGTCTTCTTCAACGCGCACAAGCGGTTCTTCTTCTGTCTCGCGGCGAACGTCTTCATCGTGGCGATGATTGCGCCCGTCCTGAAGATTGCCCGCGGACTCGGAGAACGGATCGGGGCGATTCTCGTCACAGGCGAGGAAATGTGGCAGCAGGCCGTGCGGCGGCTCATCTTTCTCGTGGTGCTGGGGGCGACGATCGGACTCTTCTTCCTCGAAACGACGATGGTCAACGTCAATTTGGCTCCGGCGGAGCCGTGGGCGAAGGCGGCGATAGCGGTTCTGCTCGTCTTTGCCGCGATTTTCGGCTGGCGGTTCTTCCAGAAGGCGGGTCAGCGCGCCGCGACGCGCTTCAACGAGGCGCTGGACGCCGACGAGCGGATTGCGAAACTCGGCGACATGCTCACGTTCACCGTGCCGGCGAACTCGCTGCACCGCCTGCCGCTCGACATCGCCTCGCCCGCCATCGGCGGCACGGTCGGCACGCTCAACATCCGGGCGAAGACGGGCGCGACCATCGTCTCCATCGAACGGGACGGCAAGAATCTCCGCAACATCGGGCCGGACGTGGACTTCCGCGTCGGCGACGTGCTCGTCGCCATCGGCGACGGAACGCAAATCGCCGCGCTCAAGGATCTGCTCGGCATCACCGCCTGACGACACTTTTCGCTTTTCGGCGGCCGCGCTTCATCGATGGTCAAATATGGTATAATATTTCGAAATGCAGATGCCCGAATATAAGATAGGTCGGACCGTGTTCGGAAGCGCCGCGTCGATTGCGGCGGCGTACGAGACGTTTCGCGGTCAGGAGATTGACGAGGTGCGGCTCGCCGCCGACCGTTCGTCGCCGTTCCCCGAGCGGCGCGTGACGCTCGTCGGGGAGGCTTCGGTCGCCGGAGTCGGCACGTTCAGGGGTAGCGAGAAGCAGGTTCTGACCTTCGCTCCGAGCGAGCGCCCCGGCTGGTGGATTCGCCGCATGGATCAGCCCGAACAGCTTGACACGAAGGTGGATATCGCGAACCTCTGGACGAGTGCGCAGAACCTCGTGCTGCGGTCGGGCAGTCCGCACAACTACCTGCGGATGGTCGAGCACATCATCGCCCTCAAGGCGGGGCTCGGCCTTGACGACGTGCTTCTGAAGGTAAGGAGCGGCGATCCGCCGCTCTTCGACCAGTCCTCCCTGCCGCTCATCAAGGCGGTCGACCATGCGAAGACGGTCGAGGGCGTGGCGAAGGCGTCGTATGTGACGGTGAGGGAACCGGTCGCGTTCGGCGGCAAGCGCGGCGACTTCCTCCTCTTCTTCCCGCCCGAAGCGGGCGAACGCAACCTGCGCATCGACTGCGCAATCTCGTGGAATACGGTAATTGGCAGACAGCGCGTTCTCTTCGACGCGACTCCCGAGACCTTCCGCTATGCCGCGCTCGCGCGGACGAATGCGACGCACCGGCAGTACGTGCTTGCGAAGACCGTCGGCAAGCTTTTCGCCGCGACGCGAAACTGGGGCTACAACGAAAAGAACATCCTCATCCACGGCCCGCGTCGATACTACACCGAGCCGCGCTTCCCCGTGAACGGCAAGTTCCTTGAGCCCGTCTGGCACCGTGCGACGCTCGATCTGATGGCGGCTCTCTCCCTGACGGGGGAAGACCGCTTTGTCGGCACGGTCGTCAGCTATCGTGCCGGGCACACCCTTGACTGCGACGCGATTCGCGCCCTCTACCGGAACAATCTGATATGCTCAATCTGAAACTCGAAAGACCGCTCGTCGTCTTCGACATCGAATCGACGGGAACCTCTCCGCGCCGCGACCGCATCATCGAACTCGCGGCAATCAAGGTGATGCCGGACGGGACGGAAGTGCCGATGTGCTGGCTTCTGAACCCGACCATTCCCATCCCGTCCGAAACGACTGCCATTCACGGCATTACGGACGAACTCGTGAAGGATTGTCCGACTTTCGCCGAGATGGCGAGGGGCATCTTCGACTATTTCAGGGGGTGTGACCTTTCCGGGTTCAACGCGGACCGCTTCGACATTCCCATACTCGAGGAGGAGTTCGCGCGGTGCGGGCTGAACTTCGACGCGAACGGACGCAAGCACGTTGACGTTCAGCGCATCTACCACCGCAAGGAGCCGCGTGACCTCACGGCGGCGGTCAAGTTCTACTGCAACCGTCCCCACGAAGGGGCGCACGGCGCCGAGGCGGACACGCGGGCGACGCTGGACGTGCTGAAGGCGCAGATGGAGAAATACGGCGACTTGCCGAAAACCGTGGACGAGATGGACGAATATCTCGTGCCGCACGACCCGTTGAACGCCGACCGCCAGGGTATGCTCCGCTGGAAAGATGGCGAACTGTGCGTCAACTTCGGCAAGAAGAAGGGCGAACCCCTGCGTCGGATGATGCTGAACGAACCGAACTACCTGCGCTGGATCGTGAAGGGGGACTTCGATACGGATATGCGCATGATTGTGAAGGATCTCCTGGAACACGGGCGGCTGCCGCCCATGCCGCCCGAAGCCCGAAAGCCCGGCGCGGCGAAGTCATGAGTGCGCGGATCGCCCTTTTGGGCATGGCGGTCGGCGTCGCCCTGCACGGATTCGGGAGCGGCTTCGCCCTCTACGAACCCTCGTCCGTCTCGCACGCGATGGGTGGTGCGCTCGTCGGGCGGGCGATGGACGGGTCGGCGAACTTCAACAATCCGGCGACGCTCTCGGACTTGACGAACTATGAGTTCGCCGTCGGCTTCGTCACGGAACATCCCCGCACCCGCGTGAAGGTGGACGGCAAGACCGCCGAGTATATGGATCCCGGCTTCTTCGTTCTGCCGAGCTTTCAGCTGGTCGCGCCTTTGCCGTGGGACTTCACCTTCGGTCTCGGCATGACTCCGGAGTGGGGCCTCGGCACGACCTACGGTGATAACTGGGACTGCGCCTGGAACTCGCGCAAGACGCTCGTGCAGGGCTACACGCTCGCCCCGAACCTGTCCTACAGGGTTTTGGACGACTGGTCGGTCGGCGCGGGACTCCGCTTCCTCTACTTCGACTTCGAGCAGACCTCCAGTCCGCATGCGGCGCTCGGCGGCACGACTTTCGGCACACTCGACAACCGCCTGACGGGGGACAACAACTTCGGCGACATGGGCTTTCAGGTCGGCACGAGCTACAAGGTGTTCGACAACTTCGCCGTCGGTCTCGTCTACAGGTCGAAGACGGATGTCCACGTGAGGGGTCGTTCCCGCACGAGCGTGAAGTCATACGCGATGGATTATGCGCCCGTGGTGAATGCCGTCGATGCGGCGGCGCGGCAGGCGACGGGTCGGGCGAGCGCGGATCTCGAGTTGCCGCAGTCCATCGCCGGGGGCTTCAACTGGGACATCATGGACACGGTGCATTTCGGCGCGATGGTCTCGTGGACGCAGTGGTCGTGCATGGATACGCTCGTTTTCAACCTGCCGCACGGTGACAAGCCGATCCGTCTCAACTGGCGAGATACGTGGCGCTTTTCGCTTGCGCCGGCGTGGGACTTCGCGGAGGACTGGACGGCGATGTGCTCGTATGTGTTCGATACGGACGCGACGAGTTCCACACAGGAATCGACCATGCTGCCGCCGGGCGACCGCCACATCGGCACGGTCGGTCTGGTCTGGCGGTGCTGGGCGGGGCTTGAACTCTCGCTCAGTTATGGCATGGTGCTCTCGAACAGCAGGTCGATGACGACGAATGACGAGCGCGGCAATTCCCATCATCTCGTCTTTCACCGCGGCATTTCCCACGCGGCGGGTTTCACCGTCACCTACCGATTTTGAAGATATTTGGTATACTAATGCGGAAATGCAATCGGTCTAACATGGAAACGACATCGGCTTTGGTCACGGGCGGGGTGGGCTTTCTTGGCAGCCATCTCTGCGAACGGCTGCTGAATGACGGCTACCGTGTGGTCGCCATCGACAATCTTTACACCGGCTCGAAGGCAAATGTGGCGCACCTTGCCAACAATCCCAACTTCTCACTCGTCGTCGCAGATGTCTGCGACTTGAGTCCGGATGACCCGGTAATTGCCGGGATTGGTCCCCTTTCGGCGATTTACAATCTCGCCTGCCCCGCCTCGCCCGTACACTATCAGGCGCGTCCCGTCTTCACGACGCTGACTTCAATCAAGGGAATCCTTCTCTGCCTCGAACTCGCCCGGCGAAACGGTGCGGTTTTGCTGCACTGTTCGACGAGCGAAATCTACGGCGACCCCCTCGTGCATCCGCAGACTGAGCGGTATTGGGGACACGTGAACACGATTGGCGTCCGCAGCTGCTACGACGAGGGGAAGCGCGTTGCGGAAACGCTCGTCGCCGATTATGTCAGGGAGTGTGACGTGGATGCCCGAATGGTGCGCATCTTCAATACCTACGGGCCTCGGATGCATCCGCAGGACGGGCGCGTCGTCTCGAACTTCATCATGCAGGCCTTGCGTGGCGAGGACATCACGATCTACGGTGACGGTTCGCAGACGAGAAGCTTCCAGTATTGCACCGACCTCATCGAGGGATTCCGCCGCTTCGCCGACTTGCCCAAAGACCGCGTTCGGGCGTTCTTCGCCGAGAAGGGGATTGCGACTCCCGTGCTCAATGTCGGCAATCCGGGCGAATACACGATTGCCGAACTCGCCGAGAAGGTCGTTGCGATGGTTGCGGACACGAAGTCGAAGACCGTGCGTCGTCCGCTGCCGGGCGACGACCCGAAGCAGCGAAAGCCCGACATCACCCTCGCGAAGGAATTGCTCGGCTGGTCGCCGTGCGTCGCGCTGGATGAAGGTCTGGCGAAGACGATTGACTATTTCAGGGAGAAATGCAAATGAAAGACTTGAAGGAAGCGTATAAGACCATCGAGACCGACCATTTCGCGCCACGAATGGAGATTTCGTTCATTGACGGCAATGACCGTCAGACCCTTTCGTACGAGAAGGTGACGTGGAATGTCGGCGGCGAGGAGAAGGGACTTCGCTACGGGGAGAATCCGGGGCAGGAAGCCGCGCTCTACCGACTCGTCAACGGCAACCTCGCGCTGGGTGACGTGGAGATGGTGCAGCCGGGGCGTTATCTTGCGTCCGTCCCCGAACTTCTGCAGAGCGGCAAGCATCCCGGAAAGACGAACGTGACGGATACGGACAACGCGCTGAACATCCTGCGCTACCTGATGGAGAAGCCGTGCGCGGTCATCGTGAAGCACAACAACCCGTGCGGCGTGGCGCTCGGCACGACGCTCGCCGAGGCGTATTTCCGTGCGAACAGGGCCGACCGCCTCGCGGCGTTCGGCGGGGCGATCGCCCTGAACCGCGAGTGCGACCTTGAGACGGCGAAACTGATCATTCAGAATTACGCCGAGGTCGTCGTTGCGCCGGACTTTCAGCCGGGCGTGATGGAGCTCTTCGCGACAAAGAAGAACCTGCGGGTCTTCCGCATCCGCAACATGGCGCGGCTGACGGATTTCGTGGCGAAACACGTCATCGACTTCAAGAGCCTCATCGACGGCGGCATCGTCGCCCAGACCTCGTTCGCGGCAAACGCCCGCAAGCCAGAGGACTTCATGCCGGCGTTCTGCCACCGCAAGATCACGGACAAGGCAACGGGCGCCGTGACATACGAAGACCACGCGATCAGGCGACTTCCGACGGCGAAGGAATACGAAGACCTCACCTTCGGTTGGCTCGTCGAGGCGGGCGTGACTTCGAACTCCGTCCTGTATGTGAAGGACGGCGTGACGGTCGGCATCGGCACGGGCGAGCAGGATCGCGTGGGCGTTGCCGAAATCGCCCGCGACAAGGCCTACACGAAACACGCCGACTGGATCGCGTGGGAGACCTACGGCAAGCCGTTCAACGACCTGCGTCTCGCGTTCGGCGAAGAGGACGGCGCGCGCAAGCAGGCGGCGATCATGGAGCAGACGCGGGCGGAGAAGGGCGGACTTCCCGGGTGCGCGATGGTGTCGGATGCCTTCTTCCCGTTCCGCGACGGGGCCGAAGTCGGCATCCGCGAAGGCATTACCTCAATCGTCCAGCCGGGCGGTGCAATCCGCGACTGGGATGTCATCGACTGCTGCAACGATGCGAACGTGGCGATGGTCTTCACGGGCCAGCGCAGCTTCCGCCACTGACCGAACGCTTTCACAACCAACCATAAGGAACTGAAGATGTATATTACCTGCCTGGATCTCGAGGGCGTGCTGGTGCCCGAAATCTGGATTGCATTCGCCGAGAAGACGGGAATCCCCGAATTCCGCCGCACGACTCGGGACGAACCGGACTATGACAAGCTGATGAACTACCGCATCGACCTGCTGAAGCAACACGGTCTGGGACTGCACGAGATTGAAGAGGTCATCGCCAAGATCGAGCCGCTAGAGGGTGCGAGCGCCTTCCTTGACAAGTTGCGCGAACGAATGCAGGTGATGATTCTCTCGGATACCTTCGAGCAGTTCGGGCGGCCGCTGATGAAGAAGCTGAACTGGCCGACGCTCTTCTGCAATTCGCTCGTCGTTGCGGCGAACGGAGAAATCACGGGCTATCGCATGCGCTGTCCGCAGTCGAAACTCACGACCGTCAGGGCGTTGCAGAGCTGCGGCTTCGAGACAATCGCGGCGGGCGACAGTTTCAACGACCTCGGCATGATCCGTGCGTCCAAGGCGGGCTTCCTCTTTCGCTCGACGGACGCAATCAAGGCGGCGAACCCGGATATTCCCGCGTTCGAGGACTACGAGGCGTTCGCCGAGGCGATTTTCGCGGCGACGCGGAACTGACGGGGCGGCGGAGTGACGCGAATTGACGGAAAACTGTCGCGTGAGTTCGGTCTGACGAAGGTCGAACTCCGTGCGGCGGCCGATTTCTTTGCGGCTCGGTCGTCCTCCCGCGTTGGCGTTGCGTTTCAAGAGATTGACGTGCATCTTCAGGATGACGCGGCCTCCGACGCGGCGCACCGCGCCGTGATGGGCGTCGAGGGCGCGACGGACGTGATTACGCAGGGCTACGACGCGATGCCGCCCGAGCCGGAGGGCGTTTACGGGGAACTCTTCGTCAATTGCGACCGTGCGAAGTCCGCCGCGCCGAAGCGACGCGGGTGGTCGCCCGCGCAGGAACTGCTCCTTTACGTGGCGCACGGAATGGATCATCTTTCGGGGGCGGACGACCATTCGCCGGAGGACTATGCGCGGATGAGAAGAAGGGAACTCGGCTGGCTTCGTGCCTGGCGCAAAAGCGGTGAAAGAAAGGAAATCGGAGTGGCGGTATGAAAGAGAATGACGAAAAGATGGAGCGCTTGCAGAACATCCTGGCTCATGCGGGGGTCTCCTCGCGTCGAAAGGCGGCCGAGATCATCGCGGAAGGCCGCGTGACGGTCGATGGTCTCGTTGTGCGGGAGGCGGGCGCGAGAGTTGACCCCGCCACCGCCCGCATCAAGGTGGACGGCAAGCCTCTCGCGGGGGCGGAGCGCAAGCGGACGATTATGCTCTACAAGCCTGTCGGCGTGCTTTCGACAATCTCCGACCCTTTCGGCGGCGAGACCGTCGCCGATCTCATCCGTGGCAAGATTCCCGAACGGCTTGTGCCGGTCGGGCGGCTCGACAAGGACAGCGAGGGGCTTCTCCTGATGTCCAACGACGGCGACCTGACCCTTCGGCTCACGCACCCCCGCTTCGAACACGAGAAGACCTACATCGTGCGGGCGGCGGGACATTGGAGCGAGGACAAGCTCCGTACGCTTCGCTCCGAGATCGAGATGCCCGACGGCTATCGCATCCGCCCCGTGCCGGTCGAAGTTCTGCACGTCGGGGAGAACAACGTCCATCTGCTCCGCTTCAAACTGCGCGAGGGACGCAAACGGCAGATTCGTTACATGTGCAGCGCGGCGCATCTTGTCGTCGTCTCGCTCAAGCGCGTGGCGATTGGCGACCTTCAGCTGCCTGAAACGCTTCAGCCGGGCGAATGGCGCGACCTGACGGCGGACGAACTCGGTTGCCTTTAAAGACGATGAACGCGGCGTTTGACGAGTTTTTCATGCGGATGGCGCTTCGCGAGGCCGAGAAGGCGGCGGCGGATGGTGAGGTGCCGACTGGGTGTGTGATTGTCGAGGAGCCGGCCGACTCCGACGCGCCGCCCTCCTCCGTGCGCATCCTCGGTCGCGCCCACAACCAGACGGAAATGCTGTCGGACGCGACCGCTCACGCCGAGATGCTGGCCCTTTCGGCTGCATTCGCGGCGAAAGGGAACTGGCGGCTGGCGAACACGCGGCTTTACGTGACGAAAGAGCCGTGTCCGATGTGCGCGGGGGCGATTATCCTTGCACGAATTCCAACGGTCGTCTGGGGCGTGTCGGACCCGAAGCGCGGCGGCGGCACGACGTTCGGCATCTTCGATCACCCCGGAATTAATCATCATCCGACTGTTTTGCGCGGCATTCTTGAAGAGCCGTGCAAGGCGGTCTTGCAGGACTTCTTCCGCCGCCGCCGTGCTGAGAAGAGCGGAGAAGGGAGGGCGGATGGCCTGGTTCACGCAGACCCCTGAGGGCGTCATCCTCAATGTCCGTGCCCAGCCTCGTTCGTCGCGGGCGGGAATTGACGGACTGTTCGGCGACGATGCGCTGAAAGTCCGCATCCGCTGTGCGCCCGTGGACGGCAAGGCGAACCGCGAACTCGTCGAGACGTTGGCGGATGCCTTTGACCTGCCGAAGAGTCGCGTGGTCTTCAAGTCGGGCGAAACTTCAAAGACGAAGCGCATCCTGCTCGTCGGACTGACGGCGGCGGACGTAATGGGACACTCATCACGCTGAAGATTTGGTATAATACGCGCAAAAACGAGGAAAGGACGATAGATGAACGACATAACCTTTGGTCAGGCGTGGGAATACGGCGGCTCGCTGATGTGGGTGCTGGCCGTTTTTTCCGTCTTCGCCCTGGCGGTGATGATTTACCTTTGGTTCGCTCAGTCGCGATGGATATTCTTTCCGCTGGCGAAGAAGCGGCTGGATGCCGCGAAGGACAAGGAGGCGGAAGGCGGGCGGATCGCCGCCCGCGCTCTTTCGGCGGTGGACTGGCTCGCCGACATCGCGGCGATTGCGCCGCTCGTCGGTCTGCTCGGCACCGTGCTCGGCATGTTCCAGGCGTTCGGCGGGATTGCAAGCGACGTTTCGGCGGGCGCGAAGCCTGTCGTGCTTGCGGCGGGCGTGTCAAAGGCCATCGTGACGACGATTTTCGGTTTGGGGGTGGCGATTCCGTCCCTCGTCGCGTATGCGTTCTTCCGCCGTCGCGCGGCGAAGCGAATCGCCGAACTCGAGGAGGCGGCCGATGAAGTTTAAGGTCGAGACGCGAAGCCGCGCCCCGGCCCTCGCTCTGACGTCGATGCTCGACGTCATCTTCCTTCTGCTCTGCTTCTTCGTGACGGTGAGCGTCTTCTCCCAGTGGGAAAGCGAAATCTCAATCAAGCTCCCGTCGGCGAAGACCGCCGACCAGCCAGAGCGGCTGCCGGGCGAAATCATCGTCAATCTCGCGAAGGACGGTCTCGTGAAGGTGAATGGCACGGCGCTTTCGCTTGGCGAACTTCAGGAGCGTCTTCGCAAGGTCGCGCAGTTCTACCCCGGCCAGCCGGTCATCATCCGTGCCGACCGCGAGACGAAATACGAGTCGCTCGTGCAGGTCATCGACACCTGTCGGGGCGCGAATGTCTGGAACTTTTCCCTCGCCACGGAAGGTGGCGAATCACGCTGACTTCTTTAATATAAGGAGAATAGGTCAATCATGCTCGAATGGATGGACAGTCTGAAGGGACGCTCGCTGATGCGTCTCGCATCGTTTACGGACGAGGAAATGCTGAACCTCGTGGATCTCGCCGGACAGCTGAAGGCGCGGCGGAAGGCGGGGGTGCGCGGCGACTTGCTGCACCGCAAGAACATCGCCCTCATCTTCGAGAAGTCCTCGACGCGCACGCGCAACAGTTCGATCATCGCGGCGCGTGACGAAGGCGGCGGCGCGGAATACCTTACGCGCCCCGACATCCACTTCGGCAAGAAGGAGTCCGTGAAGGATACCGCCCGCGTGCTCGGGCG